>NZ_VCNC01000004.1:0-300000 GCF_006210265.1 Desulfovibrio sp. UCD-KL4C
TAAATCATAAAGACCTCTGCTTATTTTTTGCTAGCTTTATTAAATCCAAACCTGTTCTAAATATAATAAGGCTACCTGTGGCTGAATAAGCAGAGAATATCTGGCAGGCCGGACATGAATAAGCCGACTCAGGTCCGGCGAGTGAATTTCTCAACACGCATTGATAGTTGTCTGTTAAGCGCAAGGCGTGATATCAGATGTATAAAGCGTGTAGGTTCTTTATATTTTAGATCTTTCAATTGGTTGCATCTAATCTGAGAAGTGAGTCTTAATATATGTATTTTCCCGTTGCAGGAATCGAAGTAAATCCACTTATTCCGCCATTGGTGGCCTTTGTTGTTTCGTTTTTTACTTCCATGGGTGGTGTTTCCGGAGCGTTCTTATTGATGCCATTTCAGGTTTCATTTCTTGGCTATACTTCTCCGTCTGTTTCAGCGACGAATCAGCTTTTTAATATTGTTGCAATCCCGTCTGGAGTTTTACGGTATATTCGCGAAGGACGCATGGTTTGGCCTTTGACTGTGGTGGTCATTGCGGGAACTTTACCGGGTGTGCTTGTCGGAGCGATCATCCGTGTTAAATGGTTACCTGATCCGGCTTCATTTAAGCTTTTCGCTTCAACTGTATTGTTGTGGATCGGAATTAAATTAGTCTTAAATATATTCAAAAAAGGTAAAAGTCCTAATAAATATGCCGAAGAAAAGTTTCAGCAACTAGTTAAAGATTACTCCAGTAAAAGTGAGGATGGTGTAAAGCTGCCGACTGTACGTGTGCTTAAATTTTCAATGACTCGTGTCAGTTATGAATTTTATGGTGAAGTCTACGATTGCTCGACTATGGGGTTGATGTCGCTATCATTGATAGTCGGCGTGGTTGGCGGTATTTACGGCATCGGTGGCGGATCAATCATTGCGCCGTTTTTTGTAACGATATTCGGACTGCCTGTTTATACCGTTGCAGGTGCAGCTCTTATGGGAACTTTTGTTACTTCGGTCGCAGGAGTTATTTTTTATCAGGCTATTGCTCCTTTTTATCCTGATATGGTTATAGCCCCGGATTGGATGCTGGGGATTCTTTTCGGTATAGGCGGGATGGCGGGTATGTATCTTGGCGCACGTTGTCAGAAGTTTTTTCCTGCTAAAATTATCAAGTGGATACTTACAGCCGTTATCTTGTTTACAGCCTTCAAATATATTGCTGAGTTCTTTTTGAAGTAGGTCGTTGCCGCTTGCTAACCTATACGTCTCAAGGTAATTCTTTTTCATGGGACATATCATCGGAAAAGATATTTATCGGCAGTTAGGTAAAAAGGTAGATAACACCACCATTCGCATGCCTTGGTCTGAACCTTTGCATGATCTTTTAAAATCTCTTTATTCACCGGCGCAGGCAGATCTTATTGTCCGTATGCCTTATCGCCCTTCAAATCTTTCACGCATCGCAAAAATTACTGGAATTGATCAGAAAAAGCTTCAGCCTATTCTTGAAGAGATGTGTTTTAAAGGGCTGGTTTGCGATATGTGGGAGAAAGATGAATATCTGTATATGATCAGCCCGTTTGTGATCGGTTTTTTTGAATTCACCATGATGCGCACTGGTGGGAATCTTGATTCTAAAAAGTGGGCTGAATTATTTCAAAGCTATATGTTCGGGGATAGATCTTTTATTGACGCAAACTTCGGTGACGGTCAGCAAGTTTCCATCATGCGTGCATTGCCGCATGAAGAAACTATTCGCGATGTAGATCACGTTGAAATCCTTGATTATGAAAAGGCTTCTGCGCTGATTGAGCAACAGGAACTGTTTGCTGTAGGACTCTGCTCATGCCGCCATGAGAAAATGCATCTCGGAAAGCAGGGGTGTGATGTAACTCTTGAAACCTGTACTTCTATGGGCGACGCCGCTCAGTTTTTAATCCGTAATAAGTTTGCCCGTGAGATTCCACGATCTGAAATGTTAGATATTCTGGCCCGTTCTAAAGATATGGGGTTCACTCTTTCTACGGATAACGTCAAACAGAATGCAGGGTTTATCTGCCATTGCTGCGGGTGTTGTTGCAACCTTATGCAGGGCATCAAATATTCCGGTTATCCTGGAATGCTTGTTTCGTCATCCTTTATTGCAAAATGTGATCTTGAAAGTTGCAGTGGCTGCGGGCTTTGCGCCAGCGCATGCCCAATTGATGCGATTACTATGGTTGACAAAACTGATTCTGCCCCCAATTCTTCTGTAAAAAAGAGAAAATATGCTGAGATTAATCAGAAGCTTTGTCTTGGGTGTGGAGTATGCGCGTTAAAGTGTAAGACCGGAACGTTGAAAATGGATAAGCGCGAGCAGAAAGTTATTCATCCAGAAGACAGTTTTGAGCGTGTTATCCTGCAATCCCTTGAGCGCGGAACTCTGCAAAATCTTATTTTTGATAATCCTAACAGTCGCAGCGAATCTTTTATGCGCGCCGTACTTGGAGGGTTTCTTAAACTTTCTTCAGTCAAAAGAGGACTTATGAGTGAAACCTTGCGATCTCGTTTTCTCAATACACTCAGAGGTAAAAATTAAATTAAAAAAAAGTACGAAAGGCTTTGCTTTTCAACTTTCGATATGCAACATTATGAACTATAGTGAATCTAGTTTTTGAGTTTAGATGTTCAAAATCGAACATAGCATTGTTTTTTCTCTAACTATTTTTCTTTTTTTGAATGCAATGTCTGGCATGCTATGCTAGATTGCTAATAATGAAGTTTGACGTGTTTTAAAGATTGAAGCGCCGCACTATTTTAGTCGGTCTTTTTTAAGAAATTTAAAACAAGGTAGGTTTGAGAAATGGGTAAAACCAGACTCTACAAAGCGATTTATGAGATTACCAGAGCCATTAACTCAAGTTTGCAGCCTAAGAAGGTTCTTTCTCAGATAGCTGAGAAGGTTGCTACGGAAATGGAACTGAAAGGCTGCTTTATTCGTTTGCTTGATCGTAGCGGAGAGATCCTATTGGCGGATGCTTCATACGGGCTAAGTGAAAGATACGAAAAAAAAGGACCTGTTGAAGTTTCTAAAAGCCGCATTGACCAAGAAGTTTTGAAAGGCGCAATTTTAAGCATTGCAGATGTTCGCAACGATGACCGCTTCCAGTACCCTGAAGAAGCAGCACAAGAAGGACTTGTTTCCTTAGTTGTTCTTCCGCTGACTGCTCGTGGTGAAAAGGTTGTCGGTGTGCTCAGAGTTTATTCCGCTGAAAAACGTGATTTCTCAGAAGATGAACTGGATTTCCTTAAATGCGTTGCAGACCTTTCAGGTCTTGCTTTGGAAAATGCACGTATGTTCCATGCACTTAAGAGAGCAAGCGAACTCGCTAACGATTACATTTACCGGGTCGACGACTGATCCGTTCCTTCTATGAGGATATTAGTATGAGTAAAGTAAGAGTAGGTATTAATGGATTTGGTCGTATTGGCCGTCAGGTCCTTAAAACTATTTGGGAAAGGCATCGTGACACTATTGAAGTGGTTGCAGTAAACGACCTCTTTGATATTAAAACCAATGCACTTCTTTGTTCCAGAGATACAAATTACGGTAAATTTCCACCTGAAATTACTGTTGATGATAACATCATGCAGGTTGGTGAAGATTTTACCATTAAGAACTTTGCAGAGCGTGATCCTCGCAAAATCCCTTGGGGAGATTGCGGCGTAGACGTTGTTGTTGAGTGTACCGGTATTTTCAGAACCGGAGAAAAAGCCGCTCAGCATCTGGAAGGCGGGGCAAAGAAAGTTGTTATTTCAGCTCCTGCATCCGGTGAAGATATCACAGTCGTTATGGGTGTTAACCATAAAGACTATGATCCTATCAAACATAATATTATTTCAAATGCATCTTGTACAACCAACTGCCTTGCACCGATTGTAAAAGTTATGCATGACACATTCGGCATTGAAAAAGGTGTTATGACCACCGTTCATGCTTACACAAATGATCAGCGTATCCTTGATCAGCCGCATAAGGACCTTAGACGTGCCCGTGCTGCTGCATGTAATATGATTCCTACCTCCACAGGAGCTGCTAAGGCTGTTGCCTTGGTTATTCCTGCAATGAAAGGTAAGTTTGAAGGGTACTCCGTACGTGTTCCTACACCGACAGTTTCTCTTGTAGACTTTGTTGCTGTATTGAAGAAGGATACTACAACTGAAGAGCTCAAAGCAGTGCTCAAGAGTGCCTCTGAGGGCGAACTTAAAGGGATTCTAGGATTTTCCGAAGATCCGCTTGTTTCTTCTGACTACCTTGCTGATCCTCGTTCCAGTATTGTGGAAGCTGATTTCACAGTTGTTCAGGGTGGAAACCTTGCTAAAGTATACTCATGGTATGATAACGAGTGGGGTTATTCCTGCCGCGTTGCCGACCTGATTGACTACATCTCTAAGTGCGGACTGTAAAAAGTAAGTACTGCTAAAGAAAGTTTATTAAAGAATCCCGTTGAAGTTCGCTTCAACGGGATTTTTTTGCTTTTTATAAATTAAAAGATTTTTTCCTAAAACATCACCATCTGGACCTGAGTCGGCTTATTCATGTCCGCCCTGCACGTTATTTTTCTCTCTCAACAGAGGTTTTCTTAATAATTAAAATGTTAACAGGAGAGGAATAAGTGCCTAAAATTTCAGCAGGTGGCATGGGTAAATTTTCAGCGGAGCAGGGGCGAAGTGATATTCTGGGACCGGATGGCAGATCAAGCAGTGTAAGCCCTGAAGTTGAGTTGCTACTTAGCAAGAAGGATATAGCTCCTGAGCTTATAAGGCGTGCTCATGATCGTCAGGATGAAGAACGGGACCTGCGTGTGCTGGATGCGTATAATTCATTTGAGACAGGATTACAGGATATTTTAAATTCACCGAAAACGGGAGTTATGCAGCAGCAGACAGAAGCGGCGCAAAACGCAACCAATGAAGTGAATGATTATTTTTCAGTAGAAGGCGGAAAGCTTCTAGATAGTTTACCGGATGACGAAGCACGTTCAAGGCTGACTGTTCTTTTGAATTCACGCAGGAAAACAGCAATTAGCCTTGTTGCTCAGCATCAGAGTCAGGAATATCAAAACTGGAAGGATAAAACTGCGCGCGACACTATTGATTCCGTGCTTAATTCAGTAAACCTCAGTCCTGATTTTGCAACTCTTGCACATGGTGAGAACCTTTTGGAAGGTGCTGTTTTGAGGCTTTATCGTGGCAGTGATCCTGAAGTTTTGAACCATCGTTTAAGCAGTGCAAAGCAGGCGATGTTTGCCGGAGCAATTGAATCTATCGGTAGTAAAGACCCAATTTCAGCTTTAATAGTCGTAAATAGCTGGCAGGATCGTTTTTCAGGTGAAGCTTATGCACAGCTTGTGGAAAAACTTAAGCCATTAGCTTGGAACCAGAATCTAAAGCAAGAATATACTTCGTTAAGGGGGCTATCTGAAGAAGAAATTGCTGCAAATATAGAAGATATTATTGATCCTGCAATGCAACAGGAATTGTTAGAAATGCTACGCGCGGATAAACTTCAGCAGGCATCGATGGCTAAGAAAGCAGAAGATGAAAATCTCAGCACCTTAAATCGTAATCTTTTTCAGCAATATAGTGGTGGAAATTTAACTCCTGAAGTTATAACTGATTCAGGTTTACCTGTACAATTTAGACAACTATGGCGTCGTGTTATTGAGCGCGAAGATAAAATGGGAGAAGATGGACCGTTTATAGCTGCTGTTGACGGGATTACTTCACGTACAATAACCGTTGAATATCAAATATATTCACTGATGGCTGTAGGCCTTGGAGCCGGGGATGCCTCTATGCTCGTAACTTTGTTTGGTGTGCGGGATAACCCGCAGGCCAAACTCATTGTAAATTGCTTGAAAGATCTTGCAGAGGCTAATCAGATGGCTGGGGGGGAAGTAGAAGATTATGCAGCTGCTATTCGTGACTTGCTTAACCGTGTTATGTATCTTTTACAGAAGGGTGAAGTTTTTAGTATTACAGCAATTCGTAATGAGGTTAGAGACGATTACTTTGGAAAGGATCAACAATTTTCTAAGGAATCTGATACCGATAAGACTGATGAGTATGGGATAAATGAAGATGCCATTGAAATAAGCGAAGGAAGCAAAGCAGACTTGAACAGTGGTAAAGCGGATAAAATTAAAACCGAACGTTAATCGATAAAAAGAGCACCTCTTCGCGGGGGTGCTCTTTGAAAAACTGTTTATACAAAGTAGTGTAAAGGTGATTCTACATTTATTAGCATGCGCGAAGATATGCTTGGGCAGTAGCTAAAAAGTCATTTACCAGATATTTTTATCAGTTTTATGTTCTTCAGTATAAATGCGGCTGAAGTCTTCGAATGCCGCTAAAGCAGCCGTTGCACCTTGTCCTGTTGCAGTAATAATCTGGCGAACTCCACCTGTTACATCCCCTGCAGCGTAAACCCTTTCGAGGTTAGTTCGCTGAGAGTTGTCTACTTCTATGAAGCCGTCATCGCGTAATTTAACACCTATTTTTTGTGCAAGAGCTGTATTTGGAGTTTGGCCTATTGCAACGAAAACGCCGTCTGTTTCTTTTTTAAATTCAGAGCCGTCTTTTATATTTTTAATTTTTGCGCCAATAACTTGATCCTCTCCTAGTATTTCCGTGACAATGCAATTCCATATAACTTTGATTCCTTCATGTTCCACAGCGTCTCGCAATATTTTTTCAGCCCTGAAAGAATCACCACGATGGACGATGGTTACATCAGCATCAAGTTTTTTTAGGTGGAGAGCATCTGTCAGGGCAGTATTTCCTCCACCGACGATGATAACTTTTCCGTTACGATAAAAATTTCCGTCACACATGGCGCAATAGCTAACTCCATGGCCGTAGAATTTGCTTTCACCGAGAACTTCAAGCATGCGTACTTTTACCCCAGTTGCAAGCATGAGACCTTTCGCGTGGTAAATTACTTTATCAGTAACAATTTTGATTAGTTCGCCATATTCAATATCTAAAATTTCAACAAATTGGTTTATTTCCGTATATTCACGTGCATGAGCACTTAGTATTTCAACAAGGTCAAACCCTTGAATGCTTGCAAAACCTGGATAGTTTTCAATTTTTGGAGTCAAGGCGACTTGACCGCCAATTCCTTGTTTGTCGAGGATTACGCAATCTAATCCGCTTCTTTTAGCGTATATTCCGGCACTCATCCCTGCTGGGCCAGACCCAACAATTACCAGATCAATATTGATTTCATTTTTTTCTTGTTTAGATTCATCTGCATTTTCGCGTTTTTCTTTAACAATGTCATCAAACGGCTTAAGAAAAAGCAGCTGAGTCATGAACTTTTCTTCAGCTTCAAGGCCTATGAAGGAAATTTCGTCATTAAAATCAGTATGTGGTACTGATCCAACCTTGTATTTTTCAGCTAAATCTGTGTTTTCCATGGTTGATACGCACCATGCAGAGACTTTATCCGGTTTGGCCACAGCTGCTTTGAATGCGTTGATAGCCTGACCCGGGCAGTAGGGGCAGGCAGGGCTGGTAAATACTTTAATTCGGCGATTTGAATCCAGCTTGGCCAGAATTTCTTTTGTACTATCTAAAATTATAGATGTCCCTAGTGAAGCAAGGTGGAGTGATTCAATAAGAGCTCTGCCTTCTTCACCAGCCGGAGCTCCTAAAAATCTGATATCATATAATTCTGGAGAGATCAGGATTGTCGGAGTTGTTTCCACACTGCGTCTGCGTGCCATTTCAGAATCAAGAGAATATTCATGCAGTTCAACCTTCTCAGAAAAAAGATTAAGAGCACGGCAAAGATCAAGAGTAAATTTGTTGTAATCATCATGAAGCCCTTTTTGAGTGTAAACTTCAATTGAAACAACTTTATCAAAGTTGGAGAATAGTTTTGTTAAATAGTCACGGCTTTCTTTGGGAATATAATTACGATATTTATCTTCAGCAGTAAGTGCGGTCATATTCGTCTCCTGTTACTTTTATTTATACTAACCCATTGAATCCGTTTCTGAAAGAAATAATCAATGAATTATATTTAGCTAGGTAGTTAGCATGTAAAAGCTATTAACAGGAATCATTGCTAATAAGAAGTATAAATATTAAATAATATTATACTTTTTTGGTATAAATCTCAAAATGCTTCCCTTCCGTGAAGCTACAGATTTCGGGTGTAATTTTGAAATGCGCATAGAGTGGTTTAAGCGCGCCTTTATGCCCCCAGAATTCTCCGGAGTATTTTGAAGGAATAACAATTTTGTGTAGTTCTGAATCTAAAGAGGCTAAATTTATTAAAATATATAAATATAAGGTCTTAGAGCGTATGATTTGTCCAAGAGCTGGGTGTGTTGGGCCTGCTACAATATTATTTTGGAATCCTTCTTCGGAAGCAACGCCGACTCTAATGACATGAATATTATGAGTCCAAAGTCTCAGTAGAGCCCTAGGTAATTCTTCTTCTGTTTTTTTCAAACTCCAAGGTTCGTATTTACCTGCGTTGTAAAGTTTTTCGAGTGCTGTACCTTTTACAGTGAGGCAGGGATAAATCCTTACAGCATCTGGGCAGAGAGAAATAGTTTTATCAATATCAGTTTGAAACTCACCATCTTTGGAACCAGGCAAGCCCGGCAAAAGTTGAATGCCAAGGGAAAGACCGGCTTTTTTGACCGTTTCACATGCTTTAATAGCCGTCTCAGGGGTGTAGTTTCTTCCTGATCTCTTTAGCGTGTGCGCTGAAAAACATTGAATGCCGAGCTCAACCATATCAAGTCCGCATTCAGAAAGTTTTTTGAGACTATCAAAATCGATGCAATCCGGTCTGGTGGAGCATCTTATTTTTGTGATGAAACCTTTTTCTTTAAGTTTTTTAGCTGCTGTTAAAAATTTAATCTGCCATTCCATAGGAAGAGCAGTAAAAGTGCCGCCGAAAAAAGCCAATTCGAGAGGTTTACGGTTTGAATTTGAAAAAAAAGCGGGTATTTCTTCGGTAATAGCTTGATATATTTTGTTTAATCCCTTAGCGGCTGTTCCAGTTTGTCTTTCCTGTGAGCAGTATACGCAACGTGACGGGCACCCCATAAACGGCATAAAGATAGGCCAGATACGGGTTTTCGGGCGGCTCGGCTCGGGGTGTTTGAGGCGAAGACAATTCATTTTTTTGGGCTGTTCCTTGAAAAAAAAGTGTTAATCTTACCTTTATTTAATAAATTAGCTTGATTAAAAAAAGATGGTTAGGTAAATATTTAATAAAATTATCTGTGTGAAGTGAATTTCATTCAATTTAAGGTGATTTCCTTTAACACGCAACATATGTATTTCAACATTAAATAATATGAACAATCAAGACTGTATTTTTTGTAAGATCGTTGCCGGTGATATCCCTTGTTTTAAAATTTATGAAACTGAAAATATTTTAAGTTTTTTAGATATAGGGCCAGTTAATAAGGGCCATGCTCTGATTATCCCCAAAAAGCATTACAAAAATATTTGGGATTTTCCAGCTGATCTCGGGACGGAAATTATCACTGCTGAGCAAGTGGTTGGTGATGCGATTGTTAAGGCGACAAAAGCAGATGGAATGAATATTCTCATGAACAATAACGCTGCCGCAGGGCAGCTGGTTTTTCATGCTCATTTTCATCTTATCCCTCGTTTTGAAAATGATGGCTTTAAACTTTGGGATCAAAGTGAGTACGGTAGTATGGATGAAGCTTTGGCTCTTGCCCAAAAGATAGAAAAAATGATAAAGTCAGTAAATTGATAGTTAATTTATCCTAGAGATATCGTTTTAGCTAGTATTGCTACTGTAGATTATTACAGTGGATAACTTAAAAACCGCCGCCCCTGACCACACAGGGCCGGGGATACCGGAGGAGAGGAAATGGCTAACGGAAACACTCTTACTAAAGCCAGTGTAGTTGATTACATCTATGAGAAAACCGATCGAAATAGAGCGGAAATCAAAGATCTGGTTGAAAGCATCCTTGACATTATGAAGCAGGCTATCAAAAGCGATCATGCAATGCTGGTCAGCGGTTTTGGAAAGTTTGAAGCTTATGACAAGAATGCAAGAAAAGGGCGCAACCCTCAGACAAATGAATCAATAACTTTGCCTGCGCGTAAAGTTGTTGTTTTCAGGCTTTCCCGCAAGTTCAGATCAGAACTGAACTAGCAACTGTTTTTCAGCTGCTGGTAAGTGATCTGTATTTTACAATTGAATAAGGGTCCCGAATTAATAATTCGGGCCCCTTAACTTGTTATTTATTCTACTCAGTAACAATGAATAAGTCTGAAAATTCATTTCTAAGAGAATTTAGAGCTTCTTCTGCTGAGCTGAGTGAATCAAAATGTCCTGCCTGAACTCTTATATAAGTTGCTCCGTTCACAGTGACTTCCATCATTCTTGATTCATTGTAGCCTTCCTTACGAAGACCTTCCAGAATGGACTCAGCGCGGGCCTGTTCGCTAAACGAACCAACTTGGATGAAGTAGCTTGCATCCTGTGCAGGTGTTTCTATCGTAAAAGTAGGTGCCGTTGCAGTTTTAGTTGCAGGTTCAGCCAGTACCGTTTCATCCAGTATTGTGGAAGTTAGCGGTGCCGCAGTTGAAGCTACAATTTCCGATGCGCTTATCGGTTCCGCATTAACATCGTTAATAGCGCGGAGTTCTACGTTGGTAATGCCTTTATTGCTGATTCCAAGTTTTGATGCGGCTGCATAGGAAAGATCTATAATTCTTCTGTCCGGGTCAGCAAAAGGTCCGCGGTCGTTAACGCGTACAATTACTTTTTTGCCTGTCTGAATGTCGGTCACTTCCACCATGCTACCCATAGGCAGAGTTCTGTGCGCTGCGGTCATCGCATACATATTATATGTTTCCCCGTTGGCGGTAGTGCGGCCATGAAAATCATCTCCATACCACGATGCAAGGCCGACAGCTTTATAGCCCTTGGAGGTGAGGTGCGGTACGTAAGTTCGTCCGTCAATTGTGTAAGGATCAATTTTCAGCACCGGATTAACGGTGTTAGGAGTATCCCGGTGTACAATTTTAGGCTGTCCAAGCGGCCTTGAAGAGTGGATTACTTTCTTGGCACAACCTACTGTAAAAAGAAGTAGTAGCGCAGAAAGACAGACAATCAATTTTTTCATTTGTTCCTCCGGAAAAGCAAAAAAGTTATTTCCAATGTGCAGCTTAACTGATCTTATTCAGGACAAAGGTTTATGTTTCATAATTGCTGTATCTACTTAAGTCCAGCCTGACAGACTACGTTTTATCTTATTTGCATAAAAATTTAAGTTTATAGTATTGTACGGCTATAAAATAAAGAAACCCGGTTTCCGTTAAACGAAAACCGGGTTTTACCTGCAGAATAAAAGCTATCTTCTAATTAGAGATAACCGAGAGCTGCTTTAATTTCACCTGGAACAACTGCGTCCTGTTTAGGATCAAGAGCTTTCCATGAAGCACCTGCTTCTTTGCGAGCAGCTTTAACTTCGTCAAGGCTGTAGCCTGTACGAGGAACTTCAAGAGTCTGTCCTGCATAAATCAGGTCAGGGTTCTTGATCTGGTCTCTGTTTGCTTTATAAATGAGTGGCCACATGAAAGGGTCATTGTAAACCTGCTGGTATTCAGCGATCCACCACAGACATTCACCTTTTGTAACAACATGGGAAGTAGGAAGTTTACTGTATTCAGCTTCATAAATTTCCATAGGAGTCGGTGGGACTGCTTGATCTTCAGTAACTACAACTTCAGTTTCTTCAACAACAACTACATCATCCTGGGCAACCTGTTTTTTAGCACAGCCTACTGACAACATCAGGCAAAAAACTGCGGCTAGCAAAATAAGCTTTTTCATTTTAGAGGCCTCCTCTACAAGATAAGAATTTAAACACATTTTCTTTAATTTCAGTTGAGTTAAACTTTAACTCTTTTCATCCAGTTATCAACTATTTCTTTTTCTTGCAATACTTTGTGATTTTTTGGGTTTAATTTATATGCCTGCTTTGTTGCATCAATAGCTTTTTCCATCCATCCGCCAAGTCTTAAGCTTTTGGCCGCAAGAACATAAAGCATTTCAGGCTCTTCTGTGTAGATTGTATCTACAAGGTAATCGTATTCATCACGAAATACTTCTCTTATAAGATGATTTTGTGAGTAAATCAGCCTTCCTAGCAATGCATTTTCTTTATGGTCTTTAAGAAATATTGGCAAAAGTTTTCTGCATCTGGCTATAATAAATCTGATGCGGCTAATTTCACGTTCCATACTTTCTTCAGTCTGTTCTACAACCTGAACAAAATCCTGTCCGATTGAAGATTCCGGCAGAGCAATATCTTTTCCTCTAAGGTTGGAAAAAAGAGGGGCATAATTTAAATTCTGGTAAGCATCCTCTCTGAGCTTGAAGGCTTCATGGAAAATATACCCAAGCCCCCAATCCAGAAATCTGCCGGACAGCGGATCTCCAGGTGTATTGCGGAAAAGCAAATGGGAAGTGTCTTTGAGCCTCCAAAGAAGACCTTTATTCATTGCTGTTCCGATCAAATCATTTAGAACTTCAAAACTTACGCTGCGTTCCCTGTCGAAAGTTTCAAATTGTTCTTCGAGAGCACTGCCTGCCAGACAGAAATCTCTAAATGTGTCGCGAACAAATTCCGGCATTTTAGCCTGTATCCATGAGTTGGACATAGGAGGTTCCTATACTTTAATTATTTATATTGATTTGCATTCCGATCTGCGTGCTATTTCGGCAAGCTCGGCAAGTCGGTCATCAGCTTTACGGTATAAAGATCCTAAAGGAAATTTTTTACCGTGGCCGATTTTACCAATTTTAACGCCTGTCAGGATCGACAAAGCTTCTTCAATGGTTTTTACCGGATAAATGTGGAATTTATCCTGCTCGACAGCTTCGACAACTTCGTGCCTGAGCATAAGGTTTACTACATTATCAGCCGGAATCAAAACACCTTGGTTACCGCTGAATCCCCTTCGGCGGCAGACTTCATAGAATCCTTCTATTTTCCGGTTAACACCGCCTACAGCCATGATAGAACCTGTCTGACTGACTGCTCCGGTGAATGCGTAGTTAAATTTAATCGGTACCCCTGAAAGGGCCGAAAGCAGTGTCGCCAGTTCTGCGCCGGATGCGGAGTCGCCTTCGATTCCGGCGTAGCTTTGTTCAAAACAAAGACTTCCGGTTAGAACAATGGGTTTGTCCTGTGCGAAAAGCCCGACAAGGTAGCTTTTAATGATCATCATACCTTTAGTGTGAATGGGGCCACCCATGCGCGCTTCACGCTCAAGGTCGATAATTCCGCCATGACCTACGCCGACGGTACATGAAATCTGATGTGGCAGGCCGAATTCGTAGTCGCCGAACATAGTTACGGACAACCCATTGGCGCGGCCGACGCCCTCACCAGATGTTTCTACTTTAATAACTTCACGGTCATATTCGGTCATGAACTCATCTTCGTAAAGATTTGATCTGTAATCGCGCATTGCTATAGCTTCATTTAATGACTTGTGGTCAACGATTTTTTTACCGTCAAGCACTGCTAAAGCGGATGCTTCAACCATTACTTCTTTCATGAACGGGATACCTAGTGAAATTCTTTTCTGGTCTTCCGCAAGTCTGCTTGAGTAGTCTACTAAACCTGCAAGAGCTTCTCGGCTGAACGGGGTAAGCTTAGTATCATAAATAACTTTTCCCAGTACTTCAACAAAGCGGCGGATATTAGCAGCATTTCTATCTGCAGTAAGCTGCATGTGAGCTTTAAGCTTAAAATATTTTCCGAATCTTTCATCATTATAAAGCAGGATCTCATAAGTTTCTTCAGAACCAATTAAAATAACGGTTAATTCAAGTGGGATAGGTTCAGGCTCAAGCGATTTTGTCCGGATCTGATCACCGTCACCTGGATCTTCCAGTTTTGCTTTGCCGGTGCGCAATGCTCTAAGCAGTCCTTCCCAAGAAGAAGGATTTGTTAGAACATCTTCAGCATACATTATGAGGTAACCGTGGTTAGCCTTATGAATGGCTCCGGCTCTGATAAGAGTAAAATCTGTATACAGGGCACCCATTTCAGATTCGCGGTCAATGCTGCCGAGAAGATTAAAAGCAGTCGGATGATCAGCCATAACGACAGGAGCGCCCTTCGTAGTACTGTTATCAACCAGAAGATTAACATCAAAGCGTGAAAAAAGATCTTCAATAGGAGAAGAGTCAGGAAGATGCAATCCTGTAGGCAAAGCTACAGGCTGGGCATCTTTAGCCATAAATAAGTCAATGTTGTCGAGCAGTTCTTCTTCAACATCTTGCAGGTATGTTTTAATTTTTTCATACTGGTTAAAATTTTTATGCAGCGGAGCCATGATATCTTTTAGCAATTCTTTTGCAGAGTCCTGATGAAGTTTGCGCTCATCTTTACGGAACCCTTCTTCAGTTTTGCTTATTTGGCGTAGAATAGTCGTAACTTCTGCAAGAAGATCATCTGCCGAGTTGCGAAGAGTTTTTTTAAGATCTTGATCAAGTCTTTCAAATTCTTCATCGGTTAAAATGCGGCCTTCAATGAGCGGGATTAATGTCAGCCCGTCATGATCGTCTACTTCAAGACTGAAACCATTTTTTTTTGCGAGTTCTTCCATGTCGGAGACCAGATCATCACGTTCATCTTGAAATGTTCGTGAAATCCGTTCATGAGCTTTCAAATGTGGCTCGCGCTCAAACCATGCCGGAAGTTTTTCTTTAATAAGTGTAACTGCGTCAGACAGCGTTATTTTAAACTTTTTACCGTTACCTGCGGGCAAAGAAACTGCGATAGGCTTATCTTCATCAGCAAAATTATATAAATAAAGTTGATCTGGAGGGACAGGCTGCTTGGAGGCTCTCAGTTCAAAATATTCACGGGCGAAATAACTTCTACCTAAATTTGATTCACCTGAAAGATATACGTTGTGACAGCTTCCTGAAATGGCTAGAGCCATCCTGAAAGCTTGTAATGCTCTAGGCTGAAAAGGGTCGTATGCCCCCGTCGTAATGGGGATTTCTGAGCTGTCGGTATACTGGATTTTTTCCGGATCCAGTTTTGATCTAAGCTTTGATGGCGATAGCTGTTTTGCAGTCATATAATTGTGTTTTTCCTGTATATTCAAATCTTGAGCATGAGCTCATAGGCTTATGTTTACTTTGTTACGGAAGAATTGTCACTTGGCATAAGCAAGCAAGTTTGTGAAAAAAAATACAAGTAATTCTGTAAATATAACTTTCATCAGTTGGAGATTGCATGAACGAGTGGGATTTATATCAAAAATACATTTGTTTAGATGTTGCAGTGACAGGTTGTAACTGTTTTTTTTAAATGTAAAAAAAACTTCTAAAAACAATGCTTTTTGTAAAGAATTCGTTGACGCACATCAAAAGATTGTGCTAGACGAAACTCACTTGTGAAGGTTTGCGCAAGGTCTGTTTGCGCCACAAGCCACATCTCAAGTTGACAGGAAAAGTAGAACAATGTTCGCGTTTAAAGGAAATAAAGAGGCTCTTGATCTACTCGGCAATGCCGCGACAATCGGAATCCATCTTGTTTGTTCTACTTTTGTTGGGATGGCTATGGGGTGGTATTTAGATAAATGGTTGGGAACAAAGCCTTGGTTTCTTCTTATTTTCTTGTTATTTGGGATTGTCGCCGGCTTCAAGAATGTTTACGACGAAGTCCAGCGCATCTTAAAAAAGGATCAGGGGATAGGTCCTAAAAATGACGATGAAAATAAACCAAAAGATTGAAACATTTCTCCACAGGCGAGGCTTTACTCATCCGGACGTACGCAGTTTGGTACGCAATCAATTGTATCTTACTGCCGGAGCATGTTTTTTTGCTGCTGTAGCCTTCGGGTTTGCCCCATGGGCATTGGCTTTAGCAGCCGGAACAACTCTGACTACGTTCAATTTCTGGTCGCTGGCTAAATTTGGTCAGCATCTGGCGTATATGCGCAGGGGCGCGGTGGTGTCTTTGCTGGTTCGTTTCTACGGACGGATGATCTTAACCGGACTGGTCATTTATGGACTTATAGTCTGGGGGCAGTGTTCAATCACAGCTCTTTTGATCGGGCTCAGTTCCGTAGTAGTGAATGCAATATTTTGGGGCGTTGCCGGGTTTCGGCAAAAAGTGAAGGAGGCATAAGGATCATGGCTGCAGGGTTACCACATCCATTAATATTTATGACAGAGCTGAACAATGCGCTGGGAACTCATATTCCCATCCATGTATGGTATACATGGGTCGCAATGATCATTCTGTTCTCTATCGGATTTCTAGTTTCCAGAAAACTTAGTCTCGTGCCGGGAGGTCTTCAAAATCTTGTCGAGATAATTGTCGGCGGGCTAGAAGATTTTGTCGTCTCGAACATCGGTGAAAGTGGACGTACAGTCTTCCCTTTCATGTGTACTTTGTTTGTTTATATCCTTGTTATGAACCTTTTAGGCCTTGTCCCCGGATGTGACGCTCCTACTGCGAACGTCAACACCAATGCGGCAATGGCTGTTTGTACTTTCCTTTATTATAACTACATCGGTATCAAGCGCCACGGTTTCGGATACATTAAACATTTTATGGGTCCGGTTCCAGCTCTTGCTCCGTTGATGTTTATCATTGAAATAGTTTCGCACATTTCTCGTCCGCTTTCACTTACCTTACGTCTGTTTGGTAATATCCGCGGTGAAGAAATTGTTCTCGTACTACTGTTTATGCTTGCTCCTGTAGTTTCTACCTTGCCTATGTACTTTTTGTTCATACTAGCTAAGGTAATCCAGGCGTTCATCTTCTTCATGCTTACCATGATTTACTTGAAGGGCTCTCTGGAACATGCTCATTAGAGTTATTGAGCACTAATATTGGGGAAATGGTCTAACGACTACTTTATATAAACTTACATTTTTGGAGGATTTTACAATGCGTAAAGCTCTGCTTATCGTTCTGAACACAATGGCTCTCGTTCTTGCTGCTGGTGCAGCATTCGCTTCCGGTGTTGCTCCTGAAGTTGCTTCCGCTACTGCTACTGCTACTGCTATCGGTATGGCTATTGCTGCTGCTGGTTGTGGTATCGGTCAGGGTCTCGGACTTAAAGCTGCTTGTGAAGGAACTGCACGTAATCCAGAAGCTGGTGGTAAAATCACAGTTACTTTGATTCTTGGTCTCGCATTCGTAGAATCATTGGCTATTTACGCACTTGTTGTTAACCTCATTCTTCTTTTCGCTAACCCACTTATCGGTTAGTTTTTGATTGGAAATATTTAAGGAGGTCTGCGGACCTCCTTTTTTTTGTTACCATTGTTAAATTTTTCACATGATTTTAAGCTTTTCGCATAAGGCATAAGTTTATAACATCTTGTAATTTAAGAATAAATAAAAAAAATAGTTTTGGGGGTATCGGAAACGGACTGCTATAGTATATAGTCTTTTTTCGACTGAAAGTGGTTACTATTGGAAATTGTGATTAATCCGTTAATAATTTAAAACCAGATAAGCTAAGGTTGTTATTGAATAAGGCTTTTGCTGTCTGAGATTCCAACATTTTATTTTCATGGCTATGCGGGACATGAAAAATAGGTACTTATTGTGAAAACCCAGAATATCCCCAAAGCGACAATCAAACGGCTCGCAGTTTACATACAAGTTCTTACAGGCCTTAAGCGTGATGGCGTTGAAGTTGTTTCATCAGAGAAACTAGCTCGCGCTTGTTCAGTAAATCCTTCCCAGATTCGTAAAGATTTAGCCTATTTTGGAGAATTCGGCGTGCGCGGTGTCGGTTATTATGTGCACGAACTGATTGCTTCAATTAAACATTCTCTTGGCGTTGATCGAGTTTGGGGTTGTGCTCTTGTCGGAGTTGGCAACCTTGGACGTGCTTTGCTTCGTCATAAAGAGTTTGCTTTAAGAGGCTTTTCCATCAGGGCTGCATTTGATTGCGATCCTTATAAAATCGGTGAAATTGTCTCAGGTCTTGAAGTTGTATGTACGCGCCAGCTGAAAAGCAGAGTAGATGAACTAGGGCTTGAAATAGGAATTATTTCTACGCCTCCTGAAAGAGCCCAAAGAGCAGCCAATTACCTTGTTGAAGGTGGCCTCAAAGGGATTGTTAATTTTGCACAGGCAAGAATTCAAGTTCCCAAAGAAATCACTGTTGAATATGTAGATTTTACACATCATTTTTATTCAGTAGCATTTAATGTCAGTTCTGCTGACTAACAAGCTGTAGAATAATTTCTCAAAGATCTTTTCTGTGAGAAAGCCCTCAAGGCATATGTCTTGAGGGCTTTCTCTGGTTGGGATAAAATTTGATGAGAACTAATTATTGAAAAAAGTTTTCTTAATGTCATGTTTTTTTAGCAGTGCATATAATCTGGAGTTTGAAAGTCCTGAAACTTGAGCCGCTTTTTTAATATTGCCGTTGCAATGAAGAAAAAGACTTTCCAAATAGAGCTTTTCAGCCTGATCAAGGGCTTGATCTCTATATTCTTTCATGGGGGGAAAATCATCATTTGAAGGTGGAGTATAGGACGATATTTCTGTTTCTTTAGGTAAGTTTTTTGGGGTTAATTTATGCCCTTGAATGACAGTTAAAACTGGTTTGCTATCAGTTCTAGGCACAACAGAGTGTTGAGCAGCAGCAATTCGTATGCGTACAGGCAGGTGAATCGGCAAAAATTCTCCTGCTTCAGGGTTCGTGGCGAAAACTTGTTCTAAAATATTGAAAAGCTCTCGAATATTTCCGGGCCATGAGTATGTTTCCAAAGCTTTAAGAAACTCACTTGAAACAGGTGTCGGTGCCGTATTCCCATCTGCGCTAAGTTTGTTTAAAAAATATCTGCTTAGTTCGGGGATATCTTCTTTGCGCTGTCGCAGTGGCGGTAGCTCAATAGTGAAAGCCTGTATGCGATACATCAGATCCTGCCGGAATCTTCCAGTCTGGACTAGTGCCTCAAGGTCGCGATTTGTTGCTGTAACCAGCCTAAAGTCGCTTTTGATTTCTTTGGGGTCGCCGACTGGACGGAATGTATGTTCTTGCAGAACTCTTAAGAAAGATTTTTGAAGCGCCAGTGGAAGTTCGCCAACTTCATCTAGGAAGAGAGTCCCTCCATCAGCTTTAGCAATCAACCCCTGATTGGATTCTTCCGCACTTGTGAAAGCTCCACGCTTATGTCCGAAAAGTATGCTTTCAACAAGATTTTCAGGAATTGATGCACAGTCAACAGCGATAAAAGGGCCTTTTCTGTGCGGGCTGTTATCGTGTACAGCTTTTGCGAAAAGTTCTTTTCCGGTTCCAGTCTCACCTGAAATTGAAACACTTACATGGCTCTCAGCTGCTTTAGCTGCCTGCTCCAGACTGCGCATAATAGCTTTGGAGCGTCCTATAATATTATGATGCCCAAGCTTAGGGTGAGAAGCTTGTTTTTCAGTTCTATATTGCAGTACTCGTTGCATATGTAGAAGGTATTGTTCAGCAGTCGCAGGCTTACTTATGTAGTCCCATGCACCGGAGTTAATAGCCAGCTCTGCTCCTTTTGAGTTACCTTTACCTGTGATAATGACTACTTCTGGGGAATTTTTTAATATTTGCAACTCAGGAAGAGCGTCAAGCCCATTTCCGTCTGGAAGCACAACATCAAGAAATATGATATCGAAGCGTTCTTCGCGGGCTAGTGCGACACCTTCTTTGAGCGTAAGAGATTTCTCTCCGCTGTGTCCAAGGTGCTTGGCGAGTACAAGCAAAAGATCGCCTATGTGCGGATCATCATCGATTATTAGAACATTGGCCATAAGTGTTTTTTATTGTTGATAAGGTTTTAAAAATATTAGCTGCCATTTGGCTAAAAATAAATCAGAGCATACTCAGATTCAGCTTGCAACACTTTTTATGTGTTTACAAATTTTAAATTTAATATCTTATAAAATTGATAATATTGTATATATTATCATAATATGAATGAGTACTCCAGCTGATTAGATGAGATTTTATTTTTAAAGATCAAATTTTTATGAGTAACCATTTTTATTTGTATTTACTTAAGTGTTGACGTCGGTATTTGGGTTATGTTAGTTGACTCGTCAACAGTTGACTTGTCAACTGTTGACGAGTCAACGTTTGTAAGAAAGCGAGATTATGATGGATAAAAACACGTCTTTAGGCTTTTTGAATACGCAGGTTATGCGTCTTCATAAAGCTATTGTTGCAGATAAATTAAGCGCGCTTGGGCTTACTTACGGGCAGTTAGGTTTTATAATGACCGCTCTGCATCATCCTGGGTGGAATCAAGAGCAGCTATCACTTTTCCTCGTAGTTGATAAAGCTGCAACAGCTAGAGCCGTTGCGAAACTTATTAAGCTAAATTTTTTATATAGAGAAGAGAACCCTGAAAACAGGCGTGAAAAATTAGTTTACCCTACTAAAAAAGCGGAAGAAATAAAAAAAGATCTTCATGAGGCATTGCAAGCGGCAAATCAATTGATGATGTCTGATCTTAGTCAGTCTGAAAAAGAAGTTTTAATGAAAATAATGAAACGAATGATTGATACTGGTCGCGAATTTTTAGGAATGTCATCAATCTGGCAAATTTTTTAGATATTAGAAATTTTAAACATGTTTAATATTCAGTGCGGAATTATTTTAAGAGGTTTTTATTATGGATGATGCAAAAAAAAGAGCGGTAATCTTAGCCGTTTCAGTAACTCAATTTGTTATACCGTTTATGTTTTCAGCTGTCGGGGTTTCACTACCGGTAATTGGACGTGAATTCGGCGCAAGCGGTCTCGATTTAAGTTTAATCGAATCAATGTATATAGGCGGCGTTGCAGCTGTGCTTCTCCCTTTTGGAAGGTTTGCAGACATGCACGGACGCGAACCTGTCTTCAGGCTCGGTGTGTTGCTTTATGCCGTATTCACGCTGCTCTTGGGATTTGCGCATGATATCAATATGCTGACTTTGTTAAGAATGGGGCAGGGTATTTCCGGAGCACTTACAATTGCTACCAATATGGCTTTGCTAACAGATTCTGTTCCACTTAGGGAGCGTGGCAGAGCAATGGGTATTGCTGTTGCTGCTGTTTATGTAGGGCTTTCCATAGGGCCATACCTCGGAGGGCTTATAGCTACAGAGCTTGGATGGAGATGGATTTTTTACCTTGGAACAATTCCTTTAGGGATCAGCTATATCGTCAGTCGTATCAATTTGAAAGGTAAGTTTCATTCTTCAACTGAAAAGTTTGATTATGCCGGTAGCGGGTTAATCATATTTTCTGTAGCCACGTTTGTTTTCGGCGGAACTAATTTAAATACCGGGTGGCCTGGAATTGTTTCATTATTGGCTGGATTGCTTGGATTCACGGTTTTTATTATTATGCAGAACAGAACTAAATACCCTCTTGTGGATTTAGTTGTCTTTAAGGAAAGATTAGATTTTTCGGAAGCAGCTCTTGTGCAGTTTATAAGTTACGCCGGAACATTCGGGATTGTTTTTCTTTTCAGCCTATATTTGCAGAGTATTAAAGCAATGACCCCGCACGAAGCAGGCACGGTACTGGTTATACAGCCTCTGATTCAAGCTGCTTTGTCTCCGCTGGTGGGGAAATGGGCTGATATCTACTATCCGCGTGTAATTGCTATGATAGGAATGGTTGTATGCACAGTGGGATCAATAATGGGTGCTCTGGTCGGCCCTGAAACTTCTCTTGTATATTTGTATATCATGTTTGTTATGCTCGGAATCGGTTTTGCTCTTTTTTCTGCTCCCAATATGATCATACTTATGGGAAGTGTTCCACCTTCAAAATTTGGATTCGCTTCAGCCATCACAGGTGCTTTAAGGACTATTGGTATGGTTTCGAGCATGGTCATAATTGCAACTTTCCTTTCTGTGTATATGGCAGATACACCTGTTTCGCATGAAAGCAGCGTGGCCTATATGAAGGTTATGCATGGAGCTCTTATTACGCTTTCCGGTTTTTGCGTGTTCGGAGTTCTGGTCTCACTTCGCTCTGTTTACAGACGTTTCTACGGTAGTGGCAGAGTTGCCAAAGATGATCTTTGAGTGCAATCTGCGGACAACAGAAAGGAGGAGTAGATGGCGGCATCAACTATCAGCGGCGTAGATATATTAGGAGCTGCGATTAAGGCAAAAAGAAGACTTGAAGACGATCTCAGTCTTGATAATGGATTTATCTCTTCAGCTGATCAGGCGCGTGTTTTGGCTTATTATATAAATTTACTGGTGAAGTGGAACAAATCCATGAATCTGGTAGGGCCGAAGAGCTGGGATGAGATTTTTCATTCTCTCATAATCGACAGTTTGCACCTTGCTGATTTTTTAAGTGATCTGGAGTTTCCTGAAAATCCTGTGACACTTGATCTTGGTGCCGGAGCCGGACTTCCGGGGTTGCCGCTCAGAGTTGTATGGCAGAAAGGAACTTATCACTTAGTGGAATCGCGGGAAAAGCGTTCAATCTTTATGCGTACCGCCTTGCAAATGATGAAACTTCCACGCACAGAGGTTTTTCAAGGCAGAGCTGAAACATTCCCGCAGGGAGCCTTACCTGCTGATCTTATTCTCAGTAAGGCTTTTATGCCGTGGAAAGAGCTTCTGCTGTTTGTAAGGCCCATGCTAGCGGATAGTGGGCGAATCGTCGTTTTATCAAACGATTGCGCTCCTGATTCAGCGGAGATAAACGAATGTGGCTATGAACTGGAGTCAACTATGGAATACAAAGCTGGCAAAAAAACTCATTATTTTTGGTCACTACTGCCGTCAAGCTGACCAGGCATTCCGCCTTTGAAAATGAGTTTTGTGGCATGTTCATCTGCTATTTCAGCCACATCCATCAGCTTTTCCAGAAAATCAAGAATTTCAAACCTTTTTTCTTCTGTTCCGTTATCAAATTCAAATTGCATATCACCTGATGTCATGTAAAGTTCAAGTTTTTCAAGGTATTCCGGTTTGATCATTTGTGTTCCTTAATATCTTAATTTTTTAATATGGGTTGATAATTTAACTTTACACGTGATGGTAAGGTGACCCTTTTGAAATAGATGCTGCGCGATAAAGCTGCTCAAGAAGCATAGTGCGGGCCAGTTCATGGGGCAGAGTCATTTTGCTAAGTGAAAGCTTTATTCTGGCAACTTTTGTAACTTGATCAGACAATCCGAAAGGTCCACCGATAATAAAACACGGAGTAAGATTGGGATCTTCGGTCCATTTTTGCAAATATTTTGAAAGCTCAACCGAGGTCATTTCTAAACCTGTTTCATCAAGGCAGATGACCATATCCGAAGGTCGGATTTTGCTTACAATGGATTTACCTTCACGCAAAACTTTGTCTTCCGGTGGAAGTTTTCCCGGTGCATCTTTTAAAATAGTTTCGTCAAGCTTGTGAAACCTGCCTAGTTTTTTTGTATAATGAGCGCAGGCTTCATTAAAAAATGGTTCCTTAAGCTTGCCTACCCAGATGAATCTTAACTTACCCATATAATACTAATTCCCTTTTAGAGCTGCTTCAAGTTTTCCGTTTTGCAATGTTATCAGCACATATCCTCCTCCTGACGCCATGCCTGGATTAAAAATACGTGATTTTCCTATGGTATCTTCACCGCTTGATTCGTGGATATGTCCGCTGACTACTATGTCAGGCTGAACTTTTTCAATAAAATTTCGGACTGAACGGCTACCCACATGTTGACCATTTGAAATTACATCGAGTTTGGTATTGTATGGCGAGTCATGCACAGCTAAAATCAATTGGTCGTAATCACCTATTTTTGCATAAGTTTCGTCAAGCCATAGCCCAAGCTGCTCTTCACTTACTTCGCTTGGAGTTCCAAATGGAGTTGGAATAGAATAACCAACTCCCATAATTTTTATACCTTTGGCAAGTTCGCGTGTTTCCAAATGGAGATTGGCTTCTTTGTGTTTAAGAAAATCTGTAACATTTGCGCGGTCCATATTTCCGATTTGGGCTAGTATGCTAGGATTTTGATCGTAAATTGTTTGCCAGACCTTTTCAACTGCGCCCTGTGGAGAATGGTTTGTAATGTCTCCGGTAATAATGATTCCATCTGCCTCTTTAATTTCAGGAATTATTGATACAAAACTGAGGCTTTGGTGAATATCGCCAAGGGCTATCCACTTCTGTATATTTTCAGCCATACTTTCTCCAGTTGGTTTGCGATATGTTTACAAAGGTTAATTCAGTAGCATTAATGATTCTAAAAACCAATCAGAGCAGCTCAGAGCACCACGATTTTCATTTTTTAGCGATTATATCTAACTTTTCTTTATCGTATGAGAATTATTGTGTAGATTCATATTCACTTCAAGTGGATAATCTTGAAAAGATCTTTATGATCCGGTTATGGAGTTAAAAACAATAGCGATTAGACATGGTGATAGGTTTGAATAAAAATGAAATAAGGTCCAACCTTCTGGCACGAAGAGGACAACTTTCAAAGGCAGAAGTTGAGTCCATGAGCTGTGCGGTAGTCTCTTCAGTTAAGTCACTTGCTGAATGGAAAAAGGCTGAAGAAGTTCTGCTGTATTGGCCTATCAAAAATGAGGTTGACGTGACACCGTTATTTCGTGACGCGTTGGAGTCCGGGAAGAAAGTGTTTATGCCCTGTTGTCGCAGAGATGATCCGGGGATTATGGACTTTGGAGTAGTAAGGGCGGAAGGTGATCTTTTACAAGGATCATTCGGGATAAAAGAACCGTGCAGGGATAAGTGTGAATTTCCAGATGTTATTTCTCCTGACGTAATGATAATTCCAGGTGTTGGGTTTGACCGTAAAGGATATAGAATAGGATTCGGTGGTGGGTATTATGACAGATTTCTTGCCCATCCTCAGAAAGTAGGCTCGTTGGCTATGGGAGTCTGTTATGCTTTTCAGGTGATGGATGAAATTGCGGCCGAAGAATGGGACAAACCTGTGCAGTCAATATGCACAGATAAGGATGTTATATGGGTAAAATAGATTACATACCGTTTGCTTTTCCGGGGCTTGATAATATTTCATGCGCATTTACAACAAAAATCGGCGGCGCATGTAAGCCGCCCTTTGATGAAGGGAATTTATCGTTTGATGTCGGTGACGATCTTTATTCCGTAAGAGTCAACAGGACTGCCTTGGCCGCTTCTCTTGGGGTAACACATTGGCATGAAAGTATACAGGTTCACGGAGATGTAATACATTTTGAGCCGGAATCACAGTCGCCTGAACAGCCTCCGTATATTGAAGGGGACGGGCTCACTTCGGCAGAGAAAGGTCACGCTCTTGTTATCAAAACAGCAGATTGCCAGCCGATTTTAATTGCGCATAATAAAGGTCATTTTGTGGCCGCATTGCATAATGGCTGGCGCGGTAATTCCATAAATTTCCCCGGCAAGGGTGTTGCACAGATATGTGCTCATTATGGGTGCGCTCCTTCTGAACTCATGGTTGTCAGGGGACCGAGTCTCAGTCCTGCCATGGCGGAGTTTGTGAATTTTAATTCCGATTTTGAGCCCGGTTATGAAAAATATTTCGACAAAGAAAGTAGCACTGTAGATTTATGGAAACTGACCAATGACCAGCTGATTGGAGCAGGAATAGAATCCCGAAATATTTTCGGAATAGATATGTGCACCTACAGTATGAAAGAAACATTTTTCTCTTACAGGCGTGACAGAAAAACAGGTCGACAGGTTTCCGTAATCTGGATTAAGTAGTCTTAAAACTATTTCTGGCACAAACAGAAACCCCCTCTTTGACGCATTTATCAAAGAGGGGGTTATATTTGACTGTGAAATTATTCTGGCAGTAACTTACTGTTCAGCGTGCTTTCTTTCAATCAGCTTGAATACTCTTTCAGCTAACTGATTAATTTCAGCTTTTGAAATCTGATCATCTGCACCTACTGATTCACCCTTATGGAAGAGTGTATCAGTGATGATGGAAGAACAAAGTAAGACTGGAAGATGTCTGAGTTCCGGGTCATCCTTAATTCTTTTGGTCAGGTTGTGTCCGTCCATGACCGGCATTTCGATGTCTGTGACAACGATGTCGAGGAAATCATCGATTGTTTTCCCTTCGCTTTTAGCTTTCTCGCGCCATTCGTTGATCTTATCCCATGCAGTTTTACCGTTATGTGTTCTGGTTACCTTAAATCCGGCATCTTCGAGCATTTGCCCGATCATGCGGCGGATCATGGTTGAGTCATCAGCAATGATAGCTTTTAGCTGCTGAGTTTCAATCTTCTGGACTAAGTCTGCATCAGGTACTTCTGTAAGATCCATGCCAGGGTTAAGGTCTGCAACGATCTTTTCAAGGTCGAGCAGGAATACGATGCGCCCTTCGAGTTTTACAACACCCGTTATCGAGTTAGCTGTAAGGGACGAGACCTGTTTGCTTGGAGCTTCAACCTGTTCCCAGCTTATGCGGTGAATTCTTGTTACACCGGAAACAAGGAAGGCTGTAGAAATTTTATTAAACTCTGTAACAATAACTTTAGGAGCTTCGCTTTCAACCCTGTTTTTACCAACACGTCTGCTAAGGTCGATCAAAGGAATGATTTCAGACCTGAGATCAAACGCTCCCAGAACAGCAGTGTCTGTAGCATCTGGCATATCTGTAAGTTCCGGCAGGCGAATAATTTCGACCACTTTAGCTACGTTTATGCCGTAATAGTTTCGTCTGGTTTCTCCGCCATGGACACTGTCAGTTTCATCAATAAAAAATTCAACGATTTCAAGCTCATTAGTGCCTGATTCAAGAAGAATATTTGTTTGGGACATTTTTCATCCTCCCCTGAAATTCATGTGAAGTCAGCAATCAAATAAATGTATTTGTTTTGCTCGGTTTAAGATTAGCTCGAAAACATTGTTTATGAAAGAATTTTTTCAAGATTATAATAATGCTTGGCCTTTTAACTCAAGTATAAACCATGACGTTGTCAATCAAATTAAAGTGAAAATATTAATTATGAAAATAAAATAACACAATAACCTAATTCAGGTCTAGTAAGTTATAAACTTTTTTATAGTCTTTAAGCATCCTTATATGTGAAAATCTTTTTGCGCCAGTTTGAAATCCGGAAATTCCAAGTTCTTTTGATACACGCGGAGCGAGCAATAATGCTGATGTTGTCTCGACAAACTTGTTTTTGTTATAGGGTGTTACGAGTATTCCGTTTGTTCCGTTTACAATCTGTTCAACAACGCCTCCAACTGCATAGCTCACGGGCGGTAGTCCTTTTGACATGGCTTCAAGAATTATTAGCGGATGGTTATCCGCTAGAGTCGGATATGCAAGAACATTTGCCGCTGTCATAAAATCTCCTAGCGTGTCCCTGTCCACATAGGGGATGGATATAAAATCGCCTTCTCTGGAGCTTTCACTTCCACCTATGGCAAAGCCAATTGCATCAGGAATCTTTTTTTTGATTCCTTCCCAGTAGGCAGCCCATTGAGAGCCTGATTTGTAGGCAGCGTTAAAGCCCCCGTGGGCAATGAAGAGAACTATTTTAGCTGCAAGAGGTATCTTTAATTTTTCTCTGGCGTTTTTCTTGCTCTCAACTGAATCCGGCCATGGTATGCCATTTGGAATAATTTTCACTGCAAGTCGCGGATCTGCAATTTTAGCCTGATTCGCCAGCCACTTAGATGGGGAAATTAAAACAGCCTCATGCTTTAAGAGTGTTTCAATGCTTGTTTTGCGAACTTTTTCGGAATCAGCAAAACCTCTAGGACAGGGATTCAGACATTTTTTTTCAAAATGAGAGCAATCTAAAGGGTAGGAACATCCACCTGTGATCATTTGAGAATCATGAAGAGTTACAATAAGGCTTACAGTTGCAGGTAAGGCTGATATAAATTTTGCAGGATCAGCAGAAGAATGAAGATGTACTATGGAGTTTTTTGGAATTTTCTGTGCTGCTTCTTCAGGCGATATGAGCGGATCAAGTGGTTTTTCAGAAGCTTCATATGAGTGCAGTGTTTTATATCCAGATTCTTCAAGTCCACCCTGAATTAGCAGGGCGACCCTTGTCGCTCCACCGCTTTTCTTAAGAGCTGTATGGTGAATGATTGTTCGCGCTAGCATGTTTTTTCCAGAATATCATGTTTTAAAGACCATAAAATATGAAATTCAGCTTCACGGTTGGTGAATTCTGGAGCAATGGATTTTATTTTTGTACAGAGCTCAACCGTAGTAATGGGCTTGCGAGCAAAAAAAGATATTTTACGTATTACTTCCTGCTTAAGGTATCTTTCAATTCCTTGATATATGAGCGGAAACTCTTTTCCATGGTAGATTGCCTCTCCTGTAGAGCCTGTTACGACCTTTGTTTCGCCGTTTATAACTGAGGTTGTGTAGTGAGAAAAGACTTCGCCGAATCGAACCTGAGTAGGGTGTAAAATTTGCGAAAGTCCTTCTGTTTGAACAGGGGTGTTATTCAGATTTTGCCATAGCTTGACATGCTGACGGATCACTTCTTTCCATATAAAATTTTTGTTTATTCTCGCAACTCCTGCATGTCCCATAGAGGCTCGCAGTAGAGGGTCTTTTATTAACTGTTCAAGTCCCTTTGCCAGTTTCAGGGTGTCTACGGCCGTTTGTTGGGCAAGAAGCAAGTGGTATTGATTGTCATAACACAGCGGGGCCATAATATCTTCAGTAGGAGTTTCGGCGGGCCCTGTGGTTTCAATCAATAATCCGGTTTCGTTATGAACAACCAGATCTTTATATCCATCATAGTCAGAAGCAATTATGGGAAGTCCCATTGCTCCGGCTTCAAGTATGGTCAACCCGAAAGTTTCCTGCGGATTATCTGAAATGGAAACATAGATATCCGCCGCGCGGTAAAGATCAAGTTTTTGAATGTCGGTCGGTCTGGCAAAAATAGATAATTCAAGTCCCATGTTGCGACTCAAATCTTTCAATGTCTGCGAAAAATCGTCTCCGTCGTCCAGCCATCCAGCTAGAATGATCCGTACATCTTTTCTCTTTATTCCGGATGCGAAAACATGCTGCATAGCCCGTAAGAGGGGTAGAATATCCATTTTTGAATAATGGGCGATACGGCCGAAAACTAAAATATTAACTTTGCTTTCGTTTGGATTCAGTTTTAATTTTTTTATAGCATTCAGTTTTTGTTGCTTAGTCGGGGGGTTAAACGCTGACGGATTAATTCCAAGTGGGATTTTTCTGATTTGCGGAGAAGGGAATTTCTTCTCATCCAGTTCAAACCCTTCACGCAGATGCATAATATATTTTTTGACAACCTGCATGCCTGGAGTGGAGGTGGCAACAATGCAATCACGGGCAGTTGTTCCTTTCCATATATAATTAAGAAAGGATGATCCGTAATTACTGTAGCTGAGTGAGTGAGTTGTTCCGGTAATAGGAAAGATGTTCTTTGCAAAAGCGTTTCTTACACGAGCAAGGTGGGGAGGATATACTATGCAGTCAGATTGATGAAAGCAAAAGTATTCATGTTTGCTTATATATTCAGGGAGATCTAGTCGGTCCAAAATTTTGACTTTATTATTTTCTAATAATTCCTGAAAGTTATTACTTATAAAATTGTTTAAGCTTGTATGAATATTCCCACCGTTTAGAAAAAAATGATATTCATCAAAAGGGTCTTCGGTAAGCAGCCCTGTTAAAAAACCAATATTTGCTACTTTTCGTCCAAGAACCGACCCTGTTTCATAAAAGGGATCCAAAGTTCCCCATATTCTTTGAGTTTTCATACCTTATTTCAAGCCATATTTGGGCCTGTTTTGTCAAAGTATTTTATTGTCAAAATATATTCAGGTGACAAAAATCCGGCATAGTTTTCCTGCTTGCTGATTTTGAAATAGCGCATATACACAGCATTTTGAGCTAAGTTTTAATTTATAACACGATTAAAAAACTTGGCTGTTTAACTGCTAACATCTTGTAACTTGGAGTCTTTTAAAATTTATATTTAGCTTAAGGCGCGTAATCAGTCTCGTAATCAGGTTGCTAAAAAATATGCTTTGGGTGTTTGGTCTTTATTTTGCATCAAGCTAGGTCAGTAAACCCTTCTGACAGTATTTGGAATGCACAAGGAGACCCGATATGAAGAGAGGAGAAAGACCTGAACTGCTTTGGGGGTTCGGTCTAAACAGCATAGAAGTCGGTAAAATAAAGGATTCTCTTGGTCCAGGATTTTTCTTAAGGAATTTTTCCGAAAGATCTCTTCCCGGTGAGAAAGAATTGCTCCAGCCTGAAAAGCCTTCCGCTACATGGATTCCGCTACGGGTTTGGAATGAACTTCCTGAAGCTCGTCGAGAAGCGTATCGTAAGCTTGAGTCTACTCAGCGTATTCTTATACAGGATGAATCTGAAAAGAATGTTGATCTTGAGAGTGTTCTTGAAGACGGATTTCTTGCAGTAATAAATTCACCGTTAACAACTTCTAAAGTTCAGGATGCTCTTTTTAGAGCTAAGGAAGTAGCCGGCCTTTATGGCGACCTCTACAGAATGACTGAAGAAATCATAATGGAGCGAGAGCTTCTTTCCCGTAAAACTGAACAGCTCATGTTTCTTAATACTGTCCTTTCTAACGCTACTGAGCGTCTTGAAGTTTCAGATATTCTAGGACAGGCTGTAGAGGATTTGAAGCTGTTGCTTCCAGTTCTTTCTGTTCAAGGAGTTTTTTGGGATGTTGTTCCTGCCGAAGCTAAGACAGAAGCTGAGATTTTCATTAATCCCGGTCTTATCCCTGCTGTTCAGGAGGAATGGATCGAATTTATGATCGGCAGTGTTACAAAGCTCAGCGGAATAGAAGTTGGCGGATATAAAATTTCTGAAACTACTCATGTCGGTGACGCTTCTATGTGTTACGGACCGACTGGTGGAAGAGTGCTTGCTCTCCCTTTGATTACAAGAGGCGAAAAGTTTGGTTGTCTGGTTATGCTTTGCGATAAGTCGGTAAGGCTTGCAAAGGATCAGGTTAGCACGCTTAACGCCGCGGTGAATCATTTGTCGCTTGCACTTAATAACGCTTTGATGTTTACCAAGATTAAGACCCGTGCGGATCGTGACGGACTTACCAGAGTTTACAATCGCCGCAGTTTTGATGAAAGACTGGTCGAAGAACTCAGGCGTCATCAGCGTCATGGTATGGATCTGTCTTTACTAATGATTGATCTCGATTATTTCAAGAGAGTGAACGATACCTACGGTCATATTGCAGGTGATCTTGTTCTTGAAACAACAGCAAGAATTTTTGAAGAAACATTCAGAACCACAGATTTTATTGCTCGTTACGGCGGAGAAGAATTTGTAATTCTGCTCCCTCATACCAAAGTTGATCAGGCTGAAATGCTTGCTGAACGGATCAGGGAAAAGATAGAATCTCACACGATGTCTTATCGTGATGTTGATTTTAAGGTCACAGCAAGTATAGGAGTCTCTTCTATCCGCCCCGGTAGCCTCGCAAAAGGTGCTGAAATAGTACGCAAGGCTGATGAAGCATTATATAAAGCTAAGAAGCAGGGACGTAATAAAGTTGTTGTTTCCAGCTCATCTGCAAGGCTTAGGGTGGTCTAAATTCAAGGGTTTCCAAAGGTGTCTTACTGTCAGTGTTTACTGAAAGACGGTGCGAATTATTCGCACCGTCTTTTTTTTGGTAATTATCCGCTATGCTTGACCTAGCTCCTGAATGGTGCAAAGCCACCAAGGCCGTCTTTAAGTTCAGGTATAAGCTCTGTCCTGCGGTCGATGGTAGGTTCAAGAACGGCTAAATTTTTTTGGGCGTGACTAATGGTTGTTATAATTTAAGGGAATATATCTGTAATTATAGAAATTGCATGATATAGTAATCATTTCGCCAGATAGCGCTTTGACTGTTTTCAATGTCGCTACTGAGGAGTTTAACTAATGAATGAGTTACTTTGGATTGGATTTGCTTTACTTGATTTGAGTCTTGTGCTTGTTATCTACAAATTTTTTGGTAAAACAGGGTTATTCGGATTGATCGTTTTTAACCTGATATTATGTAATATTCAGGTCTTAAAAATTATTCAGCTGTTTGGAATGACTACTACACTGGGTAATGTTCTGTACGCCAGCGTGTTTCTTTCAACTGATATTTTAAGTGAGTTTCATGGAAAGAAGGAAGCCCAAAAGGCTGTCTTTTTAGGGTTCATGATTCTTGTGATGGCAGTTGTTTATATGCAACTTGCTCTTTTGTTCACTCCGTCAGCGGATGATTTTGCTCAGCCTCACCTTGAAGTTCTTTTCGGGTTTCTGCCTAGGCTCGCGCTCGGCAGTCTTTGCGCTTACCTTATATCACAGCTTAGTGATGTTTATATTTTTCATAAGATTAAAGATAAGTATGGCGAGAGACATCTCTGGCTTAGAAATAATGCTAGCACGCTGCTCAGTCAGCTTATTGATTCAGCTACTTTCTGTTTCATTGCACTGTGGGGAGTTTTTCCTACAGACGTATGGCTTGAAATATTTTTTACCACCTATCTTTTCAAAGTGATTGTTGCGGTTATGGATACTCCTTTTATATATGTTGCACGCAAAATACGTTGCCGTTCATAATGACCGCAATTGTAAAGCTTGACGAATCACGTCATGGGTTTAATAATATAGAGCATAAGTCATATTTCAAGAGAGGACATATATGAGTCAGATGTTCGGTAAAAGCGTTCCTTTTTATAAAATGCAGGGTTGCGGAAATGATTTCGTTATAATTGATAACCGTAACCTCGGTGTTCCCGTTGAAAAAATGCCCGAATGGGCTGAAAAAATTTGTAAGCGGGCTTTCGGTGTATACGCTGACGGACTGCTTTTTATTGAAAAGGGGTCTAAGGAATCAGGGGTAGACTTTAAGTGGCAGTTTTATAATTCCGACGGATCTAGAGCTGAGATGTGCGGAAACGCTTCCCGCTGTGTTGGTCGACTCGCTCATGCCTTAGGTATAGCCGGAGAGCAGCATATTTTTGAGTCTGATGCCGGCCCTATCAAAGTTCAGGTGTTTCCGTTGCAGGAAGAGGTCAAAGTCCAGCTTACCGATCCCGTCGATGTGAAGCTTAATCAGACGATTGAAGTTGACGGAGAAAAGTACTCTTATCATTTTGCGAATACCGGAGTACCTCATATCGTCGTACAGGTCGCGGACGTTGATAAGATCGATATCAAGAAGCTTGGAAGTGCTTTAAGGTATCATAAAGATTTCGCGCCTGCAGGAAGCAATGTCAATTTCGTTCAGATTGACGATAATGACAGCCTGATAGTGCGTACTTATGAACGCGGCGTTGAAGATGAAACATATGCTTGCGGAACAGGTGTAAGTGCTGTTCAGGTCTGCTTGAATAGGCTCGGACTTACAGATGCTGCGGTACGTATCAAAACATCCGGTGGTGAAATTCTTAAAGTTATAATTGAAGGCGAAAGTGTTTTTCTTCAGGGCGGAGCAGAGCTTACTTTTTCCGGCGAATTGTTTTTAGAATCATTGGATATTGATTTTTAGATCATTTATGATTAGAGCTTAAGGGGATTTGTGTAGCAACAAATCCCCTTAATTTTTTTTGCAATTTCATACTAAAGTGGAATAATATTGATATAGGTTATATCTATGCTTGCAAGGGGTAGGTATTAGGTGTATAAGCAGTTTACGTATTCAGTGTGATTTTTAGGATAATGTTTATTCTTGTTTTGCAGTAAAATTTCTTGTTTCATAGTAATTTTATAAGAATACATTTTGGCAATTTGATATAAGTGATTGTTATGTTTAATCTAAAATGTCCAGGTTATTTTGTACTAAATTGGCATGATTTTAGCTTAACTAACATAAGCTTAAATAAATATATTATAATATAGTCGAGGAGACACATTATGGGAAATAGTGAACTTACTAAGCTTTTGCAGGATGTTGTACTTAAAAACGAAAAACCTGCTCGCGACGTTGCAACAGAAATAAACAAGCCTTACCCAACACTTCTTCGTGAAATCAATCCTGAAGATAAAGGTGCTAAAGTAGGTATTGAAGAACTTGTTCCTCTCATGAGATCAACAGGAAGCATTCGCCCGCTAACCAGACTTGCAAATATTATGGGCTACGTTCTCGTTCCTATGGATATTAATCCTGGCGATCCTGACGAAGCAAACTACATGGCTCTTGATTTGATGGATGGTTTCGGAAGATATTCCAAGGCTCTTAAAAGCGCTTTGCAGGCTGATCCTAAAGAAGATTTGGTTAATATTGTTGAGCAGGAAGGCTTTGAAGCTATCACAGCAATTTTAACAATGGTTCACTATCTGCGTAAAAGAGCTGAAGAAGAAAAAACTAAAAACGCTCCCCGTCTTGCTCAGGTAAGCTAGCTTTTTAGTTTAAATGCTCTTAGAAAAGAGTATAAGTGTATGCAAGCCCCCGGTTACCATTGGTAGCCGGGGGCTTTTGCATTAGTAAAAAGTAAAGTCTTAGAATTAGCAGTTATGAACGTCTTTATTGATATAAAAGCATAAATCAAAAAGGTTATTGACCATCTGCTCTACCAGGTGATCTTGTTCTGGAGCTGTTTCGGAACTGACTACTGTTTTGTTGATGATTTTTGCAAATAGCGAGGAGACTAGTTCGTCATCCTTACTGGTCCAGTACTTGTTGGCAGATACAGTTTTATTATCAAATCCGTGATAATACATACACTCCTCCATGAGTGGGGAATATTCATCAGCCGTGAAAATGGCTTACATGGTCCTAATTTAGGTATCGGCTGAAAGGAGCAATCACTTTACAGGCGAAAAAATATTTTTAAATAAATATGAATAGATGATGCTTATCGCTGATTTAATCATATAAAATAAATAGAAAGAGGTTATGAGTGTAGCCGTGCCTTACTTGTTTTGCTATGTTTAAAAAAATATCTGTAATCTGTAATAAAAAACTCTCAGCCACTCTTTTTCAGGCGAGATGACGGGAATTTCTTGATGCGCTTTTCCTTAAGAAAAAAGATTATAACTATTGCCTGCGGTGCTGCGATTATTCCCATTGTCGCCATGCTTATTCTTACTCATATTTTAGAATCAAGCTTAAGCAAGAGTGTTGCATCAGAAATTAACGCCCTTATAACGTCGCATGTTTCACAGGTTACTAATGATCTTTACGGAGAATGCAGAACGTCGAATGACTCGCTCATGCGTGAAACTAAACGCGCTTCAATGACTTTACAGTCAATGTTGGATGATAGTGGAGATGTCAGGGTTCTTGAGAAAGCATCGACGTGGAACATAGTGAATCCACTGATAAAAGATAAAATTATTTCAGTTCCTGTGCTTATGATAGGTGATTACAGCTTAACTTATGACAAACGGAAAAGGAAATCACTTCCTTTTCTTAAAGAGTCTTCAGAAATATCAGGCGCGTATTGTACAGTCTATCAGCGTATCACCCAGATGGGAGACATGCTCGTGGTTGATACCACCGCTGAAGCTGGAAAAGAAAATATGGTTATTGGTGAAATTTACTATTCGCTAAATGAGCAAGGAAAGCGTGCGTCAGTTATTGATGAGATCCTTGCCGGAAAGACTGTAAGCAGGCATTGCGAAGACAGCGATGGCATCAAGTATATTGTTTACTCTCCTCTTAAGGATAAAGGTGGAAATATTAAGGGTATGCTCAGTGTCCAGATGCATGAGGATATTGCTGAAAATATTCATCGATCTGTCCTGAAAACTTCTATTAACAAGTCAGGTTTTGTTTGGATTCTCGGCGCAAAAGGGGTGAATAAAGGAAAATATATTTTATCTCGTTTCAGTAGTTCCAAAGAAGATTCGCAAGCAAAAAATGCTCAATATGATAAGGCATTAATTGAACAGTTGATTTCAAATGCGGTTAAGGCTGGAGAAGGTAAGCTTTTAACAGAAGAATATCTTTGGAAGCTGGGACCTGATGATACAGGGCGTATGAAACTTTCTGTTTATACATATTTTGCTCCATGGGAATGGGTTATTGGGTCCGGAGTCTATCTTGATGAATATAACGGTATACGAGATCGTCTGACCGGAACAGTCTCCAAACTTTCTCATTGGCTTGGTCTTACAGGGGTTATATTGTTGGTACTGACTCTTGTAATTTCAACGTCAGCAAGCGGGCTTATTGCTAATCCCATCATCCATATGGTCGATATTGCTAAATTAATTGCAAACGGTGATCTTTACGGAGCTAGAAATTCTATTGAAATTACTGAAAAAAAATGTCCTAACGCCCGAAATGCGGCCAAAAATATAGATCACCAAGATCATCTTGATGAGACTGGACAACTTTATCTTGCATTTAAGAATATGGTAGAGAGTTTAGGTTCTCTTGTTGGGCAGGTCCAACGTTCCGGAATTCAGGTTACGACTTCTTCTACGGAAATAACAGCCTCGGCCAGACAACTTGATATTACCTTTAATCAACAGGCAACAGCTACTGCGCAGATAAGTGCTACCAGCCTGGAAATTTCAGCTAATTCAGGCGAGTTGGCCGGAACCATGGGGGAAGTTAATACTTCTGCCTCAAAAATGACGAAGCTGGCACAGGAAGGACAGGATGGCATAAAAACCATGATTAGAATTATGGATGATCTTAGCGTTTCAACCTCAAGTATTACTGATAAATTAGCCGAGATCAATGACCGGGCAAATTCAATTGAAGGAATTGTCAGCACTATCACAAAGGTTGCGGATCGGACGAATTTACTTTCACTGAATGCGGCGATTGAAGCTGAGAAAGCCGGAAAGTTTGGGCAGGGATTTTCTGTTGTGGCAGGAGAAATTCGAAGGCTTGCAGATCAGACTTCCGTTGCGGCCCTTGAAATTGAAACGACGATAGAAAACATGCGTGTTGCGATGGATTCGGGGGTTGTTGAGATGGACCGTTTCGCAGATGATGTTCGATGCGGAGCTGTAAAAGCTGTAAAAATCGGTAAAAAACTTGAAGGAATTATGGTTGGCGTAACGAACCTTACTCCAAGAATTGAGCTGGTTAACAGCGGTATGTCGGCACAGGCCGAAGGGGCTGAACAGATCAGCGATGCAATGGGGCAACTCTCAGATACCGCAACTAATACTTCCGATTCCCTTAAAGAATTTAATCGGGCTTCTTCGCAACTTAACGAGGCTGTTCAAGGCCTTAGGAGTGAAGTTTCGCGCTTCAAGGTGAGTGAATAATGCTCGTTCTTATTTTTCAAATCGGGCAATACGCTTATGGTCTTGAAGCCCGGATCATTGCGGAAGTGGTCCCTCCTACAGTTTATAAGGAACTTCCGTGTTCTCCAGAGTATATTAAAGGAATATTCAATTATCGCGGCACAATTACCCCTGTTGTAGATCTTTCAATTCTTGCAACAGCCACGCCTTGTAAGCCTTTAATGAGTACCCGTGTAATTGTTCTGGATCTTGCGGATTTAGATCCTACAGAAAAGCGCGGCGAAAAATTTTTGGGAATGATTGCAGAAAATATTACAGAGACTGTTAAAATTTTGGATTCAGATTTTGAATCATCTGGGCTGGAAATCCCCGATGCCCCTTGGCTTGGCAGGGTTGCGCGAGTAGCTGGCGGCATGCTTCAGCTAGTTAAACCTGACAAGCTGCTTTCAGATGAGTTGCGGACAGTTCTTTTTACCAAGGAAGAAATAGAGCGGGTTAACAGGTAAGATATGAACTTAGAGCCGTTTCAAAAAATTCTTAAAAATGCCATGGGGCTTGCTCCTGATTCACTCGGTAAATCAGGTGTTCAATACGCCTTACAAGTAAGAATGCGGGTCACAAGTTGCAGTGAAACTGAGTATCTGACTTTGGTTCAAAATGATAAGTTGGAACTTTCGGAACTGATTGAAGAAATAGTTGTATCTGAAACATGGTTTTTTAGAGATGTAAAACCCTTTGAACTTCTTTCGGAAACAGCCGTAAGTTGTTCGCGTAATTCTTATAAAGTACTCAGTGCGCCATGTTCTACAGGCGAGGAGCCATATTCGGTTGCAATGTCTCTAATGGGAGCAGGTCTTTCACCTGACCGCATTAAAATTGATGCGGTGGATATCAGCAAGAGGGCATTAATAAAGGCCAAAGAAGGTGTTTATGCAGACAATTCATTTAGATCCAAACTGCCTCTTTATGCTGAGAATTGTTTTAATAAGTGTGAGCAGGGTTTTAAGTTAATAGATAGGGTTAAAAGTGTTGTGAAATTTCATTCAGGTAATTTGCTTGATGGGGGGCTTCCTGAAGGTCAATATGATGCAATTTTTTGCAGAAATTTGATCATTTATCTCGATGACAGTTCCAGAGAATGTTTAGCTCAGATGTTTAGTGAAAGGTTGAAAAAGGATGGGTTGCTTTTTGTCGGACATGCTGAAGCTCTGCCACTGTTTAGCCGAAATTTTACTCCGGTAAGAAGAGCTGGAACTTTTGCTTTTAAAAAGAAAGATCCTAGTAGTGAAGATAAAGTAATTAAGACTTTTAGCTGTCTAAGGAGTAGACGTAATATTCAGCCTGCTCGCAGTAGGCAAAGCCCTTTTGAAAAGCGTATAAAGCAAGTTGTTACTAAATCATCAGTTGATGATAATATCCTGCAAGATACTGAAAATAAAAATATTTCATTGGAAGATATTAGGATGTTAGCAGACAAAGGACAAACCGAGGAAGCTTTGTCATTATGTCATGATCTTTTGAAATCTGACGGTCCTGAGGCAGATCTTCTGCATTTGTGCGGTTTGCTCTATGAGGCACAGGGAGAGCCTGCGAAAGCAGAAGAGTATTATGGAAAAGCGTTATATTTGAATCCGCAGCATTTGGATTCTCTGGTACATCTTGCCTTGCTGGTAGAAATCAGAGGTGATGAACGCAAGGCCAGTCTTCTTCGTAAACGGGTTCTGCGGGCCGAAAAGCAAAATGAGGCAGGCTGATGCTTGATAGCTGCTGGAATGAAATAGGATATGCTGGTGACAGGTCATGCATTGAGCTCACAAAGTGGAGCCATTGTTACAATTGTCCGCAGTTTGCCAAGTCCGGTCTCAGCCTTTTACATAGAGAGCCGCCGGAAGGGTATCTGGCTGAAAATGCCGAGGCTATTTCGATTGTTAAAGATGAAGAAACAGCAGAAACCTCCGGGGCTGTTGTGTTCAGAATTTCAAAAGAATGGCTGGCACTGTCTTCTCTTGTATTTGTTTCAGTGCTGGAGCTTAGGAAAATACGGTCTGTTCCACATAGAAGTGGAAAATATTTTAAAGGGTTATCAAGCCTTCAAGGGGAGATAGTTCCTGTTGTTTCAGTCCGCGAGCTTTTGGGACTTGAGAGAGAATATCTGACTGAAGAAGAAAAAGGGTTCAGAGTATATAGCAGATTTATCTGTTTAGACCGTGGTGCAGGTAGATGGATTTTTGAGGCGGATGAAGTTTTAGGGGTGCATCACTATTTAACTGATGCATTACTTGATGCTCCTGCTACTGTTTCAAAAGCTCCAACAGCCTATACCAAAGGGTTGTTTGATCTTGATGAAAAGCGGATTTCTCTTCTTGATGAAGAATTGTTATTTGAAGCGTTTAACCGCATTATCAAATAGTAGTGGAAAATTTGGTCAGCTTGACAGGGAGTATTTAACGTGACGCGCGATATGGGTGATCTTTCCATGCTCGAACTTTTTCGCATGGAAGCTGAAAACCACACCAAGGTGTTATTCTCTGGTTTAACGAATCTTGCAAAAGATCAGTCTCCAGAGTTTGTTGAGCCGCTTATTCGTGCAGCCTCCTCTCTTAAAGGGGCCGCACGCATCGTCGGTCTCGCTGATGCAATAGACGTTGCCGGAACCATTGAATCCTCGTTGGAATTATGTCGGAGCGGAGAAATAAATGCTTCTCCGTCTTTTGTTAATGCTATGATTTCTGCTACCGAATTTCTATCTAATCTTGCCGCTGTAGAAGTTGATGAAATGGATAAGTGGCTTGAAAACAACAGTTCTGTCCATAAGGATATCCTCGCCTCATTACAAAAATCAGAAGACGCTGCTTCTGAACCGGCTGCGCAGAATGAATCAGAGACAGAATCTGTCATTGTCGCAGAAATTTTAGTTGATCCCCCAAAAGAGAATGTTTCGCTTGCGGATTTATCTATGCTTGACCTTTTCCGTATGGAAGCGGAGAGCCACTCGCAATCGCTTACAGCAGGGCTTTTAGAACTGGAAAAAAACCAGTCTTACGATAAGGTTGAACCGCTTATGCGTGCTGCTCATTCAATGAAAGGAGCAGCCAGAATCGTGGGTTTGGCAGACGCCGTTGATCTGGCTCATGCCATGGAAGATTTATTGGTTTCCTGCCAGAAAGGTAACGTTAAGTTGAATGGTGATCAGATAGACCTGCTGCTTGCATCAACTGATATTTATGGTGAAGTTTCACATCTTGCTACCGACGCGATTCAGGGTTTTCTTGCAGCTAAGAAGCCTATTATGGACATGCTTGAAAGCGGGCTGCGTGGTAATGCGTCAGATTCTAAAAAGATTCTTTCTGATATCAGGTCTTCTATTGTTAATACTGCTGCGGAGATCGAAACAAAGTCAGCTTCTTCTGAATTAATAGGGAAAGTTGTTTCTGATATAAAAAATGAGCCTGCAACTGACGACTCTTTATCTTTTGTAAATAATTCTTCAAAAAATGATGATGCTTTCGTCAGAGTTTCTGCCGGAAATCTTAATAGACTGATGGCTCTTGCCGGAGAAAGTCTGGTAGAGTCTGGAAGACTCGGTAAATTTGCTTCCTCTCTTTTAAGGCTGAAATACGGTCAGCGTGATATTATGAAGGCTATTGAGGAATCAGTAGAAAGGGTCGCTAAAGGGGAATCTCTGCCATACATAATCAGCGAGATAAAAGCGGTTATGACAGAGAATCAGAAACTTCTGGCAACGTATGCTGTAGATTTTGATACATATCGCAGGCGTTCAGATAATATTTCGGGCAGGCTTTATAATGAAGTCGTTGCCAGCCGGATGAGGCCGTTTTCCGATGGAGGATTAGGTCTTCCACGTTTAGTGCGTGATCTTGCCCGTTCCCTTGGAAAGAAAGTCGATTTTGTTGTTGAAGGTGAATCTACTGCTGTTGACAGAGATATCCTTGAAAGACTTGAAGCACCGCTTAATCATATAATCAGAAATTCTGTCGACCACGGTATTGAGACTGCACAGGAGCGGATTGCTGCCGGAAAATCTTCTAAGGGAACTATTAAAGTTATTGCCGGACACAGAGCCGGAATGCTTTTTATTGAAGTCCGTGATGACGGTAGGGGAATAGACCCAGAACAAATCAGAGCTAAGGTCGTAGAAAGGAAACTTGCTCCCGGTAGGATGGCAGCTGAAATGAGCCACTCCGAATTAATGGACTTTTTGTTCCTCCCCGGATTTTCAACAGCAGGTAAAGTCACCGAAATATCAGGGCGCGGTGTAGGGCTTGATGTGGTGCATTCCATGGTTCAGGACGTAGGAGGAACCGTTAGAGCTGATTCTGTGCCTGGTGAAGGAATGTCCTTCTCGATGCAGTTACCGCTGACTCTTTCAGTAATACGTACCCTGTTGGTTGAAATTTCCGGTGAACCTTTTGCTCTGCCGCTTAGCCGAATCAGCAGGATTGCTTCTGTTTTGCCAGGTCAGTTGAAACTGGTCGAAGACAGGCAGTATGTAGCTCTCGATAACGCCAATGTAGGGCTTATTCCAGCTTCCCAAGTTCTAGGAACCGAAACATCAAAAAAGGAAGAAGAGACTGTTAAAGTCGTTGTTATCAGTGACCGTATGAATAAATACGGGCTGGTTGTTGATGATTTTCTGGGTGAGCAGGAACTTGTTGTTCGTCCGCTTGACTATAGATTCGGAAAAGTACCTGATATTAATTCAGTAGCACTGATGCCTGATGGTTCTCCTGTGTTGATTTTAGATGCTGAAGATCTTGTCCGTTCAATTGATAATCTCCTTTCTGGCAGAAGACTCAGTAAGGTTGGCAGAGATGCCGTAAAGAAAGGTCCTGTGCAGCATATTCTGGTCGTTGATGACTCATTAACTGTGCGGGAAGTTGAGCGTAAACTTTTATCCAATCATGGATATGAAGTAGGTACCGCTGTTGATGGAATGGATGGATTTAACGCACTTGTTACCGGTAACTACGACCTTGTTGTTACGGATGTTGATATGCCTAGAATGAACGGTCTGGAACTAACTAGAAAAATTAAAGCTGATCCTGATTTGAAATCTATTCCGGTTATGATGGTTTCATATAAAGACCGTGAGGAAGACAAGTTGAAAGGACTTGAAGCCGGAGCAGACTATTATCTTACAAAGAGCAGTTTTCACGACGAAACTCTTCTGACAGCTGTAGAGGATTTGATCGGCGGGGTTACGAAGTGAGAATAGGCATAGTTAATGACATGGCTATGGCTGTGGAAGTCATAAAGAGGATTGTGGTCGGAGCCGGATTTGAGGTGGCGTGGGTTGCCTTTAACGGTGAAGAGGCTGTTGATAAGTGTGGAAAGGATGTTCCTGATATTATTTTGCTTGATCTTGTTATGCCGGTGATGGACGGGGCTGAAGCTACGCGGCGTATAATGAAAAGGTGTCCCTGTTCAATCTTGATAGTTACTGCCAGTATCGAAAGTAATGTTTCAAAAGTATTCGAAGCAATGGGAGCTGGAGCTCTTGATGTTGTGACAACCCCTGAGCTTGGAATAAACGGGGAGCTTGACGGGGCTAAAGATCTTATCTCTAAAATTTCATTGATCAGGAAATTGCAGCGTATCGAAACTGTTGAAGATGTTAAGCCTGCTACAGTTTCTTTTGATAGTACTCCAAAACTGCTTGCAATTGGAAGTTCTACAGGCGGTCCGACTGCTCTGGCAACTATTCTTGGAGCTTTGCCTGCTGATTTCCCGGCAGCTATTGCGATCATTCAGCACGTTGACGGAAGTTTTTCTGAAAACCTTGCCAGCTGGCTGAACGGGCAGACCAAGCTGGAAGTAAAGCTTGCAAAAAGTGGTGACATTTTAAAGGCCGGAAAAGTTTTGTTGGCACCCGGAAATAGGAATATGCTTCTTAGAACAGGGGGAGTCGTTCATCTTACAGACGGTCCCGGAGAATGTTTATATGTTCCTTCAGTGGATGTTTTTTTCCAAAGTCTCTGTAATGCGAGTTTGCCTGCAGGATCAGCGGCGGTTCTTTTGACTGGAATGGGCGCGGATGGAGCGAAAGGTCTTCTTGAGTTAAGAGAAATGGACTGGTTCACGGTTGCTCAGGATAAAGAAAGCAGCGTTGTGTGGGGGATGCCTGGTGCGGCGGTGAAGATGGGCGCGGCTCGCAAAGTAAGTTCTATTGATGATATGGGCCAGGTCTTGATCAGACACTTTAAGTAACGGTTTTATGGAGACTGCTAAATGACAAATTCCAGTATTGATGAAGAGTTACTGACCGAGCACAAAATCAGCGTGCTTTTGATAGATGATCAGCCCATGGTCGGTGAAGCTGTGCGCAGAATGCTGGCTGAAGAAAAAGACATAGATTTTCATTTTGTCAGTGACCCGACAACAGCAATCCCAACTGCCGAAAAACTTGAGCCTACAGTTATTTTACAGGATCTGGTCATGCCGGAGATTGATGGAATGACCATGGTAAAATTCATGCGGGCCAACTCAAAGCTTAAAAATATTCCGTTGATTGTTCTTTCCACAAAAGAGGAAGCTACCACTAAAGCTGAAGCCTTTGCTCTCGGAGCTAATGATTACTTAGTTAAGCTTCCGGATAAGGTCGAACTTATTGCACGCATCAGATATCACTCAAAAGGTTACATTAACCTGCTCCAGAGAAATGAAGCTTATAAACAGCTTTTTGAAAGCAGAGATGCCATGCGTAAAGAGCTTGCTGTTGCCGCTGATTATGTAACTTCACTTCTGCCTAACCCTGTTGAAACAGGTGATATTAAGGCTGATTGGCGGTTTCTTCCTTCTGCGTCCCTTGGTGGTGATTCTTTCGGTTATCACTGGCTGGATGATGATCATTTCGCCATGTACCTGCTTGATGTCTGTGATCACGGGGTCGGTTCTGCGTTACTTTCCGTTTCTGCTATGAACGTTTTACGCTCTCAGACGCTGCCGGATACAGATTTTCATAAGCCGGATGAAGTCCTTTTTGCTCTGAATGAATCTTTCCAGATGGATCAACAGAACAATTTATATTTCACTATGTGGTATGGAATTTTTAAAAAGTCTGATCGTACTTTAACTTTCTCCAGCGGAGGACATCCACCTGCTTTGCTTATGAATGGTGATGAAGTCGCACAGCTGAGGACTCCGGGAATGATTGTCGGTGGAATGCCGGATATGGAGTATACCAGTGATTCAATAACTGTACGTCCGGGGGCCCGCTTTTTTCTATACAGTGACGGAGTTTATGAGCTTAAAAAAGTGTCAGACGGTAAAATGTGGGACTTTGAAGGGTTTGTAAATTTTATGAAATCCACAACAGGCTCGCTCGGTAATCCTATTGATATGCTTCTAGCATACACCAAGGAACTGCAGGGGCGTGACGATTACGACGATGATTTTTCAATGGTCGAGTTTATTTTTGAATAGCAGCCAGTTTTTAGTTTCAAAGAGGGTGGAAGATGAATATTCGTAAACAGTTCATGATAGGGTGCGTAGCTTTTTGTCTGGTGCTGACAGTTGCCATTCTTTTGCTGATTTCAAATTATACCCGTAAAACTCTTATGCAGGAGTATCAGGGTAAAGCTGAAATCATGCTTCACTCTATGATGGCGGTTCGCCAATATACCGGAGCAGTGATCCGGCCTTCGGCAACAGAGCTGTTGCAAAAGGATCAGTTTATGCCAGAATTGCAGTCCACCTCATTAACGTCCAACGGTGTTTTCAGCCGCATTCCAGATAAGTTTAAGCATGAAATTATATATAAGACAGCTTCAACCAAGCCGCGAAACCCTTTAAATATGGCAACTACTGATGAAGCTCTTATAATCAATGATCTTGATAGGCTTGCTAAAAAGGGCAAGACTCCGTTTTGGGAGGGCGTTAGAAAAGTAAACGGTATTGATTATTATATTATTGCAGAAGGAGAATCCAATAAGCCTGAGTGCATGGTTTGTCACGGTACACCGGCACAAGCACCGCAATCAATGAAAGACAAGTATCCTGTTGAAAAGGATGACGGTTATTATCGTAAACCGGGGCGTGTTGAATGTGCTCAGATTGCTTCAATTCCGCTTTCTACAATGAACATGATGGCGAACCAGACTCTTGGGACTGCAATTTTTATAGGTTTCTTTTTTATTGCATTTGTTTTAGCTTTTTTATTTTTCGGGCTTAATTTACTTTTTAGTCCAATTTCACAAATTACAGATATTGCTAAGTTTATTGCAGAAGGTGACATAGAAAGCGCGAACATTTCAATTCAAAATTTAAGACGCTCTGCACAGGGTAAATTCTTTGCATCTAAAATAATGAAGTCAGGAAATGAAATAGGGAATCTGGTTCAGTCTTTTGAAAAAATGACAGATGGACTTTCATCTCTGATAACTGAAGTCCGGGATTCCGGAGACAACGTTTCGGTTGCCGGTAGAAAAATAAGTGCTACTGTCGGCGATATTGCTTCAGCTGTGACCAGACAGGCCGCTTCTACTAATGAAGTTACTGCAACAAGCAGTCTTATCCGTAAAACATCAAGAAATCTTGTTGAGGTCATGGAAGATGTTGCAGGAAATGCTTCTGAATCCGCAGATTTAGCTGAAGTTCTTCAAGGTAATATTTCACTTCGCGAAAAGTCTCTCATCAGTCTTGTTAATTCTACAGATGATGTTTCATCCAGACTGGGAGCCATAAACGAAAAAGCTACTAAAATTAATCAGATTGTAACAACCATTGCCAGAATTGCCGACCAGACTAACCTGCTTTCGCTTAACGCAGCGATTGAAGCTGAGAAAGCCGGACAATTCGGACAGGGATTTTCTGTTGTAGCACGGGAGATTAGAAGGCTTGCAGATCAGACAGTTCTTGCTGCTGAAGATATTGAGCTTATGGTTCGTGATATGCAAACCGCTGTAAGTTCTGGTGTAACAGAAATGGAAAAATTTAATAGTGAAGTCCGCTCAAGCGTTGATGAAGTTGAAAAAATGAGTTTTGACCTTGGTCAGATCACTGAACAGGTGAGAGTTCTCAAGCCGAAGTTTGCTGAAGTTTCACAGGCTATAGGGGATCAGGCGGACAGTGCTGAGCAAATCAATGAAGCTATGTCTGACTTGAGTGATTCCGCTGTGGGGGCAACAAGCTCAATTGAAGATTTTAAACGGACTGTCGCCAGTTTAAATTATACTGTGCAGAGCTTATCAGGAGCGGTTGATGGGTTCAAGGTTGCTGAGTCGAAAGCGAAGAAGTTTGCAGAAGCGAGTGAAAGTGAAACCGTGGAAACCGGTAAAAATGACTTTGAACAAGAGAATTAACAGACTTGTAACAATTCTGACTCATTAGCAATTAATGTTACAGGTAAGGTTCGTTCCAAAAGGAGTTCATTGTGTCAACTGAGAAAATACTGGTCGTAGAAGATCATTACGATACTATTGAATTATTGAAATATAATTTAACCTCATCCGGTTTTGAGGTTGTAACTGCAATGGATGGGCACAAAGCTCTGGAACAGGCCAGAAATGAAATGCCGAATTTGATTTTGCTTGATATTATGCTTCCTGGTATCGATGGATTGGAAGTTTGCCGCAGACTCAAGCAGGAATCCGGAACTCAGCATATTCCTGTCGTAATGCTCACAGCTAAAGGTGAAGAAGTGGACAGGGTTGTCGGTCTTGAGCTTGGGGTTGATGATTATATCGTAAAGCCGTTTAGCCCACGTGAGTTGGTGCTCAGAGTTAAAGCTGTTTTAAGGCGCGGTTCTGAAATTGAAACAAAGCGTCCTGGTAAGTGGAGCCGCGAAGGGCTAGCTGTAGATTTTGAAGCTCATACTCTTGAATGTGACGGAGAGCCTGTGACTCTTACAGCAACAGAATTCAAGCTGTTTTCGGAATTACTACAGCATGAAGGAAAAGTCCGCACTCGTGATCATCTTCTTGATACCGTATGGGATACTCATTTTGAAGGATATTCACGAACGGTTGATACTCATATCCGTAGGTTACGCCAGAAGCTCGGCCCTTACGCCGATTATATCGAAACCGTGCGTGGGGTAGGATATCGATTTAAATGCTGATTTAATTCAGTTGTAACTGTTTTAATTTTTATGCTCGGGAGAAAAGCTTTTTTAGAAGCCTTCTTCCGAGTTTTTTTTATGTGAATCATAGTCAGATCCATAAAGATTGTATTATCAGATTTATTTTTGAGGGAAAGAGCAATTACGTTGCAAAATTGTAACGTAATTGAGTTTAATGTGAAGAATAATTGAGTATTCTACTATTTTTAATCACATTAATATTTAGCTCTGAAACAGAAGAAAATTATGATCAGTGAAGTTAATTATTCAATTAAAAGCAAACTTTTTATTGTAGTATGTTTGGTTGCGATGATTTGTGTAACACTTCCGCTCGGGCTGTCATATTATCATTTAAAAGCAGATCTTATGGGCGATGCTCGTCAAAGCGCCCAGCAAAGTCTTGAACTGGCGCAAAGGCTTTACCGCAAGACTGGTAATATAAATGCCAGTGACCGCATCAGCGAAGTCTCACATCTGATAGGTGAAGAGATCGCGTTTTTTTCCGCAGACGGTAAAACTATTTCAGGGGCTTCGTGGGTTAATCCCAAATGGGACGTATTAACCAGAGAGGAAGTGAGAGGGGCAAAGTCAGATGGTATCGGCTTTCATATAAGCTTTGATTCAACCAAAGATATTTATATTCTTTATTCGGCAATACATTTTAAAGACAGCAATCACGGTACCGAAGGATATTTTTTAATCAAAAATCAACTCCTTGGGATACAAGCGAAGATTTCGACAATTTGGAATACTTTTTTCTGGATACTTCCCGTAATTATGCTTGTCTGCTATCTGGTTATCCGGTTTGTAACCCGTCAATTATCATCTTCTGTTGAATCCATGGTTAGAACTGCTGAAGCTGTAGGACAGGGCAATTATAAGCGGAGAATAAGGTCATTACCTGATAAAGAATTTTTGCGACTTGCAAATTCAATTAATTGGATGGCTGAAAGAATCGGTGAACATGTTGGAACCATAACCAGCCAGAAAAATAAATTGCAAGCAGTGCTGAACGGTATGTGGGACGGGGTAATGGTAATGGATTCTGATTGTCGTATCCAAAGCGTTAACCGAGCATTAGTCGAAATTATTTCTGGAATTGAAAATTGTATTGGTCGTAGTCCTCTTGAAGTTATTCCTTGTCCGCAGTTACAGGATGCTTGCGACTCCGTTGTCGCAATGGAAGGGCCTGATGCTCTTAACGTAAATCTGGAGCTATCATCAGGACGTGTTTACGAAGTTAATATTGTTCGTTCGCCGCATACATCCGACCCTGGACAAGGGCCGGGAGCAATCGCAGTGTTTCATGATATAAGTGAAATTAAACGCCTTGAAACTGTCCGTAAAGATTTTGTCGCTAATGTATCGCATGAACTTAGAACTCCGCTCACATCTATCAAGGGATATGCAGAGACTTTGCTTTCCACTCCAGCTCCACCTGTAAAATTACGGAAAACATTTTTAAGAACTATAGAGAAGAATGCTGACCACATGTGTAAGATTGTGGATGACCTTTTGAATCTGTCCCGTATTGAAAGTAACTCTACCCAAGATGGATTTGTAGATATGGATCCGGCAGAAGCTGTTTCGCAGGCATGGCAAGCATGCTCCAGTTTGGCTGAAAAGAGACATGTGAATATGGTTAGTACTATAGAAGCAGGAGCTTTCAGGGTTTTTGCCAACTCTGATCAAATGATTCAGCTTTTTAGGAATCTTTTTGAAAACGGCATCAAGTACGGACCGGAGAATGAAGCTGTAGCTGTGAGCTATTTGATAGATGGCAATGATCTGAAGTTTATTGTTCAGGATAAAGGTCCGGGAATTCCGGCCGCGGACCAATCCCGTATTTTTGAACGATTTTATTCTGTAGAGAAATTTCGGCGCAATGAATTCGGTAGTACAGGGCTTGGGCTTGCTATTGCAAGGCATATAGTTCGTAATCATGGCGGGGATATTAAAGTGCAAAGCCCGCCCGAAGGTTACAGCCACGGTACAGCGTTTATTTTTAGCCTTCCGTATAAGCCTGCAAGAAAAACGATGTAACTGGATTTAAGTTCCGAGTTGTTTATATAGAAAAATCCCGCTTAAAATAAAATTTTAAGCGGGATTTTAAATTGTTCATCAAGTATATTTTTAGAATTTATTTAACTACTTTCTTGCTCTTTAACATTGGTTTTTTTATGCCGTATTTTGCCAGAACGTTTCGCATGCTTTGAGTGCTTTTAGCTGATCCGATGTGTCTGACGACAACTCTATACCACGTTTTGTTTCCGCTTTTACCTGCTTGAACAGATGAATCTAGTCCGTCGGTAATAAGTTTATCGCTGAACTCATTGGCTTTGCTTTCAGCTCCGAAAGATGCGACCTGATACAGATAGTCGTATACTGGAGGAGCAACCTCTGCAGGATTATCTATTTCCACCGGAGATTCAGGAGCTGCGGTAGCAACGTCTTTTTTAACCGCAGAAGGTTTTGGTACAACTTTGGCTTTAGGCTTTGCTTTAACTTCTTTTTTAGCGCTTTTTGTTTCCGGTTTAACAGACGTTTCCGGTTTTATCTTAAGGTTATCCATATACTGTAACTCTTCCGGTTTCAGTATACCGCCTTTCACTTCTCCGGAGCTATTCGCGGACTGGGTAGGCATCATCATTGCCAGTTCCGGCACATCGTTTTCCGGTTGATACCCTCTACCGAGCAGGATACCGAGTATAAAAAAAGCACATAAGGCTCCAACGCATCCGGCACAAAGCCCAATGACTTCTGCCATAGTAAAGGAGAAATTATATTTTTTTTCCTGTGATGAATCTGAACCAGTCATTTTTTTTCGGGTAGCCACCGTGTCGCTCCGTTTTGTTGCAAACTTGCAGTCTGTTACATTTTTTCAGGTGCGGAAACTCCAAGCAGGCTCAAACCATTCGCAAGTGTTTTTGCTACAGCTTTGAGCAGGAGCAGTCTTGCCGCGATAATTTCTTTCTCTGCGGAAAGGATATGATGCATTGAGTAAAATCTATGCAGAGCACTGGCAAGATCTCTCAGGTAATAACTGATGGTATGCGGGCTCATGTATTCACCTGCATTTTCCACTACATCATTAAACTGATCCAGAAGTTTTAACAGGCCCAGTTCTTCAGTATTATTAAGGTGGCTGAGGAGGTTTTGGTCGGGTGAGCCTACCTCGATTCCTTCATCAGCAGCCTTGCGAATTACTGAGCATATACGCGCATGAGCGTATTGTACATAATAGACTGGATTATCCATGGTTTTCTGTTTGACCAGATCAAGGTCAAAGTCGAGATGACTGTCGCTTTTGCGAGACAGAAACATGAAGCGGGCGGCATCGCGGCCAACTTCATTAACCACGTCTGCAAGTGTTTCAAATTTACCGGCACGGGTGGACATGGCAATTTGTTCTCCGCCGCGCAGCAGATTAACAAGCTGCACAAGGATAACTTCGAGATGTCCCTTTTTGCCGAGAGCTTCAACAGCAGCCTGCATGCGGGGAATGTAACCGTGATGGTCTGCGCCCCATATGTCGACGACTTTGTCGAAACCGCGTTTGTATTTATCGTCATGGTAGGCGATATCAGATGCGAAATATGTCAGGTCACCATTTGATTTACGGAGTACGCGGTCTTTATCGTCACCAAGGTCGGTACTCTTGAACCAGAGAGCTCCGTCTTTTTCGTAGGCCATGTCTCTTGCTTTGAGGTCTGCAAAAGTTTCTTCCACTTTGCCTACTGAAACAAGGCTTGCTTCAGAAAACCAAACGTCATGGCGTACATCAAAAGCTGCGAGGTCTTTTTTAATACCTTCAAGAATCTGGTTCATCCCATACTTACGGCAGATTGCTATTGAATCAGTTTCGTCCATTTCAAGAATGGTAGGATTGAGGTTCAGCACTTCTTTGGCGATATCAATGATATATTCGCCTTTATAAAAATCTTCAGGATCAGCAACGTCGCGTCCTTCGGATTGCTGTAATCTTACCCATATTGAATTACCGAGGATAAGCATCTGACGGCCTGCATCGTTGACGTAATATTCTGCTTCAACATCATGCCCGGTAAATTCCAGAATACGGACAAGGCAATCACCGAGTGCGGCGCCGCGTCCATGACCGATGTGCAGAGGTCCTGTTGGGTTGGCAGATACGTATTCGACCTGAACTTTGAGGCCTTTGCCTATTTCGGAACGACCGAAATCAGTACCCTTTTCAAGAACTTCAGGAATGAGATTCTGCCAGAAGGAGTTGGAAAAGGTAAAGTTCAGGAAACCTGGTCCTGCGATATCGACTTTTTCAATATATGGATCATTGGTCAGCTCGTTCTTAATTTCCTCGGCTATGGCGCGTGGATTCATTTTTGCCTGCTTGGAAAGCATCATGGCAATATTTGCGGACATGTCACCGAAGTTTTTATCTCTAGGTGGTTCAAGGACAGCTTTTTCCGGCCATTCCCAGCCCTTGCTTTCAAGAATAGAACTTAAGACGTTTTGAAGGTGAAGTTTAGCTTTCATTATGGATCAAAAATCTCCTTATCTAGATATGGTAAAACGGCTTATCATCTTTCGCCGTGCCTTCCAAGTGTATAAAACAGGTCTCGAATAGCCATGGGGTGGCTAATACTCTTTCTTATTTATAAGAAAAATGTAAATCTCAGGCTCAATTTTTTAAATTAACAGTCATTCTTTTTTAGCGGAGATTTGTTTTGGATCCAGTTATAAATCGTTTTCAAAAAATGAGCTATTCAATTCAATGGAATATCGCGCTCTTAACTTTGGGTTCTTTTTTAACAGCTCTTGCGATCAAGGGCGTAATTATTGCGAATGCTTTTTTACCCAGCGGGATTTCTGGGCTTGGGCTTTTAATGTATTATATTTTGCCGGCAGTGTCTCCGGGTATGTGGATTTTTCTGCTGAATATTCCTGTGTTTCTAATTGGCTGGTTTTTTATAAGCCGTTCGTTTTTTTTGTATAGTCTTTACGGAATGCTGACTCTGAGTGGATTTGTAGAAATTTTACCATGGACGGTCAGCTTTAATGACAAATGGCTGGCGGTTCTTGCTGGTGGGGTGGTGCTTGGGCTTGGTTCAGGTATCGCATTGCGTTCACTGGGGTCCACTGGTGGAATAGGCATATTGCAGATTTTCTTTCGTGAGAAACTCGGTATTAAGGCCGGACAATTTTCCATGGGTTTTAATGTTGTTGTCCTTGGAGTCGGAACTATTTGGCTAAGCTTAAACGATGTGCTTTACTCTCTGGCAATGATTTATGTCTCTGCGGCAGTAATTGATGTCGTTCAGAGGTTGTTTAATCAGCGTAAAATGGTGCTGATAATTACGTCATTTCCAGAGGATGTTTCCGGTGCAATTATGAAAAAACATGGCCGCGGCACGACTTTGATCAATGCTCGCGGAGGCTATACCGGACAGGAACGCACTGTTGTGTTGACCGTTGTGGATTCTTTCAGACTTAAAAGGCTTGAGGCAACAATTTACAATATTGATCCTGCCGCCTTTGTAATAATTGAATCAACTTTCAGCGTGCTCGGAAAGGGCTTTTCCGTGCCGAGGTAGTTTATGAGCAGAACCATCGCACTTTTAACTGATTTTGGGCTGGATGATCCATATGTAGGTCAGATGAAGGGTGTACTTGCAGGTAAGGCTCCTGATTCCAAGGTCGTTGATGTCAGTCATGGTATTGCGCCTTTTTGTATTTCGCAGGCTTCTTTCTTTTTAGCCTCCGCTATAAAGCATTTTCCAGATGATACTGTTTTCGTCAGCGTGGTTGATCCAGGAGTCGGGAGCGGACGTAGAATAATTGCGGCAGAATTTGGCGGATGCGTTGTTGTTGCGCCTGATAACGGCATTATTGAACTTGCCGAGGCTTACTCAAACGGGCCGATAATTGTTACGGATCTTAGCGAAATTGCAAATAAGATACGAAGTTCCTCCACATTTCACGGGCGGGATATTTTTGCGCCGATTGCAGCTGATATAGCCTGCGGAAAATCTCTTGAATCACTCGGACCTAAACTGCCGCTTCGTGACATAGTGAGGATAGGACTTAAGAAACCGTTGTGGATGGAAAATGGAGTTGAAACAATTGTTCTGCATAATGACAGGTTCGGGAATTTGGTGCTGAATATTCCTGCCAGTCAGATTATGCCTGAGCGAATGTCTATATTATGTAAAAATCTAACTGCCGACGTTGGTACAGGGGATGTCAAGAGAGTCTCTTGTTATGCTGAACTTGAATCAGGAGTTCTTGGCTTGATTGTCGGAAGTCAGGGATTTTATGAACTGGCTTTGTGTCAGGGGTCTGCGGCGGAAAAACTTCATTTCGGCCCGGGAGATTCTATTGTGCTTAAGTGGGGCAGTGTATGATAAGCAGTTTTTTTCGTGATTTTTTGATGACTCTGGGCTTTATGACAAGACTCGGTCCTATACTTGATATTGAGCCGGAAGAACTTGGAAGAACTGTTAAATGGTTCCCTTTAAGCGGGCTTATCTTAGGGGCTGTGATCGCTTTTCCTTTTTATTTGGGATTGTTTGCGGGAAAGTTCTGGATTCAGGCGTGGCTTACGGTTGTGGCTTCAATTTATTTTACACGAGGACTGCACTTTGACGGTATTGCGGATATTGCGGACGGTGCAGGGCCTTATCCTGATAAGCAGAGATTCTGGAGAATTATAAAAGACAGCTGTTGTGGTGTCTTTGGCGTTCTTGCTTTGACTATTGCATTTACAGGTCAGCTCATATGTTTTTATTATATATATGAAGCAAATAAGTTAGGAGTTGTTCTTTGGGTTTTTGTTGTTGGAAGACTTGGGAATACTTTAATGTGTATGCTCGGTAAATCTATAGCAAGACCAGGGCAAGGTTCACTTTTTATGCGCGGGGCAGATTCCTTTTCTATTGTCTTTGCGTTTGTTACAACAGTTGCAACAGGAATGTTAGTTGTTGATTTTAAGGTTCAGGTTTTAACTTATTTTCTTGCTGCAGCATGCCTCTTATTTTTATATAGACTGGCTAAAAAGATGAACGGAGCAAATGGAGATTTTTTAGGCGCGGCTGTTGTTCTTTCTGAACTGGCTGTTTTGCTTGCCTTTGTTGCTTGTTATTAGTCTAGATTTTTTTATTTTTATTTTATATTATTCGCAATATCATTATGTGCTCAGGCGTGTCTTAAGATTAACTTGGACTTTCACCAGATTGAGGATTGTTTATGAATGACTTGCCAACGCTTAATAAGTTAGGAGAAGAGCTTGATCTGCTAAAACAGCTTTCTGAGCGTGGCGAAATTAAAAAAGCCTCAGTTAAGGCTCAGTCAATTTTTGAAAATTATGCAGCCATGCGTGATATGTTTTTGCGTCAGGAAGACGAGTTGTTTGCTGCAAATGAAGCTCTTGATGAGAGCGAAGATAAAATAGAACAGCTTGAAAAAAAATTGAAGGAAGCTCTTACTTCCTACGATTATGATTTTGGATTATTTCGCAGATTTTGTCGCGCTTTGGATTATGTAAATAAGCTGAAAGATCTTTCTGATCTTCCTGATATGCTAAAGAGGATTACTGAAGAGCTTGGAGTCCACAGAATTTCAATTGTTCTGGATCGTAAACTTTGCGAAGGGTTGCCGGATTCAGGAATTCCGTTATTTTTCTTGAAAGGATGTGCCCGTTTTATTGATGCGACATTACGAAAAGCAGATAACAGAATTTTTATAGGTCCTATTTCACGTATGATGCGCCCGGATATTTTCTTCGGTGATCCTGCAATGACTTCGGGCAGCGGCGGTTCATGCTTTGCTTTCGGCCTGATGGATAAATATAGGCCTGATGAAATGATCGGACTTCTTTCAATTTATGATCCTTCTGTCAGCAGATTCAACACTGATATGGGAACTGATTTTCTGGAAAATTTCTGTAGTTCTATAGCATCCACAATAATAGACGTAATTAATCATAAGAAGGCAATACTTCTAAGAGAAGATGTTAATAGAATAACCCATCATGACCTTAAGACTCCGCTTAATGCAGTAATAAACTTACCTCATTTACTACTTGCTGATGAAGATAATCTTGAAAAAAGAGAAATGATAAAGGGTATACAAGATTCTGGATATCGTATGCTGGGTCTTATCAATAGATCTTACGATCTATATAAGATGGAGTCAGGAAATTATATGATTGATCCTGAGAATGTTGATTTAATAAAGATTTTACAGCGTGTAGAGTTTGATCTTATGGATTTGATTGAGAGTAAAAAGTCTGCTTTGGAAATTATTGTGAATAAAGAAAAGTGGAATGGTAAAGACGGTTTTTATTTTAAGGGTGAAGAGCTGCTTTTGTTCTCAATGCTGGCGAACCTTATAAAAAACGGATTCGAAGCTACTCCTGACGGTAAAAATGTAACTGTTTCCCTTTCCGAAGAAAAAGATTTTTTAATTTCAATTCATAATTACGGAACAGTTCCAGCTTCAATACAGAAAACTTTTTTTGAAAAATATTCAACAGACGGCAAAATAGGCGGAACAGGTCTTGGAACCTATTCAGCCCGTCTTATTGCTAAAGTTCATGGAGGAGAAATTAATATGACCTCCTCGGATGCAGAAGGGACTCGTGTTACTTTGAAAATTTTATCTAAGTCTCTTCTTCATTTTGCATAGCATTCATATTTTGGTCCAGCTCAGTGGCTAAAGTTGCTAAGTCAGAGACAGATTCAGCCGCTTTATTCATTGACTCTGCTGTTTTTGTTGCAATTTTATTTACTTCATCAAGTGCGTTGTTTACTTCTTCGGTCGCTATTGATTGCTGCTCAGCTGCCGCTGCAATGTTGTCAACCTGATCTGCTGTATTTTGAGAAAATCCTAGTATCTGCTCTAAAGCTTCTCCTGCCTCGTCGCAAATCTTTGCCGCTTCTTCTATGCTGAACAAAGTTTCAGTCGTAGCTTCAGTGCTTTGACTGGAACTGGATTGAATGGATGTTATGAAACTTCCAACATCTCTTGTTGCTACCATAGTTTTTTCAGCAAGTTTTCTGATTTCATCTGCAACTACTGAAAAACCGCGTCCGGCTTCTCCTGCGCGTGCAGCTTCAATAGCCGCATTAAGCGCCAACAGGTTTGTTTGATCCGCAATATCGGAAATGGTTTGCATAATGGAGGATATTCCGTTGCTGTGAGTTTCAAGAGTGGTCATTTCATTTTTTAAATTTTGTGCATTTTTAGTTACATTATTCATGACATTGATAACGTCACTGACAAGCTTGGTTCCATTTTTTGCAGTTGTTTGAGTTTGTCTGGCCATCTGCGCTGTGTCGTTTGCATTTTTTGAAACATCAGTAATTGTAATATTCATCTGTTCCATGGCGGACGAGACTTCCTCAGTCATGAAACGTTGTTCACGCGTACCTTCACTAGAAATATTTACTTCTGCTTTGATTGTTTCCGAGGCTTTGGCAAGCTGCTCTGATATTTGGCTTGCATCAGACACCCCTTTTGCAATTTTTTCGTTTTGAGCAGTGATAAAATCTTCTTTCGTTTTTATATTGGTGAAATCCATAATAGTGGTGAAACCACCGATAAGAGTATTACGGTTATCAAATATAGGCGAGGAAGCAACTGATATGTATTTAATATTTCCTTTGCGGCTTGTTACCTGTGTTTTTGAAAATAGTTGTTTCTGTTGTTTGAGGCTTTTTTCTGAAACAGTCTCCTGCTTAGTACCGTAAAAGAAGATTGAAAAATCAGTACCTATAAATTCAGCTGGCTCAGCATCTATTTCCAACAACTTTAGAATGCTTTCGTTGAGCCAGATAATATTTCCGTCTTTTCCAACAACAATCATTGGGGTCATAATGCTGGAAAGCATGGATTCATTCATTCCAACTTTTTCGTTCAGTATATTATTGAGTTTATCTATTTCATAAGACAAATCTCCAAGTTCAGACATATAATTATGAGTATTTTTAGGATTAAAATTTCCATCTGAAATTTCTTTAACTTCAGCGGTAAGAAGTTTGATCGGATTAATTATCTTTTTCACGACAAGGAATCCAACTGCAATAAGGATCAAAATAGCAATGGCTTGTATTAATAGAGATATCAGAGTGTAGTGCTTAAGGGCTATTGCAATCATCTGAAGCGCGATAACTAAAACAAGACTTGATAGTAACCGTTTAAGCATGCTTACCTTCCTATTGCAGATTTTATGTTATTAATCGTTTAATCACGCCTGCACAAACTATGCTAATACTTTTAGTATTTAAAAACAGTATGTTATAAAATAAATGATAATTTAAATTTGAAAAAGTGTGTCATATGGAACCATTACTGAGAGTAAATAATTTAAAAATATTAAATAATATACAATTATAGAGGGTTAGAGGTGTGACATTATTGGACACTTATCTTAGTGTCAGTGTCTTTTTGTTATGCCATGTGCAGGCTTAAAAAACTAACTGGTTGCAGGTAGCTGGAATATAAACTTAGTCCCTTTACCATGGATAGAGTCGACTGTGAAGGAGCCTCCATGGTTTTGGGTGATAATGAAATATGAAACTGATAACCCTAGACCTGTTCCTATTCCTTTCGGTTTTGTCGTAAAAAATGGTTCAAAAGCTCTCTTGCGGGTTTGCTCATCCATACCCGGGCCGTTATCTTCAACTTCAGTTGTTACATAATCATCTTCTTTTTTTATTCTGATGGTTATTTGCGGTGGGTACTGTGGTTTTTCAACAGTACTCATAGCATGGGCCGCGTTGCCTAAAAGGTTGAGCAGTACTTGTTCAATTTCAGTTGGCGCACATACTACAAAAGGCATATCTGGGGCGTACTCTTTTACGATTTGTATCTGTTTAAAGTCGTATTTTTTCTTTAGATCATAATCTTGCGCTGCCAGTGCAAGAGATTTATCTACAAGATTGCTCATTTGGCATGATGTATGACGGACATCTGTCTTGCGGCTGAAATCAAGCATATTTAACATTATAATGGAGGCTCGCTCTGCTGCCTCACGAATATTCTTTAACATTTTTATGATGTTCCGTTCTTCCATGTAACGGAGCATTATATCAAGAGATATACCCAGATTTTCAGCTGTTTTGATATTACCAGGGAGGTCGGGTGAAAAGCGGCGTTCAATATTCTGTGCGCCTTGAAGAATTCCTCCGAGAGGGTTATTAATTTCATGGGCCATACCTGCCGCAAGACCTCCGACAGACATCATTTTTTCGGTTTGAATCATAATCTCTTCTATTTGGACGCGTTCAGTCACGTCATCTAACCGTATAACGGTCCCTTCTTCCATACTGTTTTTAACTAGTGGATAGACTGAGATATTCTCATAGTGCACCTTGTTGTCTATTTTACGCGGGGTGCGAACTCGTTCATATGTTTTCCCATCTTGAACGGTCCTTTTGCCTCGTTTTAATTCTTGAGCCAGTTCGGGGAAAACTTCGCTGAGTGGGCGTCCTTGAGCATTTGCGAAAGAGACTCCTGTAGCATTCTCCGCGCCTGAATTCCAATGAGTGACAAGTTCTTGGTTGTCTACTCCTACCAGCACTGAAGGCATGGAATCGATAATGTTTTTAAGGTGGTTACGCAGTTTTAATAGTTCTTCTTTGGCTTTTGCGTGTCCGGTTATTTCTGCTTCAAGATACTTGTTTGTATAAAGTAGCTGCTTGTTGCCGCTTTCTAACGCACTCATCAGATTTTCTTTTTCATTAAGGCCGTGTTTAATTGAATTAATCATTTGATTAATGACGGTTCCAAGTTCTTTTGTTTCTGTAGGTCCATTAACTGGAATATTTGCCGTAGATATACCCTGCTCCCTGACTGCACGGCTGGCTGTAGTTAATTTTAAAAGAGGGCGGACAATTCTTCTTGAAAGTATGGTGGCTAAAACAAGGGCAAAAGCAAGGAATCCTAGAGAAAGAAAAATAATTTTATTTCTTAAGATTATTCCTGGTTCTTCTAGTTCTCCTACATAGATAGAAGAGCATACATACCAGTCAAGTGGTTTGAAATATCTGACGTAGGTTCGCTTTTTAAATTTATATGTACCGATATTATTGGGTGGCTTGTCCCAAAGATATTCATGTACTCCGCCTTTTTGTGATGCTTCTATTAATTCATTGACTATCAGCCTGCCTGTTACTGGATTTTTTAATGTTGGCCCGGTCATGCCTAAAATTTTAGGATGAATAATCATTTCTTTGTTCCCAGTAAAAATAAAGATATATCCGCTTTTTCCAAGTTTTACCTGTGATAAGGAATTGCGCAGCTCCATGAGCATTGCATCAAATCGTTTACTTACTTCCATTTCAACATCATCAATATAAACTCCGGAGCCTATTACCCAGTTCCATTCTTTGAAAAGTTTAACATATGAAATTTTTGGTCGCTCTTCAGTAAGCCCGTTTGCAGTCTTTTTTGATCCGAAGTATTTTAAATATCCGTCCCCGTTTTTTTCGGCTACATCCCGAAAAGTGGAGATTATATTATTGTTCACTCCATTAGGGTCGTTGAAGCGTTCATCATCTGCAATTTTACCGTCTAACTCAGGCAGTAGAGGATGCATGATTATCCGGGGGATGGGTCTTAATGTATCGTTAATCCATACATAACCTACTCCGTCATTATAACGCATGCTCTTAACTTGTTCTATGCTGCGAGCTTTGGCTTCTTTCTCGGTTAATAATCCCTTTTTATACTTCTTGTAATTTAACGAGACAGCTCCATAGGCAATCTCGACAATGGATTTCATCTCTTCTTTGCGTCTGGAAATGGCGGCTTTTTCAGCAAAAAGTAAGCTTTGATATTCATTTGACACATTAAGCATTGTTGAGTTCAGGATAGCTTGCGCGCTGTACCACCCAGACTGATATACTGATTTTGTAACTTCTTTTTGGGCAAAGAAAGTTATTCCGGCTGTTGTGGCTATAACAAGTCCGGCTGCAAAAAAGAGTATAGTTGCTCTCATGGATTTGAACATATACATGGCTCTCCACTATACATATTAGCCTTAAGACTAAAATAAACCGAACTGTTTTGTTAAACTAAAAAAAGAAAACTGCTTTATTTTGAAGCTATCATAACTTGGAGGTGTGGTAAAATTGTTTAGATGTTTTTAAGTGAGTTTGTCGGTCGTAAAAATTTTTTCAGGGCCATCAAGTAGTTGAAAAGAATTTGTTTTTATTCTGATAATTTCACATTCAGGCCCGGAGAAGAGGGAGGCTATGTTCGGATTCTTATCAGAAATAAGTTTTATAATCTCAGTCCGTTCACTGTGAGATGTGACGTGGATATGTTCACCGGATATAGTCAGAGCTTTTATTTCAGAATTGCGTTTTTCAAGCTTTAAGTCCCGGTCATCAATAAGCAGGCTTACATTTGGATTCCTTTCAATATTCATCCATTTTCTGCTGTTTTTGCGGCTGACCATATATATTTCAGAGCCGTCTGCCGAACTGGCATAAGTCATAAGCGAGGAATGCGGCTCCGGACCATCATGTGTAGAGAGCACCAGAATATTGTTGCTTCTGATCAGTTCTAGGCAGGTTGCGATTTTCTCTTTTTCATTTGACATGCGGCCCTCCTGAAGTGTTTTATTCAAATAGAACTTTTTGTCCTTCAATAAGATGGTTTATCACAGAAGAGTCGGAGAGTGTTGATGTATCTCCGAAGTCGTTTTCTCCAGTGGCAATCTGGCGAAGAATTCTACGCATAATTTTACCGGAACGGGTTTTGGGAAGTCCTCTGGAGAATTGAATAACTTCCGGAACTGCGACGGGGCCGATTTCTTTACGTACCCAGTCACGAAGAGTGTTGCCTGCCTCATCATCCTCATCAAGACCGTCCCGCAGGGTTACATATGCGTAGATAGCTTGCCCCTTAACTTCGTGAGGTATACCGACCACTGCCGCTTCAGTTACATCGGGATGAGCAATAAGTGCGGATTCAATTTCTGTAGTTCCCAGTCTATGGCCAGATACATTCATAATATCGTCTAGCCTGCCCATAATCCAGATGAAGCCGTCTTCATCAATTCTTGCTTCGTCACCTGTTTCATACATGCCTTGGAAACGCTCGAAGTATGTCCGGCTATATCTTTTCTGGTCGTTGTTTATAGCATGCAGCATTCCAGGCCATGGCTCTGTGATTACGAGGTGTCCTCCTTCGTTAACTTCTGCAGGAGTGCCGTCACTGCGCAGAACAGCCACGCTTATTCCGGGCAGCGGTTTTGTCGCGGACCCCGGCTTAAGCTTAGTCGCGTAGGGGAGGGGAGATATAATGATACCTCCGGTTTCGGTCTGCCACCATGTGTCTAGCAGAGGCAGTTTATTTTTACCTATATGCTTGTGATACCACATCCACACTTCAGGGTTGATAGGTTCACCTACTGTTCCTAGAATTCTAAGGGATGACATGTCGAATTTTTCTGTCCACTGTTTTCCTTCCCTCATAAGAGCACGCATGACTGTAGGAGTGGTGTAGAAAATGTTTACGCCGAACTTGTTGATTATATTCCAGTATCTGTCAGGCTTTGGATAGGTCGGGACTCCTTCATACATAAAAGTGGTGGCTCCGAGAGCAAGCGGGCCGTATACAGTATAACTGTGCCCTGTAATCCATCCAAGGTCCGCAGTGCACCAATGAACATCATCTTCTTTGAGGTCGAAAACCCACTGAGAGGTATGTGTAACGCAGGTAAGATATCCACCGACAGTATGAACTATTCCTTTGGGTTTACCCGTGCTGCCGGAGGTATAAAGAATGAAAAGCGGATCGTTTGAATTAAGCGGAACAGGAGCGCAGCAATCAAGGATGTCTTCGGCCGCCATTTCTTCATGCCACCATGTGTCTCTGCCTTCAATAAAGTCGATTTTATTACCGGTTCTTTGAACAATAATGACTTGCTCAATTGACGGGCATGAAAGTAAAGCTTCATCCACATTCTTTTTCAGGGGAATTGTTTTACCGTTTCTTAGGACTCCGTCGCTTGTGATCAGAACCTTGGCATTGCAATCAAGAATACGGCTTTGTAGGCTGATTGCTGAAAATCCTGCAAAAACTATGGAGTGTACAGCTCCGATGCGTGCGCAGGCGAGCATGGCTATAACCTGCTCTGGGACCATGGGCAGGTAAATTGCAATTCGGTCGCCTTTGCTGACACCCATTTTCGTTAGCACATTGGCAAATCTGCATACTTTGCGGTGCAGCATCTGGTATGTGAAGACAAGCACATCTTCTTCAGGTTCACCTTGCCATATAAGTGCCGCTTTATTTCTTCGTCCGGCTGTTAGGTGACGGTCGAGGCAATTGTATGCTGCGTTAATCCTTCCGCCCTTGAACCAGCTGTATTCATGTTTTTCAGAGTCAGAAGCTAGAGTTTCCCGAAAATCACGATTCCAGTGGAGCAGGTTCCGCGCTCTTTTAGCCCAGAATTCTTCGGGATCTTTTGCTGCCTTTACGAATATTTCATCATATTGTTCTATACTTTTGATAAAAGCCTGATTTTGCATATCGGCAGGCGGGTCAAAAGTTCTCTGTTCCGTGATCAAATTTTCAATGGATTTTTCACTCATAGTATTTACTCTGATAATTCCTGTCTGTTCTTAATTTTTACACCTTAAGTAACTATATACTCTGTTTCAATTAAGTTGGATAGTGTTGAGCTCCTAATTTCAATCCTACATAATTTCTGTTACTGGTAGGATTCATGGTAGTTTATGCTTGATAATGCTTTCAATACATAGGTATGACGACATAGAGCTGTTCTTTATCTTTTCAATATTAAAAAGAGGCTTTCATGAGTGTTGTTAATCTGGAGTTCCTTTTTCAGCCTAGATCCGTAGCCGTTATCGGGGCTACCAATGAACCTGGTAATCCAGGCAATATTCTTATGCGTAATCTCATGGGCGGCGGTTTCCTCGGCCCTGTTATGCCAGTAAGCACAGATGCGGAAGCAATCTCAGGAGTTCTTACATATAAGGATGTGGAAGGACTGCCTAAGATTCCTGATCTGGCTATTATCTGCCGCCCGCTTAAGGAATGCCCTGAATTGCTCATGAAGTTGCGCAAAAGAGGTGTAAAAGCGGCGACTTTGATTGGTCCCGGATTTAGCGAAATGAGTGAAGAGGATAGAAGTAAGCTCAGTAAAGAACTTCTAAAAGCAGCAAATTCTCCGCAGATGCGAATTCTGGGGCCGAAAAGTCTCGGCTTTATTAACCCTTCATTAAATTTGAATGCCAGTATAGCTCCTCTCCCTGCCAAAGCCGGAAAGATCGCATTTGTTTCGCAGTCTGACAGTTTTATACCTACAGTTCTTGACTGGGCACATACCAATGATATCGGATTTTCTCATGTTATTTCTATGGGCAGCAGGATAGATCTGTCTTTCGGAGATGTGCTTGATTATCTCGGCTCTGATTCTTATACCCGCTCTATTCTGCTCTATATTGAGTCTATTAACGATGCCAGAGACTTTATGTCAGCCGCCAGAGCCGCTTCACGCAATAAGCCTGTGCTGGTAATCCGGCCCGGTCTTGCCATTCAGCAGGTCACACAGGAACTCGCTCAACTTGGTAGTTCTATGAGCGCGCGTGTTGATGAAGTTTACGATGTGGCTTTTCGCCGTGCTGGGATGTTGCGGGTCCAGACTATTGATGGGCTGTTTGATGCTGCCCAGACTCTTGCCAGTCTCCGTCAGCCGGTCCGTGGCAACAGATTGGCAGTTCTTGCGAATGGAGCAAGCGCAGGACTGACAGCCGCAGACGGTCTCGTCAGGCGTGGTGGCAAGCTTGCTAAAATTTCAGATGAGACAATAGAGAAGCTTGATAAGCTTTTGGCAGGAAGATGGGGGAAATCAAATCCGGTCAATGTGGGTTTTGATACATCCGGCGAGACATATCTTGAAGCTGTAAAGATTCTTATTAAAGACAAGGGTGTGGATGCTGTTTTAATTGTAAATGTTCCCTTTTCAGGCGTTTCGGGTGTTGAAACAGCTGAAATACTGGCCAAAGGTCTAAAAAAGATCAGGCGTATGGTTTTGACGGCGTGGCTTGGGTCCGGTATGTCCCGTAAGGCTAGAAAAGTTTTTTCTTTTGCCGGAATACCGACCTATGAAAGCGCAGATCAAGCTGTGCGTGCATTTATGTATATGGCTGAGTATCAGCGAAATCAGGAGCTTTTGACTGAAACTCCTGACTCACTTCCATCTGACTTTTTCCCTGACACCACCTCTGCGCGTGAGATTGTCCGTAAAGCTCTTGCAGAGGGCCGCGAGACTCTAAATGAGCCGGAATCACATCGCGTTCTTGCTTCTTACGGTATCCCGGTGGTTGAAACCAGAATAGCTGTTTCAGCGCGTGAAGCCGTTATTGCCGCTGGCGAATTAGGCTGTCCTGTCGCACTTAAAATTCGCTCTCCGCAAATCAGCCAGCCTTATGATGTTGGGGGAGTTGTCCTTGACCTTGAAAGCCCTGAAAAGGTTTGGGAATCAGCAGCGACTATGTTGACCCGTGTGAACAGGCAAAGACCTGATGCTTACATTGAAGGGTTTATTGTTCAGAAAATGGGTAGAAGATCCAGAGCACACGAATTATTTATTTCAGCATCAGTTGATCCGACTTTCGGGCCTATGATTCATTTCGGACATGGCGGAATGACCAGAGAAGTCGTTCGTGATCAGGCTATATCATTAGTTCCCCTTAATATGAGTCTTGCCCGTGAAATTATCAGCCGGACTCATATTTTCAGATTGCTTTTCGGAACTCCGACTCAGCCGCCTGTGGATATTGAAGATCTTTGTCTGACGCTGATTCAGGTTTCCCAGCTTTTTATAGATATCCCGCAAATTGCGCATCTAGATATTAATCCGCTTTATGCCGATGACTCCGGGGTGCTTGCTCTGGGCGCAAAAATAAGGATTGCCGAATGCGGAGAGAATTGCCCTGAGCTTGCAATCAGGCCTTACCCTAGAGAACTTGAAGAATGTGTGGTGCTGCGTGACAGTCGTCAGGTAACACTGCGGCCCATAAGACCGGAAGATGAGCCGGCTCATTATACTTTTTTAGAGCAGGTCTCAGACGAGGACATGCGGATGCGCTTTTTTGGTGTGGTCCGTAGAAATTTTGATCATAAAGACATGTCCCGTTTCACTCAGATTAATTATGACCGTGAAATGGCTTTTATTGCTACAGCCATAGGCCCGAAAGGGACTCCTGAAACTCTCGGTGTTGTGCGTACTTCAACCAAACCGGATAACTCTGAGGCCGAATTTGCAATACTTGTCAGGTCTGATCTTAAAGGAACTGGTCTTGGCAGTATGCTTTTCCACAAAATTATTCGCTATACCCGTGAACGGGGAACTCATTGGCTGGTTGGGCAGACTTTGTTTGAAAATAAAGCCATGCAGGGATTATCGCGTAAATTCGGGTTTGAAATAAGTGAAAACTACGAAGAGGATCTGGTAGAAATGAGACTTGATTGTACTAAAAAGCCAGAAAAGAAGAAGTAAAAGCGGACTTCATTTTGATAATCTTAAAACTCCCGGGCCTGAATAAGTTCAGGCCGGGAGTTCTTGTTTTAATGTTCGCCGGGTTGTTTGGTGTAGGTCAGCGGGCCTTGTTCATATCCGACTTTCTTCAGCCACCACGCCGGATAGAAGACAGGAGTGCCAACCCCGGCTGAAGTGTTAAGATAACCGTCATTATATTTGATGTAGAGGGTTTCAGATAGCTTCCACCAATCTTTTAAAATATTCTGAGCATTGGTATCACAATATTTTGTGAGCATCTGTTTTGCTTCAGCCAATTTTTTATTTTTGATAAGACCAAGTGCCGTTTTTTCAATTTCAGCCTGTTTGCCGAATGCTTCCGCTTCATAGTTATCACGCACAGCCTTAATATCTTTTATCATATAAGAATATTTGAGCATTGCATAATTAGCTACATAGTTAAACGCTGTCCACATGCTGTTGTGGCTGAATTTAAGAATGTCAGCCTGCTGGAGCGGGGCTGGCAGGTTGTTTACCCCTGCGTAAAAAGGCATCAGGCAGGCAGTTGCCGGACGGTCAGGTCCGAACCATGTGAGTCCGCCGATAGTGTCCGGTAATCCTTTGCGGGACTGGTTTACGTAAGCATAAACACATCTGTAAATGTTAAGTGGACGTTCAAATGCTCCTTTGAGCGGAGTGAGAGCTTCATCGTTGCCGGAGGTAGCTTCGGCCTGTCCTTCAAATCTGTTAGGATTATTGAAAGGGCCAGATGCCATGCCTTTGGTCAGGTCGAATTCTGTTCCTTCATAGTTATCTCTGTGAATAGAGAAAATATTTTCGACGCTGAGTTTGTTATCCGGTTTAATGGCGAATGGATATTCCTTCGTCATCGGTCCTTTCACCCATGCAGAAAGTTTTTTGGATGGAGCAACCAGAGACTGTGCTCTCCAGACTCTTCGTAGGGAGTAATAGGGGTGGTGATATTCTCCGTCACCATAGACTTTAGTCCAGTCCAGTTTTCCTTCTTTAGGAGACCACCAGCCTTTTTCTTTTGCAGCTGAAAAGATGTTTTTGGAATACATCATGTCGCGCGTGTGTTTGCGTACTTCACGGATGCGGAACTGGTTTGCGGCAACAAAAAAACTGTCATCCGGAACGCGCTGAGCAACCCATACGCCGTTTGTTCCTTCTTCATCATAGCCGCACATTTCCATAACCCACCCTTCATCGGGATCTGCAACAAGTAGTGTTTCTCCTGTTCCATAATAGCCGTACTTATCGATAAGTTTTCCCATGAGCTTTACAGCGTCACGTGCTTTTGTGCATCGCTCCAAAGCAACCCGTGAGAGTTCAGATGAATAAAATAAACGTTTGCCGGAGGCTGGTTCAGGTTCGACTTTAGCCTTATCGGTACATTCACCGATGGAAAGCTGGTGCTCGTTCATAATGGCGTAGTTGGCATCAAAATATGCGTAGGTGTGTTTGACCTGAGGAATAAATCCAATGGGTACGCTTGAAGGATCGCCTGGAGTGTTATAACCGGGGCCACGTTCTTTTGATACAATCCTGTGAGTTTCAGTTGCCCCCCATTCCGGCTTATATCCCAAAGAGCAAGCGTCGTAGTATACGGCACGCATGCTTCCTTTTTTATGATCCATTGCAGGAACATATATAAGCCGCCCATCTCCAAGCCCGTCGTCGGAATGCGAAACCATCACTGAGCCGTCAGCAGATGCTTTTTTACCTGTGATAGTGGTTGTGCATGCTGATGCAGGATATGCTGCAAGCAGAATTGCTCCAACCACAAAGGTCAGCAGAAGTTTTTTCATAGTGAGCCTCATGACTGTTAAGGAAATTAAATATGCTTATTTTGTAAATCAGAATAGTTTTATAGCATATGTTGAAGCTGGGAACAATTGCCGTGACGTTTTATTAAACGGATAGTTAATAAATATTTTAGAGACTCTATCACGGTTGATCTTAGACTCATCAACATTTTGAATTCTTATATTTCTTTAACTTCTAGGCGTATAAATAGTTTTTTATAAGCCTGCTTGCAAAAACATGCTTCTGGTATGTATGGTGTCTCCATAAAACTGAAACTTATCAAACTGGCGGAGACCCAAATTGAGAAAATTGTTTACAATTTTTAGTACATTGATCCTGATCTTATCAACAACAGTAATCAGTTCTGCCCAAAACGGCACTGCTGTTCCTGCCCAGCCGTTACTTGATGCAGATCAGGCTTTTGTTCTTTTAAAAGAGGGTAATTTGCGGTTTGTGAAAGGCTCCAGCGTTTATCCAAATCAAACTTCGTATCAGCGGAAGGTGCTGGCTCTGAAAGGGGAGCGGCCATTTGCAACCGTTGTTACAGGGGCAGATTCCAGAGTTGATCCGGTCTTGATTTTTGATCGCGGCCTTGGTGATTTATATACGGTAAGAAGCGCGGGTAATGTGGCCGGAACAGATACGCTGGCCTCTGTAGAGTATTCAATGATTACACTCGAAACACCGTTTCTAGTCATCATGGGACATACAAGGAGCAGTATTATCAAAGCTGCAGTGGATAAAGTGACTGTAAAGGGATATCTGTTGCAATTGGTTGGTAAACTTGATCCGGCTATAAAAATGACCAAGCTTATGTATCCTTCGCTAAAAGGAAAGGATTTGGTGGACAAGGTTGCTGAAACAAATGTAAGGCAGGTTTTACGTGATATTTTAGGTCATTGCCCCGCAGTTCTTGAAAAAGTCAGGTCCGGTAAGGCACAGGTTATGGGTGCAATTTATGATACGGATACAGGCGTCGTTAAATGGCTTGGACCTTAGGTATAGTTAATCCGTTTGGATGTCGTAAGATTTAAGCTTACGATATAATGAACTTCTCTCAAGACCAATGGCGTCTGCCAATTTTGATACACTGCCTTTGAATTCTTTCAGTTTTGCTTCAAGGAATTGGGCTTCAAAATCAGCACGTGCTTTTTTGAAATCCAGTTGTCCTTCTGGAATTTGAGGAGTCTGGTGATTCTGCTCAGTTCTTTCAGCTTGTGCTCCGTATACAATTTCCGGCGGCAGATTCTCCGGGCCGACTTCCTTGCCTCCGAACATGATAAGCATCCGTTCAACAAAATTTTTGAGTTCACGAACATTGCCAGGCCATGCGTACTCAGTCAGCATTTTTAATGCAGTGTCTGTAAATGTTAACGGTTTTAAACCGTGTTGTCTGTTTAGCCTTGTGATGAATTCTTCAATAAGGAGCTTAATGTCTTCAGCTCTTTCTCTTAACGGTGCAATTTCCAGTGGAAAAACTTTCAGTCTGTAATATAAATCTTCACGGAAATTACCGTTTTTAATTTCTTGAAAAAGATCTTTGTTTGTTGCCGCTATAACGCGGACATTAACGTTTATTGTTTTACGACCACCTACTCTTTCAAAACATTGCTCTTGAAGAATTCGAAGTATTTTTGCCTGTGTTTTAAGGCTCATATCACCAATTTCGTCAAGGAAGAGCGTTCCAGAATCTGCTAGTTCAAATTTTCCTTCCTGCGCTTTTTCAGCTCCGGTGAAAGCACCTTTTTCGTGACCGAACAGTTCTGACTCGATAAGTTCTTCCGGTATTGCTGCGCAGTTTACAGCCACTAGTGGTTTGTCTTTGCGAAGGCTTTGTGAATGAAGTGAGCGGGCGACTATTTCCTTACCGGTTCCATTCTCTCCGGTGATAAGAACCCACGCTTCCGTCGGGGCAACTTGTCCGATAACTTCGCGCATGTGGACAATTGTTTCTGAGTGTCCGGTTAACTTTGCGGGCTGTTCAGTTTCAATTCTGGTTCGTAGGGCTTTGTTCTCAGATTGTAATCTTGAAAATTCTACTGCTTTTTCAGCTGTGATAATAACTTTTTCCAGTGAAAGCGGTTTTTCAATAAAATCAAATGCACCTTTTTTAATTGCAGATACGGCGGTTTCAATATTTCCGTGGCCTGAAATCATAACAACAGGCAACCAGTCCCATTCTTTTTTTATGCGCTCCAGAACTTCAAGTCCATCCATACCGGGCAGCCAAATGTCAAGAAAAATAAGATCAGGCATTTCTTCAGATAAAGTTTGCAATGCCGCTTCACCGCTTTCAGCTTCGCTGACAGAAAAGCCTTCGTCTTCTAAAACGCCTCTTAAGGAATATCTGATACCGTCTTCATCATCGACAATGAGTATGTTTTTTGTCATTTAATATCCGTTATTGGGCGAATGAAAAAGTTTCGTGTTCAATAATACTTATGCAGGCATCTACAACATCAGCATCATAAACAATTCCGCGCCCTTTTACAATTTCTGCAATAGCTTTAGTAAATCCGAGAGCTGGACGGTATGGTCTGTGCGAACTCATTGCTTCAACAACATCCGCAACTGCGATTATTTTTGATTCCGGCAGTATAAAATTTTTTGTCAAACCTTTGGGATATCCTGTCCCGTTAAGCCTTTCGTGGTGCTGCAGTACTATTTTTGCAACAGGCCATGGGAAAGATATCCCTTTAAGAATTTCATAACCGGCTTCAGGATGAATTTTAACTAAATTCATTTCCAAATCAGTAAGTCTTGTAGGCTTAGATAAAATTTCAGCAGGTATAGAAATTTTTCCTATATCGTGGAGAAGTCCAGCAATTCTAACGCAATTAATTTGTTCTACCGGTAAACGAAGTTTCGCCGCTATTCTGGTGGCCAGTTCCGCAACTCTTTCCTGATGGCCGGATGTATAAGGGTCCCGTTTTTCTGACATGATAGCAAGAGATGAGACCGTTTCGTCAAATGCCCGCCGTAATTGTTTAAGGCTGTTTTTTAATGCCATTTCACTTTCTTTGATTTGGGATATATCCCGCATGACAACAACAGTACCCATAAGTGTATTTCTATCTTTAATCCTGGAAATATTTACTGAAACAGGAATAAATTTAAGCTTTGTTTTAAGGGCAATATTATCAATTGATATTGTTTTTTCAGATTTTTTTTTGAAATCAATTAAAAGATTCAAAGGATTTAATGTGCTGCAATCAACCATATTAATTTCTGTATTGAAATTTTTTGTGCAGAGCTCTTTCTCAGAATATCCAAGCATAATAGCTGCCGTTTTATTAGCTGATTTGATTGTTCCATGCTGATTTGTCGTGATAACTGCGTCACCAATGCTGTTGAATGTAGTTTCAAGCCAGCGACGACTTTCTTTAATAGAACTTTCCGCTTTGTGCTTATAAAGAGCCATTTCAATTGTTAGGCTAAGCTCTCTGTCCTCGAAGGGTTTGATTATGTAACCGAAAGGTTCTGTGATTTTGGCTCGTTTCAGCGTTTCGTCGTCAGCGTAGGCGGTAATATAAATAACTGGAATTGAATTTTCATCATTGATTGCTCGGGCTGTGTCTATGCCGTCCAAATCTCCTTCAAGCATTATATCCATCAAAATAAGATCAGGAGATTGTTGTAAAGCGATTTCAATGGCGGCGATTCCATTGGAAGCAACACCTATTACCGTGTAACCTAAGATTTGAAGTCTTGCTTTTATATCAAGGGCGACAATCGCTTCATCTTCTACGATAAGAATTCGCAGTGTTCTATTGCTCGATTCTGTCTTTATTGGATAAGAAGGCATATAAAACTCGGTAGTTATATGTGTTTTATTAAAAGAAAATTATAATTTTGAATGCAGATCGCACAAAATTGAAATTCTTTTATAACAGGTATACTTTAACCACGAGTTATGATTGCAGGCAAGTACAAGGAGCAATTTATTAGGTCGGTAGTTCAATAACAAATACGGTTCCATGAGGCTGCGCAGGTTTAACTCTAATAAATCCGCGATGATCAGTGATAATCGACTTTACAATAGTCAGCCCTAAACCTGTACCGCTTTTTTTACTGGAGAAATACGGCTCAAACATTCTTGAGCGTTCGTCGGAGGACAGCCCGGGGCCGTTATCTTGAACTTCAATTCTTAGCCAGCCAAGAGTTGGGTCATGCATCACGCTGATTTTAACTGACGGGTTTTCGCAGTCGCCAAGTGCTTCTGCCGCGTTTGTCAGTAGGTTAATGAGTGTTCTGCGTAATGCTTCATGATCAAGCTCTTGATCCGGTATCTTTGATAAGAGTTCAAGATCCCATGAAATGTTAGTGTGGCTGTTGCGGTACATGCTGACAATTTCTTCAAGCAAAGGAGTAATATTGCCAGGTGTAAGCTTTACTTCTGGAAGTTTGGCGTAGGCAGAAAACTCTTGAACCATTTGCTGCAGATGTTCAACCTGTGTGATAATAAGGTCGGTACTTTCTCTGAAAACACCATCTGTTACCTGTTGTCCGAATTTTCTTTGCAATCTTTGCGCTGAAAGTTTGATAGGGGTCAGCGGATTTTTTATTTCATGAGCAATTCGTCTTGCCACTTCACGCCATGCAGCAATTCTCTGCATTTTTTCCAGCTCAGTGATGTCCTCAAAAACGGCTATAATACCATTATTTCCGTTTGTGGATTTTAGTGCGACAACATTAACCAGAAATTTACGATGTCGTCCTTCAACCATCAGTGAAAGCTGTCTCTGCCATTGCGAGTACGGACTTGACGCCATGTGAGATCTTGCATCTGAAATGAGTGAAGCCAAATCTCCTTCCGGGAGAAGGGATAGTGGGTCTTTGCCGTGAACAAATCTGGCGGTAATGCCGAGCATTTCTTCAATGGCGTTGTTTACCGTACTGATCTTTCCTTGCTCATCAAGAGAAATAACCCCTGCGGTGATGTTGTTGAGAACCGCCTCCATGTAACGCCCTCTGCGTTCTAATTCCTGATTTTGTTGGGCAAGACGGTCATTGGCTGTTTTTAGACTTTTCTGGCTTTCTTCAAGGTCTTCAGCCATGCGGTTGAAGGATTGAACCATGAATCCCAGCTCGTCATCAGAATTATCTTCAAGACGGACGGTAAGGTCTCCTCGGGCAATTCGCTGGGAACCTGCCGCAAGTGCCTGTATAGGAGCGGATAATTCTTTAGAAAGTCTGAACCCGAACCAGATTGAACCAAGGATAATGAGCAGAGTTGTTACACCTAACGTGAGATACAGACTCATCTTAAGCGGGTATTTTAAGGTCTTGAGCTGTTTGTATTCATCAAGACCTCTGACAACCTTGTCCAATTTAAAAAGCAATCCCTGACCGATATTTTCGCCTATAATCAGAAAGCCTGTGCGGGCATCATCAACAGGTAGAACCCCGATAACCATATCATTACCGGGCATAGGGTGGATGGTTGACCAGAAATGGGGGTGTTCCCGCATATTTTTCCAGTCAACTTTATTATAAATTTCAGACCATGCTTTTTCCCATGATCCTTCGGAATGCCAGTTAAGCTTTTCCCCGTCAGGCTGTAATACGCCTAATAAACCAAGATCGTACTCACCTAATTTTATGGTGAGAAACTGGTTCATGCTTTTGCCGCCCCATGCATAATGGTTTGCTTTGATGGTTTTTAGAACATTATTCCCTCTGCGTTCGAGTCCCTGCTGCGCAGAAGCATAGAAGGCGCGACCAAGCTCAAGTGATTGAACCATTGAGTCTTCAACCTGATTCTTAAACCAGTAATCCACCGAAACCTGTACAAACTGCATTGCCATAAAAAACATGAGCAGAGTAGGGATAAGTGATAGCGACATGAACGAAAGAACCATTCTTGTTCGGAGTTTTGAGCCTAGAACCTTTCTGCGTCTTTCCAGAAGCAGTTTAACTCCGTTACGGACAACAATAAAAAGAACAACCAGCAGCAAAATAAAGTTCAGATTGAAAAGACCAACAAAGAGATAAGAGTTTACGCCTATGTACTTAAGTTGAACAAAACTTAAAGCTACAAAGATAAGCAGGCATAGAAAAGCTACAAAGTATTCACGCTGTCTTTTTTTGCGTTGTTTAGTGTCAGGTACACTTACTTTAATGGAGTCTTCGTTCATAATATGTATTAAATTGTCGTTAGTAAGTAAAATCGAGCTTGTATGTTGCGGAAGGAACTATATCCCACGACCAGAAAAACAGCGTCTTTTTAAGCCATTGAGGAATATCTGTCTGGTCAAGGTGCACATCCAGCTTGAGTATGTACTGTTCACCTCGCTTGAGAGAGCTCCATGGGCCTAAATCCATTACGATTGAATTCCATCCATTCTGGAGGAGCATAGTGATTTTCTTATCTCTCAAGGCAATGCTATTTCCAAACTTCTCAAGGATAAATTCTTTTGAAAGGGAGCTGTAGTAAAGTTTATCCGTGTAAACTTTACTTGCAATTTTCGAGTCAGGCCACATGGATCTGCGAAGGTATAAGGCCGCTTTGCACTCAAGTTTCAGTTTAATTCCGTTTTCAAGAGCTGCTTCTGTTTTTGTATCGTCTTTAAGCTCCAGCCCGAACCGTGCCATTATCGCCCCGGCCTGGTTGTCTAGGACCAAATTTTTTAAATTAAGCGAAGCTGCATTGGCACAAGATGGTGAGAAAAGTGAAATTATAAAAATAGTGCAGAGAATTACCAATAAATTAATTGATAAAGTGAGTGCAGGAAAGGTGTTACGTGCGGTCAAATTTTTAGCCGTCATTTGGTGTCCTTTAAAAAGATCTTTCTTTTAAGTAGACTAACAGTAGCTTTTCAATAGTTCAACACTATGATTGGCTATGCAATAAATTCGTATTGAACTATTTTTTTATAAAAATATAATGTAAAGTTTTGCGTATGATGATTAATGACGTAGATACGGAGAGTCTTATGTTAAAAGAGTTATATATTAAATGGAAAAATTTGGACCGAAAAATTCGCTGGGGTTCGATTCTCTCTACAGTTTTTATTGTGTACACTTTAATCGGATTTCTTCTTGTTCCGGCTATATTAAAGAGTGTTATTCGAAGTAAATTGCCGGAGCTGCTTAGTCGTCCGGTTGAGATTAAAGACGTCGGGTTTAACCCGTTAACTCTGGACTTGCATCTCGAAGGATTTAGAATCGGCAAAAAAAGTGGTGAAGGGAATCTTTTCGCATTCACAACCTTTGATGTTAATTTTGATTCATTTTCACTCTTCAGGTTTTCCGCCATATTTGATGATCTTAAAATATGCGACCCTCAAATTGATGTAACTGTTTTTCCCGAGGGCAGCAGTGTTTCAGATCTTTTATCTGGATCAGAAGGTGAAGATAAAGCTGAGAAAAAAAGTACGGGCTTTTTCCCGTTTATCGTACGTGATCTTTCTATAAGTAACGGAACCTGTAAAGTTTATGATGATTACAGACATTTTCAGCATGCAATTTCAGATTTGAATCTTGCGGTGCCTTTTACTTCATCCCTTTCCAGAGACAGCGATGAATTTGTTCAGCCGTCGCTTTCAATGGTTATAAACGGTACTCCGTTTGTTCTAAAGGGTAAGACCTTACCGTTTAAAAATACACTTTATACCGAATTCAATTTCACTTTAGAAAAGGCTGATCTCGGTGAGTATTGGGTTTACCTACCTATTTATAACACTACTATTCTCAAAAGCGGAACCCTCAGCGCTGATTTAAATTTGACTTTTGATCGCAACGAAGATGCACTGTCTACAGTGAAGCTGGGTGGAAAGTTTTTTGTCAGAGACTTTGATTTGGTACGTAAAAGCAAGCTTCCAATTTTAAAATTTAAGCAACTTGATATTGATATTGCCGAGTTTGGACTTTTAAGAAGAATTTTTAAAATTAATGCTGTTAATTTAACTGATCCGTTTCTTAAAATAGCGCTTAAGCCTGATGGCTCTCCTGATATATTGGATATTATTCCCAAATCTGTTTCTGCCAGTCAGAACGCGACTGTTGAAACAACTCTAAAAGGAGAGGACGAAAAAGGTCCTGATTTCTTGGCTGAAATTGGAAGTGTAAGCGTTACCGGAGGACGTGTTGATTTCACAGATAACTCTTTCGGAAATGGGTTTACGAAAATAATAGGGCCGATTTCGGTTACGGCTGAAAATCTTAGTACAGAAAAAGGCAAGGCTGGAACTTATAGCGTAAATGTAGGGACTGAAGGCGATGAAATTGTAAAAGTTGACGGATCATTGGGGCTGATTCCTCTTGCTGTTAAAGGGGTTGCCTCTGTCACAAATCTAAATGTTCCCGACTATCAAAAATACATGGAAGATAGTGTTCCGCTGGCAGTTACATCCGGTAAAATTAGCCTTGGAACTAATTTTAACATAGTTCCTGACAATAATGGGCTTATTCGGCTGGAAGGCACAAGGCTGAATGTTAAAGATTTAGCCCTTAGCCCCAAAAGTGGAGGAGATCCCTTAATCTCGCTGGGAGGGTTTGCCGCTTCCAACGGAACTATAGATGTAGGGGAAAAGTCGGTAGTTATCGACTCAGTTGATTTTCATAAGGCTCTGATCAAATTGATGCGTGACCGCAAAGGGATTGATCTTATAAAGTTGATGGAAAAGCATCAGCAGGAACTTGATGCAAAGAAAGCTTCTGTCGTTGTAGGGAATGGTACAGCTGTATCCTCAAAGGAGGTCCAACCCGCAACGGAAGAAAGTTCTGATAAATCCGATGCGGGAGTCTGGAAGGTTGCGATAAATAGTGTGAATCTTACGGATTCGTCTTTTGATCTGGTAGATAAGGCTGCAACGAAAAAAACAACAACCGACATCAGCGAACTGCATGGTTCCATCAAAGGAATAAGTTTTCCTGAGAACAATCCTCTAAGCCTCACCTTGGAAGGTGTTATTAATAAAAGAGGGAATTTAAAAGTCAGTGGGCAAGGTGTGCTGTCACCTGTGAAAGTTACGGGAGATTTGTTTGTCCGTAAGCTGAGGCTGCGTGATTTTAACGGCTATCTGCCGCCTGAAATGCAGATGAATATAGCGCGCGGACATCTGGATGTGTCTGGTCAATGGACTTTTGATGCAGAAGATAAAGCTTTAGCGACATATAAAGGTAAGGTGCAGGTAAAAGATCTGCTTTTGCGTGATCGCAAGGGTGATCGGCAGTTTTTTCATTTAAACGAAATAGCTGTTAGGGATATAGATTTCGCATCTGATCCTCTTAAGGTGAATGTGCGACTTATAAATGTGCTTTCTCCTGAAATCTTTGTTGATAAAGAAGCTGACGGAACATTTAATATCTCCAGAATTATCACAGGTAAGCTTGCAGTTCCTGTTGATGAAAAAGTTTTGGAGAAGCAGGCAGAAGCAGCCGTGTCAAAAGTTTCGGTTGGCGGTGCAGGCGAACCTTTGGCTGTTGATTCCATAAATGCTGCTTCGGTTGCAAACTCTACTTCCGCTGAAACAAGTTCTTCGACAAGCTCTGATAATTTTATTTTCTTAAATAAAATAGCGATGACTAACGGAACCGTTTTATTCAAGGATCACACTGTTTCTCCTGCATTTGAGTTGGACATTGCCAAAATGACATCTGCTGTGCGCGGACTTGAACTTCCTAATGGTAAACGGACAGAACTGTCATTTAACGCAACTCTTGATCAGCAGGCGCCGCTAGTTGCAGAGGGGTATTTACAGCCCACAGAAGATGGGGCTGACACAGATTTGAAAGTTACGCTTATTAATCTGGATATGACTCAGCTTTCGCCCTATACGAGAAAATATATTGCTTATCCTGTAAGTACAGGGATGCTTAGTGCGGATGTGGGGATAAGTCTTAATGGAAAGGTTTTATCTACCAACAATGTTTTTGATATTTATCAGTTTGATGTGGGCAAGAAAGTAGATAGTCCTGATGCACCGAATATTCCTATCGGGCTAGGCCTCGCTTTGCTCAGAGACAGCAGCGGGAACATTCGTCTTGATATTCCAGTTGAAGGTAACGTGGATGATCCTCAGTTTAGGCTGGGCAGAGTCATCGGGAGTGCTATTCTCAATATTTTGGTAAAAGCGGTCACTTCACCCTTTGCGCTGATCGGCGCAATGATCGGCGGTGGTGAAGACATGGATGTTTTGGTGTTTGAACCGGGATTAGCTGTGCCGCAGGATTCATCTAAGTCCAAAATTGATTCGGTCGCAAAGGCTATGAAATCACGCCCTGGACTTAAGCTTGAGATCAGCGGGTTTACTTCTCCGCAGGACATTCCCGCTCTTGAGATTGCCATGTTCAAACGAATGGTTGCAAAGCCGAAGTTTCTTGAACTTGAATCAGACGGCAAAGCCCCTGCATCAATTGATGATGTGGTTATAAGCCAAGAAGAATACCCAGAATATCTTGAAGAGGCATACAGTGAAGCTCCATTTGAAAAGCCTAAAAACTTCTTAGGAATGGTTGAGAGTAGGCCAGTGCCGGAGATGGAGCAGGCCATTCGTGATTACATAAAGGTGACAGATACAGATTTGGCAGAACTGGCAAGGCAGAGAGCTGAGAAAATCCGTATTATTTTAACTTCTGATAAGGGCGTAGAGCCCGAGCGGGTTTTCCTTAAAAGAGCAGCAACAGGCAAGGGGGCTGGCCCGAGGGTTGAACTTGGGTTACAGGATTAAAACCTTAACCTATTAGGAGTGATGGCTCATGCAATTAATGAAAAAACTGGTATTTGTTCTGTGCCTGGTAGCGTTTATGTCAGCGGCTTACGGCTGCGAAAAAGAAGGTCCTGCTGAAAAAGCAGGTAAGAAGATGGATCAGGCCATTGATAAGGCCGGGGATACTTTGAAAGATCTTGGCGATAAGGTTAAAGAGTAATGTTTAAAGCCTGACCAAAATTATTTGGTCAGGCTGATTTTTTGAATTGCTTGCTACTTTTTATCGTTGTTTTTGAGAAAATCTAAAATTTGACTCGGAATTTTCTGAACTTCGCCCCCTCTCCCTTTTTAACCTTTATGTCTTCACTTTTTTCTGGTTTATCAGCATCGCCTTGAGCGGAAGGATTTGCTTCGCTCTTATCATCTTTTTTAGCTGTATCTGTCTTTTCGTTCTGTGCAGTACTGTAAAGATTACGTGCTTCGTCTGAGATTTCTACTTATGTATCAGATTTATCAGCATCTTCACTTGCTGATTTCTGATCAGCTGCTTTTATTTCATCAACATGAACATTGAATACACTTTCTGCTTTCTGATCAAAGACGCCTGTGCCTGCATACATATCGATTTTCATTTTTCCTCCTTATCTAAGCGAAGTTGATTAGTTAGGCTTATGGGGAATAAATTTTGTTGATTATTCTGCTTATCGGTATGCTGATTTGAGACTTTAGAGTTATGCTAAGAGCTATTAATTTTTTGTTAAGGAAAAGTGGGGCGATTTTTGGGGGGGTAGCTAGGTGGGTAGATAATAGTAAAAAGACGCTGGAACTAACGTTTTTTTACTATTATAGTGTTTGTATTTTATATTTACTGAAGAAACGTTTTATTTGTTTAAAAATTTCTTTTGAGTAAATTTTAGCATAGGCTTTTCAAGAGTAATATAAGCTAAATAGGATGCTGTTATTGCAAATAATAATAAAAATAGTGTTAATGTTCTTGGGGAAACTAACGGAGGTAAATCAAGTTTCACCCATGTTTTAACAAAAAAAGTCATAAGTAATGCGTGGAGGAGGTATAATGAATACGAACTGTCTCCAATTTTATGTAGTATTTGAGGGAAGTTAACTCCTCTATATTCTAGACAAATAAGAGCATATACTATGAGGCTGGAGCTTCCTCCCCATCTGATAATATATTCCCAGCTAAATCCATTAGGTGTTAGTGTTGTAGAAATATTGTAGTAAACAATTATAAAATATATTATTATAAGTAGATAGGCATATAACTTAGGTAAGAGTAGTTTGTTAATATACATTTTAGCAATAAAAATACCAATGACAAATTCATATAAGAGGGGGCTTTGAAGTATCCCAAATGTATCTTGAGTTGGCTGAAGTAGAAAACTTAATGCATAAGCTAGAGAAATTATGCTTATAGCTAAGATAAATTTGTCACCTTCAATAATTGATATTAATAATGAAATGGTGAAGATGATATAAAAAGTCATTTCAAAAGTTAAAGTCCATGAAATAGGTAGTAAACGATACCCTGGTGTGAGCAAGCTAGAGAGTACAATTGTTTTAAAGCTATGAAATTGTCCTCCACTTGAAAAGATGTAAGAGTATATTGCATATGCAGACAATACAATCCAGTACATTGGGTAAATTCTTAAGATTCGTTTACATGCAAAATTTTTACAAAATTTTAGGTTAATTTTTTTGTCGGTAACAACATAGGCCATCACAAATCCGCTAATTATAAAAAAAATGTCTACACCACTTCTAAAGAAAGATTCAAATTTTGCCAGACTTTCATAACTGGGCATATTAAAATGAGCAGAATATACCTTCGTACTAAAATGGACATGACTAAAGCATACCAAAATGGCCGCAATAGCTCTTAATATTTGTAGAGAGTTTAACTTGTTATATTGAGATCTATTTGTCATGGATCGCCTATTTTTTAAGAGGTAGTTTTTAAGTCAAATTTTTAATTTATGTTGTTTTTAATAAAAAATCAATTTTTGATTGTTATCTCTATTTTTAGTAATTATTCTTTAAATAACATAAAGCCGTTGGAACTAACGTCCCAACGGCTTTTCTAATTTGTATTCTTAATTCTATTTAAAAATCAGTATTAGAACTGATCTTTCATAATCTTAGCGAGATTGTCAGCGGTAAAGCCGTATTTTTCAGCGAGCTGTCCGGCAGGTGCGGATGCGCCGAAGTGGCTGATTCCGAGTACTGCTCCGTTGAGGCCCACGTATTTGTACCAGATTTCCGGACGACCTGCTTCTGCTGCAACACGTGTTGTAACAGATGGATCGAGAACGGAATCTTTGTATGCCTGATCTTGTTCTTCGAACAGTTCCATTGAAGGCATGCTTACTACGCGGATTTTCTTATCTTTAATCATAGCAGCTGCATCAATTGCCAAGGATACTTCAGATCCTGCTGCAATAGCGATCATGTCCGGTGTGCCTTCACAATCTTTTACTATGTAACCACCGCGTTTAACGCCTTCTTCAACCTGTGGGAACTCGTCTTTACCCATTACAGGCAGTCCCTGACGGGTCAGCATGAGGCTGGATGGACGATCGGTCTGAGTCATTGCTATTTCTACGCATGCTGCTGTTTCTCTTGCGTCGGCAGGTCTCAGTACCAAATGGTTCGGAATGAGTCTCAGAGAGGCTACATGTTCGATTGGTTGATGAGTCGGGCCGTCTTCACCTACATAGAATGAATCATGTGTGTAGACGTAGATAACAGGCAGTTTCTGGAGTGCGGACATTCTCATACCGTTTCTGCAATAGTCAGAGAAGGTAAGGAAGGTTGCACCGAAAGGAATTACGCCGCCGTGCAGAGCCATACCGTTAAGGATAACGGACATTGGGAATTCTCGTACACCGAAAGCAAGGTTTCTTGAAGAGTAACCGTCGGTAGCGAAATCGCCTACTTTCTTGCGGAAATTTGCAGTCTGGTTGGACGGGTCAAGGTCAGCGGAACCACCAAGTAATGTTGGAAGCTGATCGGTGATAGCATCAAGGCATGCACCCCATGCTTTTCTTGTCGCAACAGACTGACCTGCTTCAAATACAGGAAGATTCAGTTTGAGATCGCTGCGTGACTTGTTGGATTCAGCCCAGAAATCAGCAATTTCTTTGTTTTCGGCTAAGACTGAATCAAGCTTAATCTGCCAGTCAGCAGCAAGTTTTTTAAGGTCAGGGAAACGGGAGCGGAAATGTTCAACAACATCTTCAGGCACATAGAAAAGTTCGTCTTCAGGAAGACCGAAACCTTTTTTAGTAGCGGCGATTTCTTCATTGGAAAGCGGGCTGCCGTGTGTGCTGTGGCTGCCTTCAAGAGTTGCAGCTCCGGCTGCCATCTTGGTTTTACCGATGATGATAGTCGGCTTGCCTGTTTCAGCCTGTCCGGCTTTTATTGCCTTGCGGATAGCTTCGTGGTCGTGTCCGTCAATTTCCAGAACCTGCCAGCACATGCCTTCGAAAACTTTTTTGAAATCTGTACAGTTACAGCGACAGGTGGGGCCAGCTAACTGAATGTCGTTACTGTCATAGAAAACTATGAGTTTGCCGAGCTTCCAGAGTCCTGCAAGGGATGCTGCGCCAAGTGATACAGGTTCCTGAAAATCACCGTCAGAAGAAAGAACATATGAGTAATGATCAACAACATCGTCGTTGGTCTTGGCGCTTAGAAATGCTTCTGCTGTTGCCATACCTACGCCGACGCAGAATCCCTGTCCTAAAGGTCCGCTTGTTGCTTCAACACCGGGGGTGACATCGTGTTCAGGATGACCGGGGGTGATGGAACCGAGCTGACGGAACTGTTTAAGATCTTCAATTGTGATCAGACCTGCAAGATGCAGAATGCTGTAAAGAAGTGGGGATTCATGACCGGCAGCAAGTACGAAACGGTCTCTGTTGAGCCAGTTTGTATTGGTTGGGTCATAACGTAAAAAATCTTTATAGAGGACATATGCAAAGTCCGCAGAAGACATGGATCCGCCGGGATGGCCTGAATTAGCCTTGCGGATGGAATCCATGATCAATCCCTTGATGACGTTAACTGCTTTCTGGTCCATCTGACTGTTGTTACTCATTTTGAGTTTTCCTCATTAAATCTTGGGTATTTTATATAATGAAAAAATCCCGTCAGCCTCGGCTTTCGGGATTATATCCTATAATTGGTCGAACATATTGATTCTGCGCATGTGACGTTCACCTTCAAATTCGGTGGTCATGTATGCACGGATAATCTCTTCAGCAAGGCCTTGCCCGATGACTCTTTCACCCAGACACAAAATGTTTGCATTGTTGTGTGCGCGGGCCATTTTCGCCATGTATTCATTTGTACACATAGCGGCGCGGATGCCTTTGTGTTTGTTTGCAGCCATGGACATGCCGAGGCCAGTTCCGCAGATTAGAATTCCCCGGACTTCATCGGTTACTTTTGAAGCTACTTTTTCAGCATAGACAGGATAGTCGCAGCTGACGGCGGATTCAGGGCCGGCGTCTTCAACCTCATACCCCATTTCTGTAAGTACTTTTTTGGCGAATTCCTTGAGAGCGAACCCTCCGTGGTCTGATCCGATTACTACTTTAGCGGCCATCTCCATCTCCTGATTTCTGTGGATTAACAGTCATTCTAAAAAAATTACCTTTTCAAACGCAATAAAAATCTCATGCGCCAGTAAGCAGTTAACTATCTGTCGATTTAGAGATTCTAAAGTGTCCGGAGTTTGGGTCTATGAACAACCAGTGTATTTTTCTACTACAAACCCATCTTACGTTCGTTGTCGCGGCGTTTGACGTCTCGCTTCGCAGACTGCTCTTTTTTAAGCTTGCTGATTTCTTCTTTAAAAAAATCAATTTGCTTGCTGCAAAGTTTAATATCGCCTTCTGCGTCATCGCAAGTAAGCTTTCCGAGAAGGGCGTATTCTCTTTCGAGACGTTTTTCAAGCTGGCTAATTTCAAAATTTCCAAGCAATCTGGTAAAGATTCCCTTCAATTCTTGTACCCAAACGGTCAGCCCTTTCTTAAAATTATCAATAACTCCTGTACCTTTGTTAGTGCAGGTGCTGTTTTGTTCACTCATTTTATTCTCTCCATAACAAAACTAAATTTTTTTTAAGAAATATTACTATTCACGCTTCGATCAAGTTTTATGATCTCAGTTCCGTCAGGAATAGCCATTTCAAGAGATTTATTATCCCATTTATGGCTGGTAAAATATCTTGATTTTATCCGCAGTACAGCTTTTGCTCCGGTTGCTGTGTAAACGGTAATTTTCTCAGGTAGATTTTTACCGGAATTATCAAGTTCATATGAGCCCATTTCCATTTTCCAAGGAAGTTCTCCTCGTCCACTCATTTCTATAGGTATTCCCTGTTGCGTGAGCGTGATTGAACTGATGGGGCCGTGATCGAAAGTATATAGCAGTCCCTTCTTGTTTTTATCAATGGCAACGGTATCAAAAGAACTTGGAATGAAGCTTGGATAGCAACCTGCAATAAGTCCTGCAAGGTCTTTTAAAGCGAATGGAAACGGCAAGCCCAGCAGTCTGACAGCACGCTCTGATACTGAATGTGTATAGGCCGTTTTCTCCTCTGGATAAAAAGCGGTCAGTCCGTTGTCATCCTCGCGGATATGAGCGAGATATGTTCCGATTCCGGCCCGCACATCTAGGCGTAGCGGAGAATTTAGATCTCCCCACAAGCTCATAATTGTTCGGTGCCCATGACCTTTTTCTGTAAAGTAGAGGCTGGCTGTAAATTTTACTCCAGTGGCATTGCACATGCCGTATTCATTTCTGAATTTAGAGTAAATTTTATTCGAATTATGAACTTGAATATTTTTGGCACTGCATCCTGCAACCAGTGCTGCCATGGTCAGAACAAGGAGTGCTGGCCGCCATAATTTGGAGATCATAACGAATCCAGTTTCTTGCGCAGTTCTTTGTTTTCTGGATTAAGCTTAAGAGCTCTTGTATAGGCTTTCCTAGCTTCTATCTTGTTTTTTTTGGCCACAGCGATATCCCCATAGTGTTCCCACAGTTCTGGCTGTTTGGGTTCAAGGGAAAGAGCGCGTCCTATGTTTTTCCATGCTTCATCAAGTTTACCCTGGCGGTAAAGAACCCACGCCATGGAGTCTAGAATAAATCCGTTATCCGGTTTAAGTTTATTCGCTCTTGATATTAAAACCATCGCCCGATCAAGTTGTATGTTCTTGTCGGCAAGAATGTACCCTACAAAATTTAGAGCATCTGCGTGGTCCGGCTGCATGGAAATAATCTTTTCCATATATTTCAAAGTTTGGTCAGTGTTGCCTTTTTTTTCTTCGACCATGCCCAGTTGGAAAAGAATCTGGGTTGAATCAGGAATATTTTTGTATCCGCGTAGAAGAGTTTCTTCTGCTTTTTTAGGCTGTTTATGATCCATTTGCAGAGCTGCTTCCATCAAAAAGAAGTTTGGGTCATCAGGGAACTCTTTTTGTCCTTCACGCAGAACCGCTAAGGCTTCATCGTTTTTATTAAGCTCAATAAGCAGATGGGCTTTGAATTGAATGCTGCGGTCATAATGATCGCTGCCTTTTTTTATTTTGCTTAGAAACTCAAGAGCCTTGCCGGGATCGTCTTCTCCTTCGTAGGCAATTGAGGCTTTGAAAAAGTAGTAAGCATCCGGAACATCTTTTTCTTTAACGAAAATATCTAAGACAGTTGATGCCTGCCCGTAAAATTTGCCGTTTAAAAAAGTCTGAGCCGCTTCAAGTAAAAAAGAAGTGCTCCTCGGTCCTTCAAGAACAAGCGAAAGTCCTCGATCAGGGTTGTTAAGTTTGAGGCACAGTTCAATAAGGCGCAACCGGATATGACTTGAGACCTCAGGGAACTCGAGCATCTTTGTGTAAATTTTTTCAGCTGAGTCATAGTCTTTTTCAAGCTCATATAAATAAGCCAGTTCGCCCCAAGCTTCTATGTAGTCAGTTTTTATTTTAACAGTTTTCTGAAGAGCTCTTATAGCCTGTTTGGTCAGCCCAAGTCCTGCACTTGCTTTTGCATAATAGTAGAGGATTTCAGATGTTCTTTGCCCTGCCGGAATAACTTTCAGAATATCCAGAGTCTGCGCGAATTTTTTTTGTTCCAGCATAATTCGTGCAAGTTGGGTTTTGACAACAAGATCCTTGGGGTGTCTGCGAATATAATCCTGAAGAACTCCCTCGGCATCCGCAGTTCTGTTGTCAACAAGATAGGTGCTGGATAGACTCATGGTCAGGTCACTATCTTCAGGGAATTTCTGGAGGCCTTCTTTCAAAGCTTCCCTAGCATCATCAATTTGCTGGGCTGCCCAGAAAAGAGAAGCTTTTTCAGCATAAAGCTGGGCACTTGGTTCAACTTTTAGGATGCGGTCTAAGACAACAAGAGCCTTTTGCTGCAGGCTCGTCGCCTTCTCTGACTCTTCTTTGGTTTTAACCCCGTTGCGCATTATCTGTCCGAATCTGGATAGAAAATCTTGATAAACAAGGTAGTCGTAAGTCAGTTGGCTTTCCGGGCTTAGTTGGGGATTTACAGCTAAGCCGTCAGTTCCGTTTTTGGCAGCACATCCGCTTAAAGCAAAAACAAAAAGCATTGTTAAGGCTATGGCAGAGTATGTTTTTTGGCGAATATTGGGTGCTGAATTAATCATATAATGGGGGTTGGTTTTTTTTCGGTAGAGTATTCTGGAGTTTTGGAAAATTCAATCAGGCGGTCATAAATAGCAGATCCTATTGTTATGCCTTGGTGAATCATTTCAGGGCCGTATTTTTTACCGGTATCTGTTCTGAAAGTAGATTCAATGGATTTTATCATTTCCAGACCGTTTGGGAATTTTTCAATGATTTCCTGTAGTGTCCAGTCTTCGTAATCGCATATTTCCCAAAGGGTAGTTGAGAAATTATCTGGGCCCCACCGGAATTTATCGGCATCGTATAGTGCGCCGCTAAGCAGTTCCAGCTCAGGATCATCAACGATAGGAATTTCTGGTTTAAAGGCCTCGTGTCGTGCAATTGATTCTGAAATAAGATCTTTGCTTCGTTCTGAAAGCGGATACTTATTTAAAATAACCCGCGAAGTTTCTGATCCGCGCAGGGCGTGGTTGTCTTCCAGTCTGCAACAGTCATGAAGAAGACCGCAGAACTGAGCAAGCAGAACAAGCTCTCTTACAGAGTCATGAGGTAGATGATCACCGTCTTTAAGAACTATTGCCCCGGCTTCTATAGCCACCTTTTTTGAGTGGTAAATACCGTGAGCATATTCATCGTAAAGAAATGGAAGAACATCTTCCTGTAACCTTATTACAAGCGGATGATCGAAAAACATTGCATGTGAAAATTCAAGCTGGGTATCAGCATCGCGATAAAATTGCGGTACCTGCTGAGATGCGGCTATGGTTTTGGCTTCTTTCTTCAGTTCTTTGAATAGTTTAATCATTGTCTGGTATCCAATCTTCAGAAAAATCTGTTACTGTTTCGGCTAGATGTTCTCTCAGCTTGCTTAACAACCGAGCTTCAATCTGGCGGACTCTTTCTCTGGTCACTCCGAATTCTTCGCCTATTTCCCTAAGTGTGCGCGGAGAATCAGAGAGTAATCTGTCATCTAATATGACTTGTTCTTTATCGTTTAATTTATGCGCTACTGTCCTAAGTTGCTCAAGCAATAAAGCCGAAATCTCTTTATTGGCAAGAGTTTCTTCTATACCCATGCCTAAGTCCGGCAAAAAATCCATTCGTGTGGCTTCAGAATCATCACCGAATTTGAGATTCAGTGAGAGGTCATTCTTTGCCAGCCTTTGATCCATTTCCGTAATCTCTTCTTCTGTGACATTGAGATTTTCGGATAATACTGATGTTGTAGGGTCAAAACCCAGAGTTTGAAGCCTTTGACGTTCTTTGTTCAGGTTATAAAACAGTTTTCGCTGAGTCTGGGTGGTTCCTATTTTAACCATGCGCCAGTTGTCCATGATATATTTCAGAATGTAAGCCTTAACCCAGAACGCAGCGTAGTATGAAAATTTAATTCCTTTATCCGGGTCAAATTTATTAACCGCTTTCATAAGACCTACATTTCCTTCCTGAATAAGGTCCAGCACATTCTGCATCCAGCGCCGCTGGAAGTCCATTGCAATTTTTACCACCAGTCTAAGATGTGAAGAGACAAGACGGAATGCTGCTTCCTGATCTCCATTTTCTTGTACTCTTTTTGCTAGTTGAAATTCTTCATCAGGCTCAAGAAGAGGAAAGCGGCTTATCTCATTAAGGTAGAGATGTAGCGGATCTTTAGTTGCGATTTCGCCCTTAGCTCGAGGAGTCGGTAGAAAATCAGGTTCGATTTTTACCTCGTCTAGGATTTCTTCATCGTCTTCAATAAGCTCTGGGATTATCGGTTCTTTCTTTTGTTCTGATTTCATTGACCGGGTAATTTCCTGTACGGCTGATATTTTTTGAACTTTGCTTTACGTTGAGTGTCATATTTAGAACATATAAGGATATAGTTTTTATTTGTCCTTTTCAACGTTTTTAAGTAGAAGCTATTCGAAGTGATTGTAACTTAAAATTTCGGGTTTTATTTATAACCTTTGGAGTCTCTTATGTCGGATTTTCGTAAAGCTCTGCGCGATGATCGCGTTTATTTCTTTGATGGTGGATATGGAACACTTCTACAGGGAAGAGGTCTTCCTGCAGGAATGTCTCCTGAGCTTTTCGGTTTGGAGAGTCCAGAAGTTATAAAATCGGTGCATCAGGATTATGTTTCTGCTGGAGCGAATGTTCTTACCACTAATACTTTCGGCGGAAGCAGATTAAAACTCGGGGCTGATGTCGATGTTATCGGCCTTAATAGAGAAATGGCTCTTCTGGCCAGATCCGTTGCCGAGGATAAAGTCTTTGTTGCAGGTAGTGTCGGTCCGACTGGACACTTTGTCCAGCCTCTTGGAGAAATGACCTTTAAAGAGATGGTCGAAGTCTATAAAGAACAGATTCAAGGGTTGGTTGAGGGGGGAGTAGACCTGATTTTAGGTGAAACTCATTTTGATCTTGCTGAGGCAAAAGCGGTTGTTGTTGCAACCCGCGAAGTTTGTGATCTGCCAGTAGCTCTTTCGATGACATTTGAATCTCCTTCTGCCTGTCTTACAGGCTCTTCCCCGCTTACATTTATTGATACCATGCAGAACATGGGTGTTGAGCTGATGGGAACCAACTGCAGTGCCGGGCCTGAGCAGATATATGATGTTTTAAAATCCATGCAGCCTAGGCTTTCCAGCCCGTTGCTGGTTGAAGCAAATGCAGGACTCCCTGAATTAGATGAAAATCGTAATACTGTTTTCAGGCTTCAGCCTGAACCGTTTGCTAAGCAATCTGTCCGTTTTCTTGAAGTGGGAGCAAAATTCATTGGCGGTTGTTGCGGAACTACTCCTGATCATATCAGAGCCCTTAGGAATATTGTAGGCGATGTAAAATGGAAGCGTCCTGTTCCAGAAGATAATTGCCAGATGGTTCTTACTTCTCGTGCGCAGTCCGTTAAAATAGGATTTGATCAGCGCGGTGTAATTATCGGTGAGCGCATCAATCCTACAGGAAAAAAAGTTTTAAGTGCCGAACTTCAAAAAGGACAGTTTACTGAGGCTATGAAGTTTGCCGCAGAACAGATTGCAGCCGGTGCCCCCGTGCTGGATATCAATGTCGGAGCTCCTTTGGTTGATGAAGTTAAAGCTTTGCCTTCCCTTGTTAAAGAAGTGATGGCGCAGTTTCCAGCTCCTTTAAGTATTGATTCTACAAATCCGGATGCAGTTGAAGCCGCATTATGGAACTACGCAGGTTCTCCGCTGGTCAACTCCATCAGTGGTGAGCCCGGGCGCATGGAGCGTCTTGGACCGCTTTGTAAGAAATTCGGAGCTCCTTTTATTTTGCTGCCTATAATCGGTAGTAAACTTCCATTCACATGTGCGGAAAGAATTGAAGTTGTTACCAAACTTCTCGAAGAAGCTGATTCTTACGGCATCCCGCGTAGGCTAATAATGGTGGATGCTCTTGCTTTGACTGTTTCATCCAAGCCGGAAGCAGCAAGGCATTGCCTAGATTTTATAAAACATTGCAAAGAAGAATGGAATCTACCTACTGTCTTGGGTCTTTCCAATGTTTCATTCGGATTACCGGCTCGCGAACTTCTTAACTCAAGCTTTTTGACTCTATGTCAGGGGCAGGGGCTTTGTGCATTTATAGCTAACCCTAATTCTTCAAGGCTTAGAGAAAGCCTTTATTCCGCAGAAGTCCTGCTTGCCAGAGATTCTCAGGCTGAACAGTTTATAGAGCAGTATGCCGGATGGACTCCTTCGGGTGACGGTGGACAGGCTGCCGGCGGGGGGCAAAGTCAGGGAAAGCCGAAAACCGGAGCTGAAAATCTTTTTGAGGCAGTTGTTTCAGGGGACAGGGGCGGAATACTCGAACTTGTTGAAAGAGATCTTGCCGGAGGGCGTGATCCTTTTGCTCTTGTTAATGACGACCTTATTCCTGCCATTATGGAAGTCGGTGAAAAATACGAGCGCAAAGAATATTTTCTTCCACAGCTTTTGCAGTCTGCCGAAACTCTCCAAAAAGCATTTGAGAAACTCAAGCCTCTCCTTGAAGCGGCTGGTGGACAACAGAAGCAGGACGTAATTGTCATGGCTACAGTTGAAGGTGATATTCATGATATCGGTAAAAATATTGTCTGTCTCATGCTTCGTAATCATGGTTTCGATGTGGTTGACCTTGGTAAGGATGTTCCAGCAAAAACAATTGTTGATGTTGCACAAGAGAAAGGAGCTAAAATTATAGGACTTTCCGCTCTCATGACAACTACAATGGTTAGGATGGAAGATACTATAGGCCTCTTAAAAGAGCGCAATCTTGACATTAAAGTCATGATCGGAGGCGCGGTTATAACCGGAGGGTTCAGCGAATCTATCGGTGCTGACGGTTGGTCTACTGATGCTGTTGCAGCTGTGAAGGTTGCTAAAAACCTGTTGCAGTAATTAAGTCACTCCAATAAGGCCGCCGTTAGAAAGAGATTTTGCGGCGGTCTTGTTTTTTTGTGAAAGGTTGCTGTTTTTGAGTTCTTTTAAAGAATCTGTTAGGGCTGACTTAAATTGTTTCGGATTAAACGATTTTATACTGGGAGTAGTATGAGATTTATAAATAAAATTTGTTTAATAATGGTTCTATTTTTGATTTTGGTTGCTGGTTGTAGCAAAGCTGAAACAGTCGGTGAAGTTAAAACCCTAAATGCTCAGGCTGTTCAAGATGTTATCGCGCAGGCAAAAGGGAAAGTCGTAGTTGTCAATTTCTGGGCAACATGGTGTCCTCCCTGCCGTGCGGAGATCCCTGATCTGATTGAATTGCGTAAGAAGTTCTCCGATGACGATCTGATGATGATCGGAGTTTCTGTAGATTCAGGCGTAGATATCGTGAAGGAATTTATGGGCAAAGAAGCTAAGTTTAATTATCCTATATATTTCGCAGATAGTGATGTTGCAGGATTTTACGGGATTGAAAGCATTCCGAGGACTCTTGTTTTTAGCCCCGCAGGTGAAAAGGTTTTTGATAAATCAGGCAGTTTTCCCGGCTCCATGTTTGAGGCCTATATCAACAAACTCCTTAAGGATCGGTAAAATCTGTGGCGATTATTAGAAAAGCTAGAATGGAAGATGCTGAAGGTATCCATTCAATCATAAAAGAAAGTACAAAAAATGCGATGGTTCTCCCTCGCTCCAGATCCTCAATTTATAATCATCTTCGTGATTTTTTTATTGCAGAGGCGGAAGATGGACAGGTCGTCGGATGTTGCGCGCTCAGCATTACATGGGATTGCCTGGCAGAAGTTCGCTCGCTCGTAGTTACCCCTGAAGCTCGCGGGTCTAATCTGGGTGGCAGAATGGTCGAAGCATGCGTTCAGGAAGCTAAAGGTCTGGGGGTGTGCGAAGTTTTTGTTCTCACGAATATTGAGGATTTTTTCAAGAAGCAGGGGTTTGCCGCGACGGATAAGAATATTCTTCCTCAAAAAGTATGGGCGGATTGTATTAATTGTCCGTTGTTTCCTGATTGCGACGAAATTCCAATGATAATGAAACTTTAAATATATTAAATTAATAAGGAATTTAGATATGGGCCATTGCCTGAAAGAAGTGTTTTCTTCTGAAGTTATTGCAGCTAGAATTAAAGAACTTGGTAAAGATATTTCTGAAACATATGGAGAGCAGCCTTTAGTGTGTGTATGTGTACTAAAAGGTGCCTATCTTTTTTTTGCAGACCTGACGCGTAGTCTTAAGGCTGAAGCAGAAATAGATTTTGTGCGTCTTTCAAGTTATGGGAGCGGAACTAGCAGAACAGGTAGCATGAATTTTTCAAAAGATTTGGAAAGCGATATTGCCGGTAAGCATGTTCTTATTATAGAAGATATTGTGGATACTGGACATTCTGTTGAATTTTTGAAACATGTTTTTTCTAAGCGTAATCCACTCAGCATTAAAACATGTTCTTTGATTGATAAAAATGAGCGTAGAGAAATTGATTTGAAGGTCGATTTTTCAGGTTTTGTTGTTGAGGATGGCTTTCTTGTAGGATACGGAATGGACTACGCAGAGAAATACAGGTATCTAAATGCAGTATATGAATTAGAGAATGACTAGTTATATAAGTTTATGTATTAATTTTTCAATGATTTGCATTGATTTAAACCTCTTGAAGAGCAGGTAGAGCGGTCCATGATTATTACATGTCCCAACTGTGCGACCAAGTTCAACTTACCGGATAGTAAAATTCCAGCAGGCGGAGCTAAAGTTAAGTGCTCTAAATGTGCGAATGTTTTTAAGGTAACCCCACCTGCTTTAGAGCCGGAAGACGAAGTTGCGTCTATGCTCGAAGAAGAGGTTACTCCTGCTCCTAAGCCAAAGCCAGCACCTACACCGGAACCAGAGCCAACTCCGGAGCCAGAAGCTCCTGCTGAAGATGAGTTGGATGACGATTTCATGGGTGAAGATTCAAGTGAAGAAGCTGGTGATAGTCTGGATGAAGATCTTTTTAGTGCCCTCGGAGCAGATGACGAAAAAACTGCTGCCGGAACTGATGATCTGGAGGATGACCTCTTTGGTTCAGCTGATAATGGTGGTGACGCTGATTTAGGTGCGGACCTTTTTGATGATGATGAGCCTGCCGCAGCAACTGCTGACGGTGAAGATGCTTTTGATATAGATGATGAACTTTTCGGCAGCGATGGCGACGAGGAAGTCAAAGGAGATTTTGAAGAATCTTCTACTGATATTGACGAAGATATCTTTGGTGAAGATGACGAAACGGAATCTTTTTCTGAAGACGAGCTTTTCGCAGATGATGAAGAGGTAGAAGAAGAGACTTACGAGGACGATGATTCTCTCGAGGAAGAAGAAACCTTTGTTGAAGAGGATGAAGAGGACCAAAGTTTTTCTCTTGATGATGGAGAGATAAACGGATTCGACCTTGATGAAGGGATAACGCATTCTTCCAGCAAAAAAGGCAAGAAGAAAAAAGGTAAAGGAATGATCATTACTTTGATCATTGTTCTGCTTTTCGTCGGAGGAATCGGGGCTGCATGGTATCTTAAACTCTGGGAAAAACTTCCGGATGGTACTCCTTTTATTTCTTCTTCCGACAGCGGAGATATGGATGCGTCTGAGCCTCCGTCTAAAAGATTTAGTAAATTTTCATTTAAAGATTTACGCCAATTCTATGTGAATAATGATAAAGCGGGACAGCTTTTCATTATTGAAGGTAAGGTTGTAAATAATTTCAGTAAACCTAAAGAGCTTATTGAAGTTGAAGCGCAGCTTTTTGATGATAAAGGGCAGGTGCTTGATTCTCAAAGACTTCTTTGTGGAAACAATCTTTCATTGTTCCAGCTTGAAGTTCAGTCCAAAGAGGAAATTGAAGCCGCATTGGCTTCTAAAGTAGGTATTTTATCTAATAATACTTTGCTTAAGCCGGGAATGGATACACCTTTCATGGTTGTGTTCTTCAAACCTTCTCCGGCAGTCAAAGAATATGTGATCAATGTGGTGGAAGCAAAGAATCCGCCTAAAAAATAGATATTGTTTTGCAGTGTAATTCTTTAGAGATAAAGAGTGCTGTTAAATTGAATCATTAGATTTAAATATGAAAAGCCGGACTGATTGTCCGGCTTTTTGTTTATGGTTTTACCACTGCGGAGATGCTGATGAAGACTAAAGATATTTACGTTTGTTCCAGTTGCGGAGCACAGGCTATTAAGTGGCAGGGGCAATGCCCTCGTTGTGGTGAATGGAATACACTTCAGGAAAAAGTTGTTGTCCGTAAAGGCGGCTCAGTAAGCCATATCCATGCCGGTGTAAAAGTTACAGCTTTAGCCGATATTTCGATTGAGAACACACAGGCTCGTTCAACTGGATTTGCTCCGCTTGATACTGTGCTAGGTAAGGGGTTTGTTCCCGGTGGAGCTGTGCTTGTTGGCGGCGAACCCGGTATCGGTAAATCAACCTTGCTACTGCAGCTTGCTGCTGCTCAGTCTCAGATGGGTAATCATGCAGTATATTTTTCCGGTGAGGAATCTTTGGCTCAAATCAGGGGCCGTGCTGAAAGGCTTGGATTACTTGATTCGGGGCTTCTCGCCATTGCCAGCACTTCTTCGGATGAAGCGCTTGGAATTCTTGAGGGGCCTGAAAAACCGGATCTTCTTATTATTGATTCTGTGCAAACGCTCAACTCTTCACGTGCGGAAGGTATTCCGGGGTCTGTAAGTCAGGTTCGTGCTGTTTCATCTGAACTTGTTGATGCAGCTAAGAAGACCAAAACGACTCTGATACTTGTCGGGCATGTGACTAAAGACGGACAGATTGCCGGGCCTAAATTACTTGAACACATGGTAGATACGGTCTTGTATCTTGAAGGTGATCGCAAGCATATGATGCGCATTATGCGTGTGCTTAAGAATAGGTTCGGTCCGAGTGATGAACTGGTTGTTTTTTCCATGCGCGAATCAGGCATGGAAATAGTAGAAGATCCTTCAACTCTTTTCCTTGGTGATAGAGACGATTCTTTTTCAGGCGCAGCCGTTGTTATGGCAATGGACGGGCACAAACCCTTCGCAGTTGAAGTGCAGGCTTTAGCGAGCCGTTCTGTACTTTCCATACCACGTAGAACCGCACTTGGTTTTGATACCAACAGGCTTAATCTTATTCTTGCTGTGCTTGAAAAAAGGCTGAATTTAAATCTCGGGCAGCTTGATATATATGCCAAAATAGGAGGAGGACTTGCTATGCGTGATCCCGGTCTTGACCTTGGAGTAGCTGCCGCAGTTCTTTCTTCTTTTTATGATCGTCCGGTTCCATCTGGAGCAGTCTTTTGGGGCGAGGTTGACCTGAATGGGCGTATACGTCCGGCATCAGGCGGGGAAACAAGATTAAAGCAGGCTGGACGACTAGGATACGGTCCTATTTTTCAGTCCGAAACATGCCGGACTTTGGATGAATTGCAGAATAAACTTTTTGGGCCCAACGATTAGCATATTAATTAAGAATAGATGATTTAGTCTTCGGCTGGACCAAAGTGGACAATCCCCTTAGGAAACCACATCATGGGCATTCTATTTGGACTTGTCTTATGTAAGCTATATGTTTTAAACACAAGATCTTGAATATTTGATATATCAGTCAACTAAAAGTTTTTGGAGATTCTTAAGCCGTCGGAGACTATTTTCCTCCGACTAATTTCAATCGAGAGTATATAAATGAAAAAAGTTTTCTTGGTAGCCGGAGCGCGTCCTAACCTGATGAAAGTAGCCCCTATTTTTAGGGCATCGCGTAATCTAGAATCTATTGAATGTGACATAGTTTATACGGGGCAGCATTATGATCGCCAGATGTCTCAGGTTTTCTTTGAAGATCTGGATATTGATGAACCTAAATATAATATGGGTAAATCTACGGGGTCCCATGCTGAACAGACTGCTGCGATAATGGTCTCCTTTGAAAAAATGTGTGTTGAACATAAGCCCGATTTAGTCGTTGTTGTTGGGGATATTAACTCCACTCTGGCTTGTTCCATTGCTGCTCGTAAACTGCATATCCCCGTAGCACATGTTGAAGCAGGACTAAGGAGTGGCGATCTGGATATGCCGGAAGAACTTAATCGTATGGTTACCGATTCAATCAGTAATTTATTTTTTACAACTGAAGAACACGGATTTGAAAACTTATTACGCGAAGGTAAAGACGCATCTTCAATTTTTCAGGTCGGTAATGTCATGATCGACAATTTGTTCTATAATGTAAAACGGCTGGGAGGTGATGTGACTTCCGGTTATGAATCGCGTCTATTAAAAGAAAAGGTTGGCAAATATGCTTTCCTGACCATGCATCGTCCTTCAAATGTAGATTGCAAGGATGTGTTGAAAGGTATTGTCTCCGCTCTCAATAAAATTTCAGAGAAATTGCCAATTCTGTTCCCTATTCATCCGCGCACAGCGAAGATGATGGAAGAGTTTTCGATTTCTTTTTCAGAGAATGTGCATACTTTTCCGCCTCTTTCGTTTCGTGAGTCTCTTTACCTGTGGAAAGACGCACAGGTTGTGATTACTGACAGCGGAGGATTGCAGGAAGAGACTACCGCTCTAGGTATTCCTTGCGTTACTGTGCGTAAAAATACAGAACGTCCTGTAACGATTGATCTGGGAACGAATGTTCTTGCCGGAGTTCTGGAAGATGATATTTTGCGAGAAGTAGAAGCTGCGCGGGCAAAGACAGGTGCGCCTGCTCCTGATATCCCCGGTTGGGACGGTCACGCCGCAGAACGTATCTGGGGAATCTTGATTGAGTATTTGAATCGGGATTAAACAGCTAAATCTTATTTTGTGTTTTTTAATTGTAGGGGTTACCATAACGGTAATCCCTTTTTTTCTTTTTAATGGTAGCTGGTTTAATTTTTTGAATAGGAGAATGTTATGCCGGATTCTACTTCAGGTTCACTACATATTGTTTGCTCTAAGTGTCAGGCAATAAATAGAGTTATTTCAGATAAACTTATCGATAATCCTACATGCGGTAAGTGCGGTGAATTAGTGCTTAGTTCAAATCCTCTTGATTTGAATGATTCTACCTTTGAGAGGTTCATCTCAAAAACAGATCTGCCTGTACTGGTAGATTTTTGGGCTCCATGGTGCGGGCATTGCCGGACAATGGCTCCATCATTTGAGGCTGCTGCTAAAGAATTGTTTCCCAAAATTCTGACTGTTAAAGTGGATACTGAAAATTCAAAAGCGATGGCTGCCAGATTTAACATTAGATCATTACCAACTATAGCCATTTTTAAAAAAGGTAGCGAAGTAAATCGTATTTCTGGTGCTATGTCCACTCAGCAGATTGTGGAATGGGCAAAGTCGTATTTATAATAATTCAATGAAGATGTAATTTTCATCCCGCCCTATTGTAAAGTATACACTGAGCGGGATGAAAAATTATAGACTATTTTTCTTTTTTTACAGTTAAGATTACTGGAGCGGCCGTTACCAGTCCCGTAGCAACTATTTCCTTTCCGCGTATTCCTTTTATCTCGACAATGACGTTTGTTCCTACATTTAAATCAGAAAGAGGAATTGTTATCAGGCCATCTCTAGGAACTGTCCGCCAACCTGGGAATTTTTTGTTTAGTATAAAACCCTTCTGCTTTAAGACTGAGTCTTTAACAGCGCCATTTTGTATTTTCATTAAGCAGGTTGCTCCGCCTGTCTTCACCCCGCTAAAGACAACTTGAAATTTGCCTTGCCCTTTTTCTATAACAATATTTTTCATGGTAGAGTGTATTTTAAAAGAACATTTTTTCGAAGATTTTTTATCTGCCATCTGATATAGCACTGAATTTTTTTGTTTTCTGCCAGAGAAGCTGAGTTTCATTCTAGCAGAATTAAAACCCTTTATGTTTTGTAATGATTGAAAAGATACTGTGCACCCCGTTCCATCCGTAGTACTTACAATTGAGAATGGGGGGAATGTTAGCATCTTTTTGTTAACGAACGCTGTTAATATCGGCTTAATTGTTTTTTTACTGAGATTAATCCCGCCAGTGATAAAGACACTTGTTGTCGTTCCATCGTCAATTGCAGGAAATATGAATTGAGGATTAGGCAGAATTGCATCAGCCTTTTTAGGTATAATGTTGGATTTAACTTGAAACGAAGTGTATGAATATTGTCCACCGACCCAAAGATTTGCAATATCGGTCCAAATTTGCTCTTTGATCAGTTTAGCCGCTTTGCATCTAATAATTGTATTTGCTTTATCGTCAGCATACCCCAAAGATTCGCAAAATTTGTCATAATGGGTATCGAAACAATCCCAACGATTAGTTTGAACGTCCGCAGCAAGTTTAATAAAATTAGTAGCAACTTTTGTGTCAGTATAACTGCCAGGATTAATATATTTAGGGAAAGGAATTTCGTATTTCTCTAAGATTAGAGCGGCCTCACTTATCATGGTGGATTTTTCTGTCCATTTAAGTTCTTTTCCATTTTCTGTGTTTACAAGAGTTGTCCGCGTTAGAGCCATTAACTTGTTATTTTGTTTATTGGGAACCATAAGTAAGAGTGTTACATAGTGAGTTCTTGGAATCATTATGTATTTTTTTTCATTACCTTTTTCGTTTGCAGTAAGCATTGCTCCAAAACGTACGCGTATAGAATTGTCGCTAATTCGTCCTACTGTCATTAAGCTATTGTAATTTTTACCTGTTGTTTTTAAAAAGTTTTTAGCTGTTGATGAAAAACCTGCTTCTGCGCCGATTCCATTAATTGTAGCCATTAAGGCCATTCCAAGCTGAAGAATTTTTTCATTTGTGCGATTATATGAAGAGCTTTCTAAGTCTTCAGTAGCAAGAAGCGGAATTACATATGGATTTCGTGCTGTGGCGTTATTCTTTCCGAACTCTTCACAAGTAGGATCGGAAAATCTATCCGGAAAAAATGAAATGGTAGAGTACGCATCATATGGAGCTTCATGGGTTTTGGGATTAAGCGAAACCTGCATTCTTACAAGGTAAGGAGTGTACCCATCTCTTTTTGAAGCATATTTAACATACTTATTTAATAGTTTAACTTCTTGATATAATGCTGTTGCTGCAGAGTAGCGCAACCTAGGATTTATAATGGTACTCTCTAATTCTTTATTTTCTGAAGAACTCATAAGTCCTGCTTCATTGTGATTTATATTGAGCCCGCTGATGTCTGGTTGCGTAAAGGATTTAGTTTTTGACTCACTAAATGAATCAGCGACTTCGCTTCCTTTAAGGCTAGTGGCGGTTGTTGAACTAAGAGACCCCGTCAGTCCGGCTTTTAAATATGCACTGATCGCTTTGAGTACTAATTTATCTTCAGCAAAGGTGGTAGGTATCGCTAGCTTGAAGGCTTCTGCAGAATCAATCTTAAAGTCAGGTTGCAATTCGTCTTTTATTTCGTCCCAAGGAATTACAGTTAGGACACTTACGTGAGTGGAAGCAATTTTGTGTTGGTAGTTTTTATCGTAGGCTGTTTTTTGATATCTAGACGGGAGCGTTTTATAACACCCGAGCATTATTGCCAAGCCGATAATAGTGCTAAGTACAATGATTTTCTTACACATACCATCCTCCATGATTTAATTTACATATAGAATGTCATTGTTTTATTTATAGCTAAGGTAGGGTCGTATATTTCTTTTATCATATTTATAAAAATAAAAAAGTCCGGCGCGAGCCGGACTTTAAAATTAAAATTATGATGATTTACAATAAACTAATATTCAATAATAGCTCCAGACCAACTGAGTCCAATTCCGAAGCCGAATAGTAATATTTTGTCACCGCGTTTAAGCTCACCGCGATCTTCAGCTCTTTTCATCGCGATGGGGATAGAAGATGAAGTTATGTTTCCTACTTCTTCAAGGTCGATAACCAATTTTTCTTCCGGTATGGAAAGTTTTTTACCAATCTCTACAAGCACTTTTCGGCTGGCTTGGTGGAAGATGAAAAGGTCAATGTCATCAAGTGAAATATTTGCAGTCTTTGCAAGCTTAGTTATTTCAGGAGGAATTGTTTTGATTGTAAATTGGAGAACTTTGTAACCATCCATCTGGAAGTCAGGGCTTGGAATTGGTGCTTCAGGATCTTTACCTGTTGTAACACTAACTCCTGTATTTTCGCATATAATAGATTTGTAGCGACTGCCATCAGTTCCAAACTGGAAGACAGGTGGAATAGTTGGCTTATCGATGATGGTTGCGCATGCCCCATCTGAAAAGAGTAGGAAAGCTTTATTCGTATCGGGGTCGATAATTTTTGAGTAATTATCAACTGTAACAAGAAGTACTCTTTGAGAAATATTGGCAGCCAGATAAGCGTAAGCTGTTGAAAGTCCGTAACAGAATCCGCTGCAACCTAAGCTGATATCAAAACACTTGGTGGATGAAGGAAGTCCAAGTTCGTGCTGTAAGCATGCCGAAACATGCGGGAGAAGATTATCAGGAGTTTGAGTACAGACTATAAGAGTGTCCGGAAACTCTGATTTTGAAATATTTTTAAGGACTTTTTCAGCGGCGTTGTGAGCCATTTGAAGAGTTGTTTCATCTTTCTCTGCATGATGTAGAAAACGAACGCCTGTTTTGGGTAGAGAATTGCGGACATGCCATTCCGGTTTGCGTTTATCTAGCTCTAAACAATCAACTGTTTCATCAGGGATATAGTATTCTATTGTATTAATAATAGGCTTCATAGATTTTTCCGTAGTTAATTTAGTGTATATGCCACTAACTATGTGGGAGCACGATTGTTTATAGTATGTGCTGCGTATTTTTATAAAGGAGAGGAATCGAACGATACATTCAGATGTGTATTTAATCCCCGACACTGCAAACACGGCTCTAATAACGATTATTCAGGCTTGGCGCAAGGTAATAAAAGTAGACATTTAATATTGCTTTATAAAATAAGAGCCCGATGTTATTATATAAAATCGGACTCTAGAACTTTTTAAATAGAATTAACTTTTAGTATTTAGTTGCTCTCATTGATAATTTTAATCGCTTGCGGAATAAATAAGCCGAATGAATCATGAAGTCCGGACATCAGTTTGCCTGCATTTTTACCAGTATTAGCAAATGCTTTTTGCTGTTTGGAAATATAATTCTTTGAAAAAAGTAGTTTATTATTTTTCGTCACCATGCCATCAAGTTGAACTTTATATTTCATTTCCATTTGTCCGGGCCGGTCTACATAAACTTTATTAGCGACTCCGGTAATAATGAAATTGTCTCCAGCTTCGTCCATTGTTTCAAAATATTCAACATTGTAACCTTCTGATTTCAACTGAGTATAGAGCGATTTAGCCATCCATGTGCCTACATCTATTGAAGGGATATATTTAAACAGATTGCTCTGACCAATTTCTTTGATCGGTGAGCTTTCAGTAAATTTAACAACCGCAATTTTAGTTGAACATGGAGGAGAGTCTATTTTGATCGGAGTGTAATCAAGAGTAAGAATGGTTTCTTTCATCTTTTTTTCAGCAGAAAATCCCGAAGAGGGAAGCATTAGAATTGCTGCAGCAAGAAGGAATACAGCTATGATAAGAGGCTGCTTTTTCATGATTTCTCCTTTTGTTGTACGATGAGGTAGGAATAAATTTGTATTATTAGCAAATATACTGGAATTGTAAGCTTACTGTCAAAGTTCTTTTAGAATGAGTGTTTTTTATTTGAAGAAGCTACTTTGTTAAGCGGGTTGACCGCGTGCGTACACTTGGATTACTTGCAATACTACTGTCAAAGAACGAACATATTAAAATAACATAAGGCTCATAATATATGATTGACAATCGTACTCGTTATAATTTTTCAGATTTCTCCATAAATTTATTTTACGTGCTGGGTATAGTCGTTTTATCTATAGCAGTACGTATTCTATCACTTGAGTATATAGAAATAGGCGGGGACTCGCTTGCTGCTTGGGAAAATGTCGTTAACCTCGTTAATAATGGCTGTTACATAGAGTGGACTCATCATACTATTAGGTGGGCTATCAATCTACCGCTGTATTTGATGCTTAAAGCATTCGGAACGGCTTCCGCTAATTATTATATTTTACCGATTTTTTATTCTGCGATCAGCGCTGTGCTTGTTTTTTATGTCGGATCTGTTTTGAAAAATAGACGCTTCGGCTTTTTATCTGCTCTGCTCCTTATTTTATATCCTAAAATGACAACTATGGGCAGCCAGCTTTGGCCAGGGCTCTACGAAATGACCTATTTGCTTGGATGTGTTCTTGCTTTGCTTTATTGGCGTAAGAATGGGTTATGGCAACTACTCGCTATTGCAGGGGTTCTTGCCGGATGTGCATGGGGTTCGCGGGTTACCAGTATTTACTATGGTCCCGGAATTTTGGCTTTACTTTATATTGGCAAAAAAAGAGTAAGCCCAATACTGATTTTTTCTATTTTTTTCTTAGCAGTTGTCGCACTTGAGTGGGGTTGTTTTTATAATATAACAGGAAATGTTTTAGGTAAATTTAGCATTATTCTTCGCAATCATGTTTCGCAAGGTCAATTGCTAGTAACACCCGGAGAATATCTGCTTAATTTTCTTGATCTAGTAAAATTAAGAGGACTTTTGATCGTATTTTTGGCTGGTTTTGCGGTTTCCATATGGTTTATCAGACGAGGAGACGACAATGAAAAGTGTCTATCCGTTTTGTTTTTGGGGGGGCTGTTTTTTAGCGTATATATGCTCTGCAGTCTGCATCCTCTTAAACTGGCAGCCCCTGTCGGCAGTAGGTATCTTACCGCTGGCACGCCATACTTAATAATGATTCTTTTATTAGGTCTTAGAAAGTGGCGTGGGTCTTCTCCACGCGCTGCAAAGTTCTTTAAGTACGGTTTGATTATCGCTTTTGCCGCATTTACCCTTAAAGAAGTTCCTTCGCAGAATACTTTTAGTCGGTTGCAGGAAGATTTACAAAACGGACGTATCATTGCTGAAGAAAAAATCCCGGTTCTTATGCGATACACTACATGGTCTCCGAATATTATTGAGCAAGGTGTTATGAGCCTATTCGGGTATGATAAACAGGGACGGCTTAAGATAAACGAAGATAGAAAGATGCTGAAGAACGCCCGCCGGATGAGCATTATGATTTTCAGTAAGCAGACGGATGAGAATTATAAACCTGAAAATATTAATGGATACTACTATTTTTATTCTGGCAATAAAGACGACTTGGCTAAGGCCACACGGGTTGGTATTTCGGATTTTGACCGCAAGGGCCATAAATTGAGGATAATTTCTAAAAAATTACTACCGCAGGAACTTTTGAAAGGGGCTTCGATAAAATGAAAACAGCCGTTTTAATTCCATGTCTGAATGAGGAGACTGGAATACTTAAACTTCACTTTGCCTGCAGTGACTTGTCAGAACTGTTGCTTAAAAGATGATTTGGATGGCAGAATTGTTGATAAATAACAGGTTTTTGCGTTTTTGCTGCATTGGCGGACTGGGGTTTGTAGTTGATTCTGGGATTACATATGGCCTTGTTGGCTTAGGTTTTCCGTCTCTTGCTGCAAGAATTCCTGCAATATTAATTGCTTTGACTGTATGTTATAAGTTTCACCACGGATTTACTTTCCGCAAAGAAGGTAAAGCTCCTTGGCGCGGGTGGTATAAGTTTTTAGTGTCTAACAGTATTGGCAGCAGTGTTAACTACGGGTGCTACGCTGTAGTTCTGCTTGTGTGGCCTGTCGCGCCGCTTATTCTACCACTGGCTGTAGGGTCTGGAGTAGCTTTGATTGTAAATTACACTTTATCCACACGCTATGTTTTTCGGTGATTTTATATAAATGTAGATTTATTTTTGGAACAAAAAGGCGTCTGGACTTTATTTAAACGGTGTGCTTATTTCGGCACATTCAAAAAAGTAAGTTGATTTTTGAATTATTATAATTTTGAAAGTGAGTTCTTTAAATAGTGAATGATATAACTGCAATTAATCCGAAGAGAATTCTGGTCTGTCAATTACGGCAAATCGGGGATGTCGTTTTATCTACGGCATCCATATCTTTGTTGCATAAAAAATTTCCGTTGGCTGAGATTCATATCTACACCGAAGAAAAATGCGTTCCTGTTTTTGATAATAATCCTGCAGTTAAGCATGTTTGGTCCATTAATAAGAATGATCTGCGTAATCCATTTAAAGCATTAGCTTTTTATCGTAAAGTAGGAAAGGCTGGTTATGACCTTGTTGTAGACTTTCAGCAGCTTCCCAGGTGTCGGTGGATGCTTTTATTTTGTGATGCACCTGTGCGGCTTTCATTTAATCCTCCGTGGTACAATCGGTTTTTATATACGAACTGGCCTGAGTCTATCCCAGGTGGTTACGCAGCAAAATATAAGGCTGGGGTTCTAAAACCTTTAGGGATAGAATGGGAAGATGCTAAACCCCAGATTTTTATCAGCGAGAAGGAACGGAAGGACGCTGGATTATGTCTTGCTTCACTTGGTGTAAAGGACGATGAGATTTTAATTACTTTAGATCCTTCTCACAGAAGATATACCAGAAGATGGCCGGCAGAACATTATGGCAAACTAATCTCGTTGTTGGCTGAACGGATTAAAAATATTAAATTTTTTATTATTTATGGCCCCGGAGAGAAGGACATAGCGGTAAAAGTTAAATCAATATCTGGTCTTGCGAGCAGATGTGTAATGCTTGAAAAAGCAGGGTCATTGCGACTTATGGCCGCTCTTATTAAGCGAGCTGTTTTACATATAGGGAACTGCTCTGCGCCGAGGCATTTTGCCGTTGGAGTCGGGACACCGAGTATAACAATTCCAGGTTCTTCTAGTAGTGCGTGGACTTTTCCTTCTCCTGATCACATAGAAGTGGTGCCTGAGCTTGAATGCCAGCCATGTAGCTGTGAAAGTTGTTCCAGAGGTGATCTGGCATGTCTTAACGATTTATCTCCTGAAGATGTGCTCGTGAAGGTTTTAGATAAACTTTGAGTTTTTTTGTTAAGCAAAAATAATGTTGGAGATTAAAAATAGGTCATTTATGGTTTATGAATTTTTCGTAAACAGAATTATTAAAGGGAGTTGGAATCAGCTGAAATGGGGAGCATGTAGTTTTACTGACCCTATTTTTTATCTGTTTTTATCTTTTGGCTTTGTCGGGCTCTACGTACCAAGTCCTGATTTAAAGCTTTCGCTTGCATTGCTGTTTGCTAAGGCTTTCATAGAAGAATTGTTTTTCAGATTTCTTCTTCAAGAGGGTCTTGATCGTTTTTTACGTTATAAGTACAGGGTTGGCCCTCTTAGTCTTGCTAATGTTCTCGCTTCACTTATTTTTTCAAGTATGCATTTAGTTAGCCAACCTTTAAACTGGGCTGCACTCACTTTTATTCCTTCACTTGCTTTTGGATTTATATGGCAACGCTACCGTAGCGTTGTTCCGGGAACAATCATTCATTTTGCTTATAATGCCTTTTTGTTCTATCAGTTCATGTAAATTAAAATGTGAAGACAGCTTCGCTTGACGGATTTTTGCAAGTATAGGATGATTCTTTCTATATATATTGAAGAGGTAGATGTTTTAATAAATTGTTTTGAGTTTTTGAATTTATACCAAGATTTTATTTTTGAAAAATTATTCTTTCCAAATTGAACTTCGGTGGAGACTGTGAAACTGAATATGTTTAAATTATTATATAAAGTAGTGATTGCACTGGCTATAGCCATTACGCTCATGTCATCAGGGGCTTTTGCCCAACCTGAAGGCGGTGATTCTGTTCATGCTAACTTGGAAAGTATCTCTCTAGCAGAATTTGTAAAATTTGTCGGACGATATACTGGACGAAATATTGTCTTTAATAAAGCAATCTTACCAGGGAGTCATATAAGTATCTACGCAGGGCAGTCTTTGACTGAACCTGAACTTATGGCTGTTTTTCAGCAAGTTCTTTCAGGCGCAGGGTTTTATGCTGTTACACGTGACAACGTAACTTATATACTGCCCTCAAGAGATGCCAAGATGATTTCTCCAACTATTAAATCTAATTCCTTAGGTGGGTCGGGGGAAGAGATTGTTACTTCTGTTTTTCAGCTCGCAGGGAAGATGGCTCCGGATAAGGTGACAGATCTTTTGAAGCCCTTTGCCTCACAGATTGGACAAGTTACTGCAGTTCCAATGGCTGATGCCGTGCTTGTCCGGGATTTGCAGTCAAATGTTGATAAAATGCGTAAATTGCTTGGAATTGTTCGTAAAATTGGAGCCGGGCAGGATACAGCGATTATTGACTTACAAAAAACAAGTGCAAAGTCTGTCGCCGCTAAGCTTGAGTCGTTTTATAAGAAACTGTCAACTGTGGGTAAAGTTGGTAACGTTCCTGTCATTGAATCAGTCGAGTGGGCAAACAGTCTTCTTGTTTCAGGAAGCGCAGATCAGTTGACCACTATACGCACTCTTGTTTCGAAGCTTGATAAGGCAACTGACTCATATTCTAAGCTTAAAGTTTATCGGTTGCATAATATTGAGGCTGTTGTTGCCGGAGATGTTTTAAAAAGCCTGGTCACCGGTGGTGGTATCCCTAGCTCAAAAAGCTCTGCTGAGGGTGGTGCTGGAGCTAAGGCTTCCGATAAAAATGATTCATTAGGCTCTGATAATAATGATGGCATGCAGGTTTCAGCAGATGAGACGACTAATACCTTAATTGTTATGGCCGATGCCACTCAAATTCCTCAGATAGATAAATTTGTTGAGCAGCTCGATCAGCCTCAAGATCAGGTTTACATAGAAGCACTTGTTATGGAAACTACACTTAGCAATGCCAAAGAGTTCGGGGTTGAATGGGAGGGAGCTGTAAAAATGGGCGACAGTGTTTCTACTATAGGAAACACTAAGACATCTGGTAGTAATTTAGCAAGCTATGCTGCTAATCCAAGTGCTATGCCTGGTGGATTTTCCATGGGGGTTTTGGGGGATATGATTTCGTATGGAGGCAAGAGCTATCCTTCAATTGCTGCTTTAGTTAATTTTACTAAATCTTCCTCAGACTTTAATCTTATTTCAGCTCCTCAGATTATGGCAATTGATAATTCTGAAGCAGAGATCTTTGTAGGTGAAAACAGGCCGTATAAAACAGGTGAAAGTTCTACTTCAGGGGATTCTGTTGTTGCCACGTACTCATATAAAGACGTTGGTATAAAACTTAATATTAAGCCGCATATTAATCGTGAAGATGGAATGGTAAAGCTTGAACTGTACCAGACATATAACCAGATGAGTACGTCTGGGACACTGGAGCTTCCCGTCACAACTGACCGTACTACAAAAACAACAGTCCTTCTAGCTGATGGCTCAACGATGGTCATTGGTGGTTTAATCCAATCCAATAAATCTAGAGGACAAAGTGGTGTTCCATATCTTTCTGATTTGCCGCTGCTGGGGTGGCTGTTTAAAACTCAGACTAACAGTGATGACAAAAGTACTTTAATGATTTTCTTATCTGCTCGTATAATCAGAACAAATGAGCAGCTTGAAGCTCTCAGTCAGGCTAAAATGAATAAGTATCGCAATCAGAGAGTCAGGATAAATAGTTTTATTGAAAAAGAATTTAATACTTATAAAAATAACGATACTTCGAAAAATAAACCTGAAGTATCTTCAACCCAGTCTGATGGTTAATAGGTTATTAAATTGAAAAGTTCATATGACCTTAGTACGGTTCCTCGTGACGTAGTGGATCTTTTTTTAACATTTCCACAACGAAGTGAGTTTATTCCTGTAGAAGTCAGCGACCGCGAGATTAAGGTGTTGCTTCAGAATGAAAGTTCGTTACCGATGGCCGATTTTCTTGCTTGGAAGCTGGGGAAAAAAGTTACAACAAAAATTGTTGAAGAAGATCAATTTTTCCCATTGCTCGAGCAGGCATTGACTGTTTGGGAAGAAGAAAGTTCCATAGAGTCTGAATCTGAGGAAGGTGGAGCAGGCGAAGACGGCGAAGATCTTTTGGGCTGGTCTCATGATGATGCTCCAATTGTTCGTCTTGTGAATAAGACTATGCATCAGGCCATAACTTCTGGAGCAAGTGATATTCATTTTGAAGGTCAGGGCAACAATTTTGTTGTTCGCTATCGGCAGGATGGAGTACTTAAAGCCGTTAAACGTCTAGATAGAGGGCTGCAAGCGACAATTATTGCGCGTATTAAAGTTATGGGTGAGATGGATGTTGCGGAGAGTCGTAAGCCGCAGGACGGAAGAATTTTTATTAAACTCGGACAGAAAGAAGTTGATGTCCGTGTCTCTACAATTCCTACAATGAGCGGAGAAAAGGCTGTTCTGCGTATCCTAGACCGCTCAAAAAATATACTTAACCTCGAAGATTTAGGTCTCAAAGGTAAAGATCTTGAGCTATTCCGAAAAGTTCTTGCTCAGCCGCATGGGATTGTTCTTGTCACAGGGCCTACAGGGTCCGGTAAAACTACAAGTCTTTATGCAGGACTCAGTGAATTGCCTCGCGAAGATAAAAATATCGTTACTGTTGAAGATCCTGTTGAATATCAACTTTCCGGGATTAATCAGGTTCAGGTAAATAAAGCCGCGGGCATGACTTTTGCCACCACAATTCGTTCATTCCTTAGACAGGATCCTGATATTATTCTGGTTGGTGAAATTCGAGATCAGGAAACAGCCAGTACTGCAGTGCAGGCTGCGCTTACGGGTCATCTTGTTCTTTCCACATTGCATACCAATGACGCCGCAACAGCTGTGACCAGAATGCTTGATATGGGGATTGAACCATTTTTGCTTGCGTCGTCTCTTTCATTAGTTCTCGGACAAAGGCTGGTTAGAGTTAACTGTCCTCATTGCTCTGAAACAGTTTCGGTTTCTGAACATACTATTAAGCTTTTTGACGATATGGAAGATTTACCTACGGTTCAAACGGCCGGCACTGGCTGCGAGCATTGTAATTTTACAGGGTTCAGTGGTCGAAAAGGTGTTTACGAATTAATTCCAGTGACTGAAGACATGCGTGGCCTTATTATGGATGTCGTGTCTGCTGACCGCATTAAAGCTTACGCTAAAGAACAGGGCCGCGAAACTATGGTCGATCATGGAATCCGCCTTGTTCGTCAGGGGATAACTACTCTTGAAGAAGTTGTCAGGGTTACAAAGCTGTAATTGCATCATATTAACACATCTTATTTTTACCAAGATATTAGCATCATAGAGTGGAGCTCAACATGAGGCAGGAATTTCAAAAACCGGCTTGGATGAATGATTGGAAAGTTTTTTTAATTTTTTCATTGATATCATTTGCATTCGCATTTGGACTTAGGTGTTTGGATTTGCAGAAATGGAGTAACCCTTCATTTATTGTTCATGGTGAATACATAATGGGAACACATGACGCCTATTATTGGCTTGCCGGAGCAAAAGGGGTTGGAAGCGCCGTAGGCAATCCTATGTCGGAACTGGTACGTTTTCTAGGTAGCTTAACTGGCGTTCAATACGGTAATATTGCATTTTGGCTTCCGGCTGTATTTGCAGGTTTTTGTGCAATCGCCGCCTTTGCTTGGGGTATGCTTGTTCGCGGTCCTTGGGTTGGGCTGGTAAGTGCAGTGTATGCGACATCCATTCCTGCATACTACTTTCGAACTAGACTTTCATATTACGATACAGATGTTGTGACTCTTTTTTTACCTCTTTTAATCTCTGTCCTTCTTGCAAGATGGGTTTGCCAAGGGATTAGAACATCATGGCTTCCTCAAAAAGGAGCAGAAATAAAATTTAATCCTACACTGATTGATTATTGTCTTCCTATTTTCGCTGGGGCCATAGCTGCATATGGTAAATTATGGCATAGTGATGTTTTAACCTTTGCTATTCTTGTCGCGCTTATTGCACTTGGCCTTTCTGTTGTCTGCGGAACTAAAAATAATCGTCCTGAACTTCTGCGTGGCTTGGTCCTGTTCTTTTTGGTTGCCTTTGTCGGTTGGATTGGTTTTGTTCTTGCGATTTTGTTCCTGATTGCAATGTCGTTTTCAGCTGTCAGAGATCATAAATTTTATAATAGTATTTATTTATACTTGTTAATACTGCTGGCTATTTTTGCCTTAAGTGGATTGGGGCAAGATTTGCTAGTTGTCATTTCTATGAAAATTGGCTCCTATATTAAGCCCGTTGCTGATACTTCAACAGGGATCTCAGGGCCACAATATCCAGGTATAGCTCAAAGTGTCATTGAGGCTCAAAATATAAGTTTTGATGCTTTGTTTTCGAATTTGACGGGAAGTATTTTTTTGGGATGGTTAGGATTTTTATCATTCGTTTTTGTAGTCTTAGTTAATCCAACGAGTCTCTTTTTGGCCCCGTTTGCCGCAATAACCTTTGCTGCTGTTTATATGGGCGGGCGTTTTGCTATGTTCGGCGGTATTGCGTTGGGGCTCGGGCTAAGTTTTACATTAGCTTGTTTTATTGAGCGTTATGCTAATTTTACGACAAATAAATTAGTGTTAGGTGTTGTCCAGTCTTTAGTCATAGTCGGTCTTCTTTTTTCAAATATATTTACAATATACGAAGGGGCTCCTGCAACTCCTATAATGGGGAAAAGTCACGCAAAAGCTTTGATTGAAGCCGGCAAGAAAATGTCTGATGATAGTACTGTGTGGACGTGGTGGGATTGGGGTTATGCTACTATGTACTACACTGGGGTTAATTCATTCGCGAATGGCGGAAATCATGCTGGTCGTATTTTATACCCACTTAGTTTGGCCTTCACTACTCCTTCATATTTACAGTCTAGCCAGCTTATTAAATTTAGTGCTGCTAACGGTAACAATCCTGCTGCTGTCTGGAGTAAGATTTCAGCAAAAAAAGTGCATAAAATGATTCAATATTTGGGACAAAGTAAAGTTAACTTTCCGAAAACAGCTAAGCAGTATTTGGTGGTAAGTTGGGAAAATATTAGACTTGCATACTGGATACTTTACTATGGCGGTTGGGATGTCATAAGTGGAAGTAGTATACATCCTACGGTTCTTTCTGTCACTAAACCTTTTGACTTGAATTTTGAGTCTGGGGAATTTGCAATTAGAGGAGAATCTCAAATATCCTTATCTTCTTATGATTTTTTAAGAAGAAAGCAGAGAAATTTTAAAGTATTCCCCAATTCAGTAGGCCCGCATCTTTTGTATAATGAGCCGAGTACGCAAGCCTTCCTTGTTGATGACTTTGTAAACTCAAGTATGCTCGTAAGATTATTGATTGAAGATCCTTCTACACCTGAATTGGCTAGCCATTTTAAACTTGTTTATGAGGGTTTTCCATTAGTTAGAATTTATGAAGTTATTTAGTTCAGGAATCTAATAAATGAGTTGAATTATAGATTGTTTAAGGTTATAGTGTCATCGTATTTTAGATTAAAATCTTGAAAACATTGGGTTTTTGGGGTTTTTATTTTGTTAACTTAAACTTAAGGAGATCTTTTCATTATGAAAAAGATTACAGTTCTCTTTACAGTATTGCTGATGCTGGCAGCTTCCAGTGCATTTGCAATTGATGCTGTATTCCCAACTGCTTTGAACGGAACCGCTGCGATTGACAGCAAGCAGACTACCTCTGTCACTCAGGTATACAAAGCTGAAACTGCTAAAACTAACCGGGTATTTATCGGTTTTACAGTAAACGCTTCAAGGTCTGCGTTTAATGGTAAAACTGGAGAAAACGCAACCTTTATTCCTTTTAATGCTTCACATGTAAACATTTTGAGTGCTACAGATGTTTCATCCGCTGCTCAACACGATGGTAACTCCACTCTAAGTGCTAATTTTGGTTTTTTTAACTCCACTTCAGCCATTCTCCCAGCTGTAATTGCACAGAATAACGGTACTGATGGCGGTGGTGCTGGACAGAATGCGACTTTTATTCGTGCTAATTCAGTAACATTTGGTGTTCCTGGTACCGCTACAAGTGCTGTTCTTACAAAACTTCCAGGTCTTGTAACTATAGGCCAGTTTAACTCTACAGCAGCTGTTGCTGCAGGTCATGGTGCTCCTACTGGCATGAATCCTTTCTTGGGAATTCATACAGGTTCTTATGACCTAGTTGCTGCTCTTTCAAACTCAACAATTACTACTCTTAGTGAGAACGCGGCTGGTGATAGTGCTAGAAATAACGCTGATAACTTAGGTACATCTTTCATGATGTCCTACGTAAATGGTACTGTTGTTGACGCTGTCTACGATTCTGCCCGTTGGGATTACTATGCAGTCGGTTATGATTATGATTTGCACAAATCAATTTATATCATAGGTCAGGTCTACCTTGATACTGCTCCAACTACTACTGCAATTCAACAAGCTTCAAATGCCAGAGCTAAGTTTGTTGTTTACAATGATGACAGAACAGTAACTAAAGGAAATGATTTTACTGCTAAAACTTACGCTTACAATGCTACAACAGTTCAAGCAGCTGACGGAACAATCAAAATTACTCGTACCAATTCTGGTTATGACCTGATGCAGTATGGTATTATGAATAAAGATCGTAATATGATTTCCGGTCTGACTTATAACGCAAAAGTCGGTGCTACCAATCAGCCTGTACGTTTCTTTGCTGTCATGATCAAAAATGGTCAGTACTTAAGCTCTCGTGATTTTGCAAACCGTGGTTATAAAGCCATTTATTCCGGTTTTGGTGGTGAAGGTCAGCGTTCTAACAACGCAACTCAGGGTATCATGTCTTTGTCAGCAGATGCTAATCTAAACGTAGATACGTTTATTGCTAGAAACGATGCTGATGGTGTTCTAACTGCCTCTACTGAACTTTTCGGTGAGCAGCAGCAAACAATTACTGATGCAAGTATTACTCTTGGAAAAACTAATGTTTTCAAGGCAAATTCTCAGTCTAACATGACTCTGGTTAATACTGATGGAAAAACTCCATTAGCTAACTTCTACGGTAAATTTGCAGAAAACAAAGCTTACGCAGTTGGTATTTATCAGCCAATAATTGCTAAAGTAAAAAATGGTTTTGCTCTTTCTGTTATGATTCCTGATTCTGCTCTTGTTAGTCCTGTAGACGTGGCTCCTAAAGATTACCAGTTCAATGGTACTATTGCATCTACTACTACTCCAGCTGGACAACAGCGCTTCGTACGTAATAGTACTGATTACTCAAACAAAGCTCTTCGTAAGGCTTGGCCTGCAATAAGCTCTGATTTTGTACCTTTAACTGGAGCAATTGGGTTCAACTCAACACTGCATCCAGCAAACGCCGATCAGATTAAGAATGGCAAATTCTATCAGACATTCCGGGTTAATTTCACTGGAGTTGCAGGACGAGTAGATACTCTTGCTCTGTACAAATTGATGGCAAATAGTCATTCTGCTCATAGACTTACTTATGCCTCATCAGAGACCGAAGGTATGAACTATGATGGAGCATGGTGGATTTCAGACTCAGATGGTGACGGATATAAAGGTCTTACTTCTGCCCTTGTCGCTTCAAACAATTACTACTTGAACTATACTCTCAAAGATAATGGTAATTATGACTTTGTTAGAGGCAACAGCAAAGGTCAGTTTGGTGACCCAATTGTCCTCGGTAGCATCTCCCCTAGCTCTTCTAGCTCCTCCGGTTGTGTATTCAACCCTGCTGCTAGCTTCGGCTTAGAATGGTTGTTGCTGATGCTCGCTCCTATGGTTGCTATCGTTCGTAGCCGCTTCAAGAAATAATTTGAAGTAAGCTTGAACAGTTAGCAGGTCCATTGGATCTACAGCTTATATTAGGGAACCGTCTGAAAAGTCGGTTCCCTTTTTTTGTTAGTTGTAAAATAATGAGAAAAAGTATGGCCTACGGATCAGCAATCCTTAAGAATTTTGCATAAGATGAAATATGTCATTTAGAATTAATGGAATAAAAAAGCACAGCTTAAATTTAAGCTGTGCTTTTTCATGTGTAGGATATAATGCGGAAGTTAACTATTTAGTAATAGCTTTAATATACCAATCAATACTTTTCTTTAGACCTTCAGAAAATGGAGTCAGCCTGAACTCTATCATTTTTTCAAGCTTTTCATTACTAGCATTATGGCAGAAAACATCTGAATTTCTGGAAGTTTTTTTAAGGATTTCACCTTTGTAATTCATTTCGTGGGCTATTGTCTCAATTACTTCTTTAATGCTCACCTGATTGTGAGTTGAAATATTTACAGACTCGCCTTTTGGGAGCTTATCAAAGACATTAACAATTGCATCGACAGTGTCATGTACATAGATAAAATCGCGGCTCTGAGAGCCTGTTCCGTGAATCTCAAGTGGTAGATCGTTTAGCACTCGAAAAACAGTTATAGGGATAACCCCGGCCAATTCTCCCTTGTAATTTTGGCGCGGACCGTAATTATTAAAAGGGCGAATGATGAATGAGTCGAGATCATACATTCTAACGTAGGTTTCAACAGCTAAATCAGCAGCAGCTTTTCCTGCAGCATACAAAGTTGTGGGATTACGTGGATGCGCTTCATCCATTGGCTCATAGATTGCAGTACCGTAAACTTCAGATGTGGAGAAATGACAAAGAGTTGTAAATGCATTTTTACGTTGAAGTTCAAGCAAATTTAGAACTACTTTGGTATTTGTCTCAAACGAATTTGATGGATTCATGAATGAATAATTGAGAGCCTTTGTAGCACAGTTGAAAACTATATCTATGTCATGGCGTTCAAAAATATATTCAAGTGAAGTCGCAAATTCTGCATCATCTTTATAAAGAATTGATCCATGCGAAATTGCTTCTTCTAAATTATTTTCATTTCCAAGAAAGAGGTTGTCAATTATAACAACCTCTTTAGCTTTCATATCAAGTAAGCGGTCAACAAGGTGGCTGCCTATAAAGCCAGCTCCGCCAGTAACCAAAATAGTGCTCCCTTTAATTTGAGGACGCATACTTACTACCTTTTACATTTGCAATTGTTACCGCATTCAACAATCTTAAGAGCGAGAGCAAGAGATTCTAGACCGTCTTCACCTGTCACTAGTGGAGTTTTACCAGTCTTACAGCATTCTAAAAAGGCTTCAACTTCAAGACGTAGTGGCTCTTTTTTAAGCACTCTGAAACTGGTGAAATCACCTTCCGCTACGCCAAATTTAGTGAAAAACCATTCGCTTTTATTTTCATTAACTTCAGCTGCATAATTTGAATGAAAAGAAAGTGTTTGATTAAGATAGTCGACAGTGAACATGCCATTTTCACCAGTAATTGCAATTTCACGTACTTTAGTTGGAGTCACCCAGTTTACATCAAGAATGCCAAGAACACTATTTTCAAATCGGAGTAATCCGAAAACAATGTCTTCATTATCTGTATTCATTACTTTTGAAACTTCAGCAGTCATAGTTGATACTTCTGACTGTGAAATATAGCGCATCATATCTAGTTCATGTGTTGCTAGATCACTAGCGACACCTACATCCGTTATACGTCCGGGGTAAGGTGACTGCCTACGGGAATGGATAGTAAAAATTTTACCTAATTCACCGTTTGCAAGTCTCTGCTTAAGTTGTTGAATTGCAGGGTTAAATCGCTCTATATGACCAACTTGCAGTGTTTTTCCCACATTGTTGGCTTTTATAATCATCTCACGAGCTTCTTCAACTGTTTTTGCAATGGGTTTTTCTACTAAAACATGTATTCCTGCATCAAGGCAGTCCATTGTCGCTTGCATATGGAGCTTTGTCGGCAATGCAATGGTCACAGCATCTGGTTTTTCTTTTTCTATAAGCTCCTTGTAGTCAGAATATGCTCTCCCGCCATACAACGAACATAGTCTCACGGTCTGCTCTTCGTTTGGATCGGCTATGCCAACTAGTTCGCACCCAGCTATATCTGAGTAAAGACGGACATGATTTTGGCCCATAGATCCTGTTCCAATTACTGCTACTTTCATATTTAAATCCTTGTGATAATGTTTATTTCAAATTTCCAAGTTCTAAAATATCTTCCACAATAGGAAGTTCTGGGTACTTAGAAATATGTCTAGAAATAATTCGATTGTATTGTTCCTGAGACTTACATGATTCAAAACTTTGACCTTCAATTAATTTATTACAATTATTTGAAGATAAATACTTTGTTACAAGCATAAAACTGTCCCCAGTTTTAACCAGAAAATCTCCATTCGCAAAAGTTTTGATGATTGAGCCTGGATTTTCGTTAGAAAAATAATCAAGAAAATATGGGTAAGCCTGCAAGAAAAATATTTTTTCATTTCCTAGTAAAGAAAAAGCTCCGGGATATGGCTCCGTTAACGCTCTAATGAAATTATGAATGGTTAACGATGATTGAAACCAGTCAATTTCACCATCTTCAGGTTTGCGCATTGGAAGGTATTTAGGAATCCCTGTTTGTTCAGTAAAATGACTATTTATAATAGAATTATCTTCAATAGAATCAATGAACATCTGAGCCGTTAACTGTGATACTTTATGATGAGTAGATGCGATTGTATCAAACTGGCTAATTTCGAAAGTACAATCTTTTATAGTTGCACCGTCATCAATGCCTGGGGTAATCTTAAATATAGACAGGTTAAATGACGTTTTTCCTAAAATCAAAGCCCAATTTTGAGGGGATCTCCCTCTACCTTCGGTGATTCCATAAGGGCTTCCATGTGATCCTACTGCACAGATAGAGCAATGGCTAATGAGCCATTCCGGTATTAATCTTTGCCAGCCTGCAACTAGTAAAATGTCAATTTCAATATTCAGTATTTTTTGTTGATCTGACGCATCTCTCAACGAGTAATCGGAGATTTCAACATAGTTAATTCCTTTATTTTCGCAGATTTCTTTCTGATCTACGAATCCAGAGATATTAGCTGTATTAGTTAAAGGAGATAAGCCAATAACAGTATCAACTGTGATGGCCGATGCAACTGAATTAAGAACATCAATCCCAGAAAAAATGGTATTTAAAATCACAATTTTCATGAGAATCAATCCTTTTCGATACTATACTTGTTAAGCTTGCCAATATCACGAGCAAACGGAGGACTAATAGAAAATAAGTCATTTACAACTTGAAAGTGCTTGTTAATAAGACATTCAAAAATAGAGCAATAATTTTGTGTGTTAGTTTGGTAGTGTAGCGGATGCAACAACATTTGAATCGGCTTAATTTTAGAAAGATATACCCATTCTATAGGATCTTTACCTCGAAAAGACATACAGGAATCAGAAATATAGTTTTCATCTGTAAAAAAAGATGGATCATAGGCGTTTACGAAGTTTTCAAATATAGGAAATTGTCCGTGAATTGATGGGCAATGTAGACTAATTGAGCAAACCTTCTGACCAATAATATTCTCAAGAATTGTAGCTTCATTTTTAGCATGACTCAGCAATTCATCCTCACTGGCTTTAGGATAACATGTAGGGTCAAAGTGAAGCGCAATTTCACTTCCTAGTTCTGAAATTTCTCTAAGATTTTTGGTGTTTTCGTGTGAATTAGGATTATAAAGAGGAGATGTTGCCATTATGAAATTAGTTGAAACAACGTTTGCTTTAGCTTCTTTTTCAACTAAGCGTAAACAAAAGTCTATCGACAAATCAACGTCGTGTCGAAGAAGTAGACCAGGAGTTTTCCAGCTGAAATCTTTAAACAGATAAGTTTTAGTTGTATCACTTATAGTTTTCAAAAATTTAACATAATCACTATCAGTAAACATTTTAGCCCTATTTATAGTTACTTTCATTTATAATAATTGCGCTTTTACAATGCTCACAAGTCAATTCAATATTCGGAGTGTTTGTCGGCTCTAGCGAAAACTTGTTGCCACAAGGGCAAACGTAACCTCTGAGCCGTGCAGGATTACCATAGACTAATCCATAATCAGGAACATCTTTGGTTACTACACTTCCTGCGCCAACAATAGCCCATTTACCAATTGTCGTGTTACAAACAATTACAGAGCCAGCGCCAATTGCTGCACCAGATTTTACGAGAGTTTCGTAGCATTTCCAATCACTGATATCCATTAAGGATCCATCACTATTTACTGCTCTTGGAAACATATCATTAGTAAAACAGACAGATGGACCGATGAAGACACCATCTTCTATTGTTACGCCTCTAAAAATATTGGCGTAGTTTTGGATTTTAACATTGTTTCCGACGATAGCTCCAAAGTCAATAAAAGCTCCTTTTCCAATAATACAGTTTGAGCCAATCATAGCATTTTTTCTAATTTGAACATTTTGCCAAATATATGTTTTACCGCCAACACTTGCTTCTTGGTCAATGTCTGCAGTAGGGTGTGTATAGTATTTCATTTTTAATATAATTTGTTAAGGTTACGAAATAAAATTGAATGACAACAGATAATGTTTTCAAAAAAATTATTATGAGATTGAATTTATAATATTGTTAAAATGTTTTATACAAATATGCCAACCATGGTTTCTAACTAACCATTTCTGTCCTTTACTTCCGAGTAATAAAAGTTCTTTTTTGCTGTTACAGCTGAGCAAAGTGTCACAGAGAGATTCTTTTTTTATATTACAATTAAGAATCGGCGGCAGATCTGAGCCATATAGTAGTGAAGCAGAAGCTTTACTAACGTAAGTTAAAACAGGTTTTCCTAAAGACATTGCCTCATGTGCAATACCTCCCATCCAGCCAACATAAAATTGGTCAACAATTACATCTGCAAAATTCATATATTTGACATACTCTTCAAAGCGTAATTTCTTAAGCCAAATATAATTATTTGAATATTTAGATATAGATGTTTTTTCTTGTAAATATTTCCAGTCCTTACCATGTTCTATCAAATAACATTTAGCGTTTAAACCAGATGCAAGAGCCTTATCAAATTCTTCAAAGAAAATATCATTACCTTTGGATTGCTTTAATTTTTTCTGTGATAAAAAATCTATTCTTGTCGGGTGAAAAAAAATTATTTCTGAAAAATTATTTACGGCACAGTTTTTCTTTAAAAAGCGATGTGGATAACGGAAAAAAGAAACGTTTTTTATATTATGTTTGTTCAGAGTCTGAAGGAAATCCTTTCTAGGGTTGATTAAATTTATGTTAACTGATTTTAAAACATATTTATAAACATACGATAAAAATTTTTTTTTATTAATTAATTCAGACATGTCTGAGCCTGTTGGAATGTTAATTGTTGGGGGGAGATCTAGTACTTTTTTAAAGACCCACCACAAATGCAAAGACAAGGGAAGGCTTCCTGTAAAAGTGATTATCAAATCTGCTTTCTTGGTTTCCTTAATGAGGTCTATTGTTTTTTTGGTGTATTTAATTTGAGTAGAGTTTGGCAAAGGGCTGACAAGACCTTTGCTCGTATGATTATATTGATATCTTTGATGCCTTGCAATGGTTACATCGTATCCATTATTGATTAAGAATGTGCCAAGAGTTATATCGCAATCTGCAAGCGCCCCAAAAATGAGTATTTTTTTCATATCTAACTTAGTTTTGGGTAGTGAAGATTTACATTCTCCTCAGATAATTTTGCTATCACGGCATCAATATATAGAGGGCTTACAGCTATAAAAACATCTGTTATTCCGAGTTTTTTAATTGCTGAACGATTATAAATAGGAATACCAAAAACATCTTTTTCTTGATGAGAAGAGTCTTCGTCAATGTAGCAAGCGATGTCGCTTAGAGGAACGTTACAATACTTAGGCGTCATACGTCCAAGAGTGCTACATCCAAAAATGGCATACTTACTTTCAGAATTTTTCTTTAAGTACATATCAGTAAAGCTGTCAAAAAAAGAACTGCAAATTTCTGTGTTTTTATTTATTATTTTTAAATTTTGAGCATATGGATTTGTGTTAATTTTTTTAGTTGGATCTTTTTTTAATGCTGCATATAGAGGAACTTTATCTTCAACGATATTTTCAATAGTAAGCCCCGCTCTTATCGCTAAATTTTCTAAAGAATATTTGGTCATTTTTGTTAAGTGGTCAATGCAAAAGAAATCACCAGGGATCATCGAGAAATTAGGAACTTCAATAAAAATAGTTCCACCTTCTGCTAAATGCTTCGCTTGCCATTGTAAAAAATCAAGTGGGTTATTTACATGTTCAATTACACTGAACGAAATTATCAGGTCAAATTTTTTGGGAAGTAAATCTAGTTCGTTATAAGGTGTTTGGTAAACCTTGGAAATTTCATTGATTGATAACAGATCTCTCTGTCCCATATTGGGTTCGAGAGCATTTATTTCCCAGTCATTAATTTTCGAGCAAAAATATTTTAAGAAATCTCCTTTGCCAGCGCCTAATTCTAGTAGACTCCTCTTGGTGTTGAGATCCACAAGCTCGTTAAGCTTTTTAAAATTAAGTTCTGTTCGAGAAACTTTTTTGGACTTATTAAAAAAAGTAAGAGCTGCTCGCGGCTTAAATTTTTCTTTTAAATAAAAGTTGGAACCTTCGGCCCTAATTCCTTTGCTGTTAAATATTAGGCCACATTCAGTACATATTTTAATTTTGAGACTAGCATTCTCAACAGTTTTAAAATTTGAAGCGATGCATGTTCCGCTATAGTCTGGGAAACAGTCTTCTAAATTAGTAGATGAGCATACAGGGCATATTTTATTATTCATTTCTATTTCCTTTCTCCGGTATAAATTGATTTTTTAGTGAGCGAATTGCAAGTCCGTGTGTATATGGAATTTGCTTAGAAGTGAAATCCTTCGATGTCAGTTCAGAAATCATGATTTCCGGATCATTATGACCACAAAGAGCCCTTATTGATGTTGTTCCAGAAAATCTAGGATTTATTTCAAAGATATAGATATCTTCATTATGGATACGACATTGAATGTTTAGTGGCCCAATAGATCCAATCGCATTCGCAACGTTGAAGGCAAACTTTTTTAGTTTTGGGTAATCTCCAACGTGTCCCTGTGAAATTCCTGTGGATATTATTAGATTGTCATCTTTGATACGTTTGAAACATTGATTTTTTACAATATTTCTAACAGATAATGTGGAGGTCAGATTCCGCTTCAACACAAAGGCAGAATAAGCTTTTGCCTGTTGGTTAGACATTACACCAATAGTATATTCTTCATTGTAACTTCCAACATACTCTTGAGCTATGAATTGCCCATGCGAAGTGAGTTTAATATAATTTAATATGTGTAGTGCTTCTTCTCTGGATTGAATAATATAAATATCTTTTGAGCCACCAGCACCTACATTTGGTTTAAGTACGTATGGCGGCATAATTTCTTTTTCTATACTGTCAAGAATCAGTTCAACTCTCTTCTCTAAATGTATTTTAACAGTTCGAGGATAATTAAAGTTATTTTTTTTTAGGAATTCTACTGTTTTTTCTTTATCTAAGCATGTGTCTAAGACTTGCTCAGTGTTCATGAGTAAGGTGATTCCTTTTTCTTTAAAAAGTCTTCTGTGCTTAGAAATTACAGCTAACTCAGCTTCTGAACCAGGAATAAGCATTTCAATCTTTCTATCAATGCATGTTTCTAAAATAAAGTTGATATAAATTTTGCTTGAAGCAAGTGGAGCTAGAATAAAATTATCTGGATTTCCAGTTGTAAGTGGTACAATGTTAGTTATACTGATTTCATAATCAGGAAGGTTTTGCAAAGCACTATAAATTTGAGCTCCGACATTTGCATCGCCTACTGCAGTTATCATTATATTCATTTAATTATCCAGTTTTTTTAGTACACTGTTTAAGGATATTGATTCATTAAAAGGTTCACACATTTTAAATAACGGCGAAGGGTTATAGCTTAAAGTTTTAAACTTAAATTTGTTGTCTTCAAATACGAGATAATTAGCTCTACATGGACCTCTCCGTGGGAGGCCTACGGATCCAATGCTGTATATAGATTTATTGGCAATATCAACTTTAAACTGTACATGATTGTGGCCAATAAAAAAAACATCTGAATCGAAGTCTAGAAAGCGATGATGGTTATCACTGTCTTTATATATGTATTCATCAATTGACCAAGGGGATGCGTGTGTGATCATGCATTTTTGGTTATTAATGGTCAAATAGACTTCTTTTTGTAAAGTTTGCAGCCAAAATAATATTTCATCATTTTTACTTAAATCAAAATATTCATGATACTTTATTAATAGCTCATTAGTTGTGTATGAGCCTTTTGTTTTTAACAACATGTGCTCATGGTTGCCTTCGATACACGTAGCATTTCTTTCGATAAGAGCTTTAACGCATTGTTTATAAAAAGGTAAGTATCCTAAAGTATCTCCCAAAACATAAATGTCATACGAAAGCGGAATTTCGTTAAGAACTTTTTCAAGGGCAAAATGGTTCCCATGTATATCAGCTAAAAAAGCTATACACATTTCATTCTTCCATAAATTCGCGGATTAAATTGCATACTTTTAAAGACTCAACTTGGTCAAAGCATGGAAGCGTAATTAATTCTTCTTGAAGTAATTTTGCGCTTGGACAAATACAATCGTATTTATTTGAATAGTAAGTAAGTCCGCTTAAGCAATAAGTTCCGATCGTTGACTCCACACCCTTTTCTCTTAGAAACTTAATAAGTTCGTCTCTAGAATAGTTTTCGGGGACTCTGTAGACCAGTGATTGAATATTATGGATGCCTGTATATGTTTTTTCTTGTGGAATAAAACCTAGTGGGAGCAGCTGCCGATCAAATTCTTTTTTAGCTTCATTTCTTTCTTCAACAATTTGATCTAATTTTTTAAGCTGTGAAATACCCATTGCAGCTTGAAGTTCAGTCATCCTGAAATTATAGCCAGCCTCAACAAAATCAAATTTTCCATCTTGTACTGTGGCACCATGGTTGAGTAATATTTCTAGTTTCTCAGCATAATCAGGATTGTTTGTTGTAATGGCCCCACCTTCTCCGCAAGTTAATAGTTTTCTCGGGTGAAAGCTAAAACAAGTAAGATCAGAAATATTACCACTTTTAACTCCGTTTATGGAGCTACCTATAGCGCAAGCAGCATCTTCAATTAAAGGCAGATTACTTTTCTTACATATTTTTTTAATTGCATCTAAACCAGAAAGGTTACCAAAGGCATCAACAAAAATTACTGCTTTGGTTTTTGACGTAATTTTATTTTCTAATTCAGATGGAAGCATATTGAATGTTTCGAGTGAAACATCAGCAAATATGGTGGTTGCTCCTACTTCTTCAACAACATTTGCAGTAGCTGGAAAGGAAAAATCAGATACAATAACTTCATCTCCCACTCCAATTTTTAGAAGTTTAAGACATGCATACAAGGCTGTAGTCGCAGATGTTGTTGCAAAACAATACTTAGCAGAAGTGTATTCACTAATTTTTTCTCTAAAATTTGCTATAAAATTACCTTTTGTAAACCAGCCGGAATCAAAAATAGTTTCAAAATCAGTTGCAACGTCTTTAAAGTCTATATATGGCTTTATTAATGGTATTTTATTCATTATAAAACGGCCTCATTTAATAGTTAAAAATTACTCCGCTCCAGCTAAGCCCTATGCCAAAACCGAAGGTTAATATTTTACTTCCTCTTTTAAGCTTACCTGCTTCTTCTGTTCTTTTAAGAGCAATAGGAATTGATGAAGAGGTTGTGTTGCCAACTTCTTCAAGATCAATAATAAGTTTTTCATCCGGTATATTTAATTTTTTACCTATGGACTCTAGAACATATCTGCTTGCCTGGTGAAAAATAAAAAGATCAATATCATCTAATGTTAAATTAGCCTTTTCAACTAATTTCAAAATTTCTGTCGGTATTGTACCTAAAGTAAAAAGAAATACACCGTATCCATCCATTTCAAAGTTAGGCTTTTGAATTGTATCCTGCGAGGCTTTTCCGGTAACGACTGAGATTCCAGAATTTTCACATATAACAGCTTTATTTCGACCGCCGTCAGTTCCAAAATGAAAAATAGGATCATTATCAGGATTTTCGAGTACTGTGGCGCTGGCCCCGTCTGAAAAGAGAAGGAAAGCTTTTTTATTTTCAGAGCTAATAATTTTTGAATAATTATCAACTGTTACCAGTAATACTCGTTTTGAAATTCCAGCTTTAAGATAACAGTATCCTGTTGCCAGCCCATACCCGTAACCGCTACAGCCTAAGCTAAGGTCGAAGCATTTTGTCGAACGATCTAGTCCAAGCTTATCTTGAAGCATTGCGGAACAATGTGGCAATAAATAGTCTGGTGTCTGTGTACAGACAATCAGGGTATCAGGCTTTTTCTCAAGTCCTTCGAGAGCTTTAGATGCAGCTTTATAAGCCATATCGAGAGTTGTTTCTTCAGCCGCGGCATGATGAAGGAATCTTACCCCTGTTTTAGGAAGGGTGTCAGAAATATTCCAATCCGGTTTTTCTGTATCGAGCTGAACGCAGTCGATAGTCTTTTCCGGTAGGTAATATTCAACTCTATGGATAAAATTAGGCATCAATTAATCCGTTAGCATCAAGGGTTGTGATAATTTCTTGTACTGAAAGGGCAATAGCGAGTTCAGGAATATTAGCAGCTTTACCACCTGTTGCCTGATCAATACGCATTAAAATCTGTAGCTGTGCAAGACTGTCCCATGCGTCTAGTGTTTGTGAAGAGTCAGCGATTGTGATGTCTTTTTTATGATTTAGAATTTCTTTAATGATTTCTAATAGCTCTGATTTTTTCAATGTAAAACTCTTTGTTTTAAAGTATTAAAGGGATTTTGAAGGTTTACTACACTTTACTTTTTTGTATAGCAGGCTACATTAATCCACCATCAATTGTAATTTCTGATCCATTCAAATAATCTGATTTGATAATAAATTCGATTGCATAGAAAATATTATCACATTTTCCAAACTGAGCTGAAGGGATCTTTTGCAAAATATCTTTTTGCTTGTTTTCATTAATTGACTTTGTCAGGCCTGTATCGAAATAGCCAAGAGTTAAAATATTTGCAGTAATTCCAAATCTTCCATACTCGTGCGCAATCGTTTTAGTCATCGCTGTTACAGCTGCTTTGCTCGCTGCATAGGGGGCAGCTCCAACCACAGCGTTTTTTGCAACTACTGATGAAATATTGATTATTCTTCCCCACCCAGCTTTCATCATTGCGGGGATTACCGCTTGGAGTATCTTAATCCCACTATTTAAATTTATATTGAGAACTGAATCCCATTCTTCAGGGGTATAACTAATGAAAAGTTTGTCCACAGAGATGGCTGATAAGTTGATTATGGTTATTTTTTCTTTAATTTTTTCTATTTGCTTACAAAAAGAGATTATTGAATCACTTTCGGTAATATCAAGCTCTAAGCAGGTGAAATTTTCATGTTTTATAAATGCAGATAGCTTATTCGAGTTCCTTGTTGTCCCTAAGACTTTATTCTTTTCAAGAAGCATGGGGAGAATTTGTCTTCCTATATCACTTGAAGCTCCGATAAGAATAATCATGATGTTGGTTCCTTATCAGGGTAGAGAATACCATTTTTTTTGTTAAAAAATGCTAACAGAATCATTGGTTTAACAATTTTTTTTAAAAAGAAATTTTTGAGTTTGCTAGGTTCTGTGTGCCAATATTTTTTTTGCTGCACAAGTTTTTTCATAGCGTTTAGCTGTTTGTGCAGATCTAATGAGTAGAAATCTAAAGTTTGGCCAAAGAAAAATTTTTGTGGTTGGGCGTCTGTCCCAGTAAAAATGTCATAATTAGCTTTGTAGAATGCAAAAGCATCCGTGTCGTTGAAAGGGGTATTTATTTCTTTTTTATCAATAAGTAACCGGCACATGATTGGGGTTTCTAAGTCATGATATCCTGGAATATTTTTCGGCACAAACTGTTCAATGTAGTGGAAGCTTATAGATGTAGGATAAACTCCAATAGATAATTCTTTTGCTTCAAGGGCGTACATTCTTGCAAACGGTGAGTTTGGTCCGTAGCAGTTGCTGGAATTATGGTGCTCAGCAACAATCCATTCAGCATTTTTTCCAAATGCACAGACGGAGTGTGTAGGATGTATACTTCTTAAAACTCCAGCCGTTCTTCTGAAAAGTTCGCTTACGAGGTTGAGTTGATCTATACTCGTTTTGGGATCGAAAAGAGGGTTGTCAGCTAAAAAAAGAATAGGGCTCTTGTTGAAAGTATAGGAGGACATTACTAGGGTACCGTCTGGTGTGAAGTAATCCATAAGCTCTTTTAGAAAAGCTTTAACACCTCCTTCAAAAGCCATTGCCGCGGAAAGAGATATTCTTACAAATACTGTGTCAGACGGTAAGATGTTTGCTTTTTTGAGTTGCTTTGCTATTTCAGTCGTTGAAATGCTTCCCTGAGAATAATTGAGGTTATACCCTGCTCTTTTTTTACGGTTTAAAGCCTGACGTGCTTTGTTTGCTCGGATAGGAGCATACTTCGCATAGACAGTTCGAACTATTTTTCGGTAAAAATTCAAAAGCATTTAATTGATCTCAATTTGTTGTTTTTATAGTTTGTTAAGAAAAACTGAACGTATTGTCAATATGAAAGATCGGTGAGATTGTTTTAAGTCTATATAATATCGCGGTATAAAATTGTCTTAATTTTTTTTAATTCAGCTAACATTCTATCAATTTTGTTATTTTTTATAACGTCATACGGGTCGAAATAATGAGACAAGAAGAGGTTGTGTTTTGAAATAACTTCAATAGTTTCAATAAATTCTTTTACAAATAAATCATCATCGCCGAGAAATGGATTGTTTTTACGGAGCATATTCCATGAATCAAATATTGCTAAAGGGAAATGAAGACTGCATCCAGTAGGAATCTCAATAATTCCATGTGAATGGACTGATGGAGCCCCGAACCCTTTGTATCCGCATGCAGCGGTAGAACTGCTGTACTTATAACCAAGTTCTGCAAGTATGGGGTAGACACTTTCTGTATGAAGATTGCCGTAGTGGGGGGTTCTGAACCCGATACTTTCAACTCCAAGAATTTTGTAAAAGACTTCATGTGCTTTCTCAATTTCTTCTTTTTGCTCAGCATATGAAAGCTTGTTGAAATATCTATTCGGTGACCAATGAGGGTTGTCTGGATGAGTGTATGAATGGTTTATTATTTCATGACCTTCATCCACAGCTCGTTTATGTATGTCAGGATATTTTTCAACAAATTTACCGATTACAGCCAGTCCTGCCTTGATGTTGTATTCCTTTAGCAGGTCAAGAAGAGCAGGGAAGGCCTCAATGTCTTTTTCAAAATCAAAATCGAAAGTGAGAGAATAAGTTGCTGCGTTGCATGGATTTTTTTGTTTACTCATGAATTTGATAAAAAAATCAGCTGGCGCGATTTTGTGAATAACAGTCCTCGCTAAAAAGGCTGCATAGCGATTCTTGTAAGTCCTTAAGAATGGTCCCCAAATCATTTTAAAGCCCCTGCTTCGTACAGTTCTATTTCGTCATCAAGAGCTTTTGCCATGACTTCGCCAATTCCTTCACCTTGTTCAAACTCCTCAGGTGACCCGAATTGAGGGTGTTCATAAGTTGCTTGATGGAGTGCGGCAATAAAATTTAGTTGCGCTGTTTTGTTGAACGTTAGTTTGTCTAAAACGTCCCAGACCTCTTGCGGCTTGTTGATGTTTATGTTGTTTTCACAAATATCAAAATATGGGTGTCCGAGACATATAAGAGGTTTGCCGGTAGCAATTGCTTCGAGACCTGCTGTTGTACCTGTTGCAACCACCACCGCTTCACTCTTAAGAATTAAGTCCCTAGTTGGGTATGAGGGAGGGAGTAATACAACATTAGGTAGTAAGGCTAATTCTTTATAAAAAGATGGCGGCCTATTTCCATAGCAAATGGGGTGCTCTTTTATCGCGAGTGTGTAGCCAAACTTGCCGTGAATTGCAATTTGTTCAAGCATATGTTCCTGATTGGCATATTCTGGAGCCTGTGAGCACATGGTTGCTTCAGGAGTTAGCTGTAAAAAGTAGCTAATAATTTTATCTTTTGGAAGATTTCGTGAAAAGTATTTGGCAGACATTAGTCTGTTTTTTAATTTTATTAATGCAGGTATGGGGGAATCTCCTTGTGTCATTCTTTTAAATTTATTTAATATCTTTTTCAGAGAGTAGTTGGGTAGTAGTCCAGATATTTTCACATAGTATTCGTCGTATTTGCTGATCTGCCTTTTTACTTTATATTTTGAGATAATTGTTGATGCCCATAGCTTGGACTCTTCAGAAATATTGTTATTTTTAAGAATCAATTCAATTCGCGCTATTCTTCTGCGTTGGCCTGACGCAATTGATAATCGCAGTTCTCCTCCTATAGACAGGATTCCTCTTTCAAACATTTTCTTTATAAGAGCGCGCTCAGCCATTTTCTTAAGAACTATTGAATCAATTAAGTCCAACGTTTCGCAAAAAACATAGTCTACATTGTATTCTTTTATTATTTTTAAGAAAAAATTGTAGTAGAAATAAACTTGTTGAGGGATATGTTCGTTCATTTCTTTGTGCGTTTGTGTTACTCCGTATCTGCTGACGAATTTTCTATATAAAAGATAGTTAATATTAAATTCATAGCAATTTAAGCCTAGCTTTTTTTCTATGTTTTTAATGTCTTGCTGTATTTTTTCAACGGATTTATTATATGTATCCTCTCTTTCTAAAGCAGGGATCACCGTAATACTTTCAATTTTTTGATAGCGACTAATATTGGTTTTATCGGCTATGACGACAATATTATAATCTTTTTTAAGTAGCTTAATTGTGTCAATCAGTACGTTATCAAGCCTTTTACGGCTTAAAATAAGAATAGTTTTTTTCATATTGTTTTTGATAAAGAATTATTTTTTAATTTAAAATATCCCAACTTATGGGGGTTCCACATGGGATATCGATAAGGGCTTTTTTGCCCATTATTTCTGTAAAATGGCGAGTATGCAGCCCGTAACTTGGGCGCACGCATTTTATGTTTTCAGCAGAGACAGTTTCTCCGCATGCAATATCTTTACTTGCAAAAATGGATTTTCGAAATACCCTTCCGGCTTTTTCTTTTTCGGTTATTTGATATTGCACTTTGCCTAATGCTTTTTCTGCAGTGCGTATGGATTTCACCATTGCTTTTAGCTCTTCGGCTTCTAATGAGAAGGAACAGTCAGGTCCACCATCTGCTCTCGATTTGATGAAATGCTTTTCAATAACGCATGCGCCTAGGGCTACTGCTGATATGGGGATTTCTATTCCAAGTGAATGATCGGATAAGCCACATGGAACTCCGAAAGTTTCCTGCATATTTATAATGGTGCGAAGGTTCATAGATTCAGGAGGTGCAGGGTAAGCACTCGTACATTTCAATAGAATCAGATCTGTGCCTCCTGCTTCGCGGAACGCATTCACCGCTTCATCTATTTCTGCAAGAGTTCCCATGCCTGTAGACATGATAACTGGTTTGCCTGTTGCAGCTACTTTTTTAATTAATGGAATATCAACAAGTTCAAAAGAGGCTATTTTATAAAGGGAGACGTTCATTTCTTCTAAAAAATCGACAGCAGAGTCATCAAATGGAGTAGAAAAAAAATCAAGCCCAAGGTCATCCGCAATTTTTTTAAGTTTGGGCTGCCAATCCCACGGAGTATAGGCTGTTTTATAAAGTGAGTAGAGCGACTGTCCTTCCCATATTGTTCCTTTGCCTATTTGGAAATATTTATTGTCACAGTTCAGTGTGATGGTATCCGGGGTATATGTTTGTATCTTGATTGCGTCTACACCACATTCCTTGGCAATGTGGAGTAGTTCAACCGCTGATTCAAAATGTTGATTATGGTTCGCAGACATTTCAGCGATAATATATACGGGCTGATCAGGTCCGATCTCTCTTTTATTTATTGAAACGTTTTTCATCTTTACAAATCCTTGGAAATCATAGGTTACGTAATGATATTTTATATTATCAATTAATTAAATTTGGACTGTTTTTAGTCTTTTAAGCCGTTGTTTAACATAGCATTCATGTATAAAAAGTCATTATCTTGTTTATATATTTTAAAATAAAATTTGCTATATAGGGCTAAAGCTTTTTCGTTATTTTTAAGCACTTTCAACGTTAAATCATGCAGATTTTTTTGGTGAGCTATATAAAAAATGGCTTTCATTAGTTGTTGCCCAACTTTTTCTTTTTTTAAATTTGGGTTTTTATAAAGCCCCAGCTCTGCATTTGTTGAATTTATTTCAGTGAGATATATGACTCCAATTTTACATTTATTCTTCACTACTAAATAGTATTCATTTTTAGTGTCTGATTTAAGGTTTTCTATGAAGTTTAAATGATTCTCTATGGGGATAATGGAAGAGTCACACATTTGTTGGCGGACAAAAATATTGTTTCTCCATGTGAGAACTTCGTTCATTTCTTCTAAAGATAAACGATAAAATGGAATTAGTGTTAAATCCATAATCTTCGTAAGGTTTGAAATGCTTCTACTTTATAGTTACCAGTTTTTATCCCCCATAAATCTGCATTAAGCTCTAAGGCTTTTAGTGACCGCGGATGAGGATACTCTTGCAATTCCCCCTTGTAAGCAGACATAGCCTTTAATTTTGTTTCAATTGTTTCATCTACATTAACAAAATAATCAGGACTAAATGTAAGGGGGAAGTTCCATTCCGTAGATGAAAGTATTTCGAAAGCATAAATTTCTTTAACAACTTCATTCTGCATTGGACGGGTAGCTGTCAACACTGCTTTATTCGTGATGTAGTGATCGATATTCATATCGTTAGCAAAGTGAGTAAATATAATGTCTGGTTTGATCTCATTCTTAACTTTTTCTACGATTTTAACAAGTTCAAGTAGGTTTACGGAGTCAAATCTGTTGTCAGGGAAGTCGTAAGTGATTACTTTTTTTACGCCTATAATTTTGTTAGCTTCTTGTATTGATTTTTTTAGATCCCTTAGCTCTTTAGCGCATTGACTTGTTTCACGTTTTTGTTGTCGCGACGTGACCCCTTCTCCTAGGATCAAGGTATAAGCTTCAGCTCCATTGTTAATCATACGGGCAACTGTCGCACCACAGCCGAGTATCTCATCATCAGGATGGGCTGCTATTGTTAGAATTCTATGATTCATGAATTTCAAACCTTCCTTCAAGTCGATTGCCTCGTTTTGTAACATTTGAAAAATAAATTTTAAGATTATTTAGTTCAATGTAAGCTGGAGGGTAGTCTTCTCCGTCAAGCATTCTTATAAAATCGTAAAGTAGGTCAAGATTCTCAATCGTGTTCATTTGAATATTGCTTTGCAGTTTGTTCCTTCTTTTGAAAGTAGTCGCCTCACCGAGTTGCGGAGTTGATGCCGGTTCATTTTCAATTATGTGAGGTATCATTTTTTTAAAAATTATATCTGATATTTCAATAAGAATTTCGTCTGCATTGCCTCTGCCGAGATATACGTTTTCTTTGCAGTACACATCGCCAGCATCAATTTCGCTGTTACACTGTATCGCACAAACTTTTGACTCTTTTATCCCTCGTATTATTTGGTTTTGTATAGGACTGCCTCCCCTTCCATATGGTAGATCAGATGTATGAAAAATAATACACTTGAAGTTAGAGTATATTTCAGAAGGGATTATCCATGACCAATGAGGAATGAATATATAATCTGGGTTGATTTTTTTTATATTTTGATAAGTAAGATCTTCTTGCTGACTATATATCGTTGTTTGATACTTTTTCAGATTTTCTTTTTGAAAGATGCGAGCATTACTTATGTTCCAGCTTTTAACCGCTGCAATAATAATTTTTTTCATTGATTTATTGTAATCCTCTTGTTCCTGTCATTGCGTTAATAACTCTTGCAACTCCATGACCGTCAATAATTGTTTTTGATTTATTCGATAATTTAGTTATTTTTTGTGGGCTTAAAATAAGTTTTTTAATGTTCTTAGATATATATTCTTCTGATATTTCATGGTTCTCTCCCAAATTTATAGCAGCACCTGCTTTAGCTAGTTCATTGCTAAGCATCTTTTGGTTGTCAGCGGTGATGATAATTACAAGTGGTTTTCCTATGCAGCAAATTTCCCAGCAGGATGAACCTCCTGCACTAATGATAATGTCATTTTGAGCAATTAATTCAGCCATATTGCTGACATTTGAAAGGATTTCTATTTTATGAGAGCTCTTGTCTGCGTACTGTGTCAGTGATTGTGTATGCTTATTTTCCGGACCGATAATTAGTGTTATAGCCAAATTATTTGGTAGAATATTTAGGGCCTTAAGCACTAGAAGTGATGTATTATTTGTATCAGCCCCTCCCAAACTTATGAGTAATTTTATTTGATTTGCAGCAGTTTGTTTTTTCTGAATGATATTTGGCTCTCTGAACTCATTTCTAAGCAAGGCATACTTTGCCCCAGCCAATACTGTTGTTTTAGTGGTCGTTCTATATTCGATCTTTTCAGAACCAAAATTTTGATTAAGAATCATCGTAGCAGAATAAATATCAAGATGGTGGTAGTCGTCTATCACAAGAGTGTTATGGAATCTTTTTAAAATCTCATTTTGGTATGCTGTATCTAAAAAATATCCGTCGAGTACAATCCAGCTTGGTTTACCGACGTTTGCCGCGATATTAAGCAGTATTTTGCTGTCATTAGCTGATTGCGGATAAGATTCTTCGAGTTCAATGAACTCTATGTTGAAAGCACAAAGTCGATCTTTTAGCGCGGTACTTTCAATTTTACCGACTAAAAGAGCTTTTCCTCCATGTTTGGTCCATGCCTGAGCAAGAGCGAGACAGCGCATAACGTGTCCGATGCCAATACTGTGGTTGGCATCAGCTCGGATTATTAATTTCCAATTTTTAAGTGGAATATCCATATTAACCTTTTAACATTTCTCTTGATGAAGATTTAAAAGCTTATACATTAATTCAGCTGTCTCCCAGTCTTCTTGGGTGTCAATATCTTGAACCAAATGACGTGGAAGTATTACAGGCTTTGATTTCTGTGTGTATAGTTTAGGTTCAAGCAAAAAATCACGACAGCGAACCCAATAAAATTGGCCGGCATCATGATATGCATCTGGCAGGTCTTGAGATCTGGTTGTTTCATGTTCTGGCCAAAACATATTTAAGTAACCTGCTGAGTTTATTTTAAGCGCTCTAAAAATTTGAAAAGGAAATGATGTTACTGAGAACGTAGAGAGTACTTCCTCATTTTGCAATAAGTTGTTAATACCAGTCGTTAGGTCTTCAGTGCGTATAAATGGAGTTGTCGCATAAATACAGCATGCGAATTCTGGGGCAACTCCATTATTCGAGAGCCATTCAATAGCGTGAGCAAGGACAGGAGCTGTAGGAGTAAAGTCATCAGCTAATTCATGTGGTCTTATAAACGGTACAGATGCACCTAGTTTTGTGGCTGTTTCAGCTATTTGTTCTGAATCTGTTGAGACGATTACTTTTTCAAACAGGCCTGATTCGATAGCTGTCGTTATGGGGTAAGAAATTATAGGCTTGCCAGCGAAGTTTTTGATATTCTTATTTGCAATTCTCTTACTTCCACCCCTTGCTGGTATAATTGCTACTCTCATAACTTTTAACCCCTTTGAAGTGCATCTTTAATTAAGCTTAAAACAACAGTAACATCAGAGTCTTCCATTGCCGGAAACATTGGTAATGAAATTAGTCCATTATATGCTTCTTCTGCAACAGGGCACATCCCTTTATAAGTTCCGAATTTTTTCTTATAATACGGATGTAAATGTACCGGAATATAGTGGACTTGTACCCCAAGCCCCTTTTCGCGTAGATAGTCAAATAATGCCTTACGCTTAGGAGCACAGTCTGATCCTTTAAGCTTGACTACATACAAATGGTAAGCATGATTCGCACCAGGTCTGATTTCTAGAGGAGCAAGCTCTTCTATTTCTGCAAATTCATGGTTGTATAGGGACGCTATTTCACGTCTTCTTTCAATCCATTTTTCAAGTTTTTCAAGCTGGCTTAGCCCCAGTGCACATTGAAAGTCTGTTAGCCTGTAGTTAAAACCAAGTTCTTCCATTTCATAAAACCAGCCGTCTCTCTGTCTGAAGTCCGCTGTAATTCCATGATTACGGAAAATACGCATGCGTTTATCATATTCAGGGTTATCAGTCACAGCCATCCCGCCTTCACCCGTGGTCATGTGTTTGACCGGATGAAAACTGTAGAGTGATATGTCCGCCAGTGATCCAACCATTTGCCCGTTCAGATCTCCTCCAATGCTATGGCAGGCGTCTGACGCAAGGAATAGGCCGTGTTTATCAGCAATAACTCTGAGTGCATCGTAATCGCAAGGCTGCCCTGCATAGTCTACGGCAATGATTCCTCTGGTTTTCGGAGTTATGAGTTGTTCAACTTTTTCAGGATCAATCAGCAATGTTTTCGGATCTACATCTGCGAAGATTGGGGTTGCTCCCATATATGCAACACAGTTAGCAGAAGCTGCAAATGTCATGGGCGGGACGATTACTTCGTCCCCTTCTTTTAATCCAAAAGCATACATTGCGGCATGCAGGGCGGCTGTTCCGCTATTCACTGCCACGCCATGTGCAACCTTGGATAGTTTCGCAATCGCCTGTTCAAATTCAGAGACTTTAGGTCCTGTGGTAAGCCAACCTGAAGTCAGAGTATCAGCAACGGCTTTGAGGTCGCATTCGTCTATGGATTGACGTCCGTATGGTAAAAATTTGGAATTACCCATGATTTTCTCTATTTTTCAATTTGAAGGGTGGAGATCATTTCTAACAGCTTTTCACCATTGACCCATTCGGAGTTCATATTTGAACTATATATAAATTCTTCCGCAACAGGTTTTCCACCAATTTGATCATACTTATTTTTCATGAATTCTGAATCAGGTTTAATCACATAGTAGTTATCAAATTCTGCTGTATTTCTTGAGTCGTCTGCGGAAATCATTACTTCATGAAGTTTTTCACCGGGACGAATTCCGATAACTTTAATTTCGCAATCAGGTCCCATTGCTTTGGCAAGATCCACCATGTTCATACTTGGAATTTTCTGAACAAAAATTTCTCCACCTATCATTCTTTCAAATCCATCAAGAACAAAATTTACGGATTGCTCTAGAGTTATCCAGAAGCGGGTCATGCGCGGGTCTGTAACTGTTAAGGTGCCTGTTTCTTTCTGTTTAAGGAACAGAGGAATAACACTACCGCGACTTCCAACTACATTACCGTAACGAACAACGCTGAACTTTGTTTCTCCTGCACCTGCGTAAAGATTTCCTGCTACAAAAAGTTTGTCAGAGCATAATTTTGTAGCTCCATATAGATTTACGGGGCTTACAGCTTTATCAGTGCTAAGCGCAATAACATTTTTAACGCCAGCGTCTATGGCCGTGTTAATGATGTTTTGTGCTCCGAGAATGTTAGTTTTAATGGCTTCAAAGGGATTGTATTCTGAAGCAGGAACTTGCTTCATGGCGGCTGCATGAATTACATAGTCAACTCCTTTGAATGCACGCTGTAGCCTTTCTTTATCCCTGACATCACCGATAAAATATCGCATGCATGGAAATTCTTTTTCTGAAAATTTGCGTGCCATTTGATACTGTTTAAATTCGTCACGGCTGTATATAATGACTCTTTTGGGGGAGAATCTTTTTAAAAGCATTTCAGTACATTTATGACCGAAAGATCCAGTTCCACCAGTAATTAGAATACTTTTATCGTTAAACATTATTGCTCCTTTTAATAAATTAGGTGTTCTTTGTTTTGACCAGGGTGATACCTTTATTGTCTATTTTGTAGACTTTATCGCATTGCGCAATTGTTGACAGTCTGTGCGCTATTATTATCAAAGTTTTATTTTCGCTAACCTTGAAAATTCGTTCCATGATTTTTTCTTCAGTTTCCTTATCGAGAGCAGAAGTTGCTTCATCCAGAACCAAAATATCCGGTTCTCCGTATAATGCTCTTGCGATGGCAATTCTTTGCTTCTGCCCTCCGGAGAGCTGCGAGCCATCCTCCCCGACAGGGGTATTTATCCCATTATATTTATTTAGAAACTGGAGTAATTCCGCTCTATCTAGTGCTTTTTCGACTTTTTCTTTATCGTATAAGCGCCCAAAGGTCACATTTTGTGCTGCCGTAGAATCGGACAAATATATGGATTGTGGGATATAGCCAATTTTACTACGCCACGAAAGAAGATTTTTTTCAGTAAGCGGAACTTCATCTATTGTTAAGCTTCCAGAGAATGAAGTGTACATCCCGATAAGAATGTCAGCTAAAGTACTTTTTCCAGCGCCGCTTTCACCTATAAGGGCAATTTTTTCACCCTTGTTAATGGTAAGATTAATATTTTCTAAAATGGTGTTTTCAGCATATTTGAATGAGAGGTTGTTAAGAGTTATTTTCTTATTATATGTGAGAGGGGTTGCCCCTAGCTTATGTGTATCAATTTTGTAGTCGGCAAGTATCAGTTCAAGGGTTTTATTGTAATAAATCATGTTATTGTAGCCGCTTAAAATTCTGTTTACAGAAGGTAGTAAGCGGTACATTGACAGAGCATAAAGTGACAGGATGGGGATAATCTGCTGAACTGCCATATTGAAATATATGGCGCAGACAATGGCCGCGATGAGCAATGAAAATCCGATACACTCCAGCGAAAGTCGAGGAATCGTATTATAAGTAGCATTCATTACTGTTGCTTTTGTAAGTCCTGCGCCAGCTTTGTCCAAAGAATTTACAGTTGGTCCTTCACAGGAAAGTAACTTAATGAATTTGAGGTTACCAAATGATTCACTAATCACTCTGTAAAAAGTTTCTTGAAAAGCATTTCGTTTAAGTCCTTCATTTTTAATTAAGGATGATACTGTTTTGATTAAAAAAAGAACCATCAATCCTAGAAATATTGTAATCGCTAGAGTTATTTTATAATTTACAACTAATAGTGTCGCATACAGTAATGTTGTAACAAATGCTTCTGAGATAACTAATAGCAGTGAATAGTAGTAATTGCCTGCATATTGTGCTTCGGAGACAAGGTTTTTAGTTAAATCAGAAGTATTTCTCTTCATCATATCTTGATATTTGATATGCATGTAATTAGAAAACAGTTTTGTCGAAATGGAATGGAACACACCTTGTGAGAATTTTTGTATAAGGTATGTGTATCCAAGGTTCATGAATCCACGTGTGAAATAGAAACCAATAAGGACTATACCAAACCAGAGAACGAACATTCTAGGGTCAGTAAAATGTAGAAAATCGTAGACGTACTTATAGTATTTATTTGAATGTACAAGGTCGAAGTCATTTGCAAGTGTTATAAACGGTAGAATCGCTGAGATTCCTACTGTTTCAATACATGAAATGATTACAGATACAAAGGCCAGCATAATAATTTTTTTACGCTGTGCTTCGTTTAATATGGCAATGATAGTTTTAAGCATTTATTTATTTTGATTGCAGCAGTTTTCTAATCTTCAAACTCATAATCATTCATATACCAGTCGACAGTCTTTTTAAGACCAACTTCCAGTGGAACTTCAGGTACATACTTAAGTACCTTGGTAGATTTTGAAATATCTGAAAGGCGGTCTTTTACAGCGTCCCAGTTGCGTCTTTCTATGAAAACGATTTCTGATGAAGAATTAGTGTATTCAATAATTAGTTTAGCGAGATCTATGATCTTAGTAGGTTTTCCGGTCCCGCCGTTGAAAATGTCACCGTCAGCAACTTCAGAAGTTGCTGCTAATGTAAGAAGCTGCGCTGTGTTCCCGACAAAGGTGAAGTCTCTGGTTTCAGTTCCGTCGCCTGTGATGTTCAGAGGTTCACCTTTCATTGCGCGGATAATAAAATTAGGGATGACGTTACGGTATGCTCCATGCGGCTCATATGGTCCGTATGTGTTGAAAACTCTGATAGATACGCTGGGAATGGCGTACATTGAAGCGTAATATTTAACATACAGTTCAGCCGTATACTTGTTGATGGCATAAGGAGTTTCATGCGGATAAATGTAGTCTTCTTCTCGCATGATCGCAGCGTTCCCGTATACGCATGATGAAGACGTATATACGAATTTTTTCAGTCCCTTGTTTTCTTTGCAGATCTCAAGGAGGTTCATAGTCCCGATGATATTTGCCTGAACATCTTTGAAGGGATGATCAACCGAGTTCTGGTTCGCGAAATGTGCTGCCAGATGAAAGACATAGTCCGGTTTGAACTCGTGCATAATTGAGCGATAAGATTCAATTTCACCAATATCGCAATTATGAAAAATAATGCGCTCATCACTAGGAAGATAATTCTTATATCCTGAGGAAAGGTTATCGAGAACAAGAACTTGTCCCACTCCGCCGTCAAGCAGTCGTTCGATCAAATTCAGGCCGATTGCTCCGGCGCCGCCAGTTACAAGAATTTTGGCATTATTCATCTATTAAAGCCTCTCGAATGTTTTCGTAGTTATTATTCATGTTGTAGAAATCTTTGCTACCCTCTTTGAGGGTCGAAGAGTCAGTGGTTGCGAACCGTTTCAGCAGTGCAGCGATTGCGGGAATATCGGAACTGTCTGCAACGAGCAAGTCGTTTTGAATTTTCCTAACAATATCAGTTGTTGTGGATGAAAGCGGCGTAAGCGCTGCAACAGGCTTCCCTGCACCGATATAATCCGCAAGTTTTGATGGGAAAAATGGTGAATTATGAAGTGGTGCATCGATTACCAGGAGAATATCAGCGTCAGAAAGCACCTGAATCGATTTCAAATAAGGAATCGGGTCAAAAATTTTGATTATATCTGGACACTTTTCTTGTGCCATTTTGCGTTCGTCATCTTTCATACGCCCGTAAAAATGGAATTCCAGATTTTGAGGTTTAACCTGGTCAATTGCTTCTATAAGCGGGGTGACTGAGCGTAGGCCGTAAATGTTGCCGGTATGGGCAATTATTTTTTTACCAACGCCAGAGATTTTTGGTTTGTAAAGCTCTGGATCAAATACATGGGGCAGAACTCTGATTTTTGTATTGTCGGCTTTAAGGCCGGTAACAAACAAATCTCTCGTTTTTTCAGAAGTGACGGTGATTTTATCACATTTTGAAATAATTCTAGATTCAAGACCCTTGTTAATATTTTTCTGGAATATTGTTCTGTAGGAAATATAAGGATTAAGTGTCCATGGGTCGGAAAAATGAGCTGTCCAGTGAATCGTTGGAATAGCTTTTTTAACTTCGAACCCGGCCAGATGGTTAACCAGAGGAGTTGAGTGGGTGTAAATATTCTTAATCTTAAATTCGGAAATAAGATTAAGCGCAGCTTTTACTGCCGGAAATTTCCACCATAGTTTACGATCTGTAATTTCAAGTCCGCCGCAAATATAATGCAATGTTTTTTCGAAAGGGAGTCTTTTAACCCTGTGAATGATCAGATTTTCATGGTCACGGATGAGTGCCGGATCAAGAAATTCAAAGTCAGGCTTATCACAGGATGTCAGCACATGAACTTTGTGACCTTCTTGAGCTAAGGCAATAGCTCTGCGTTGAACCTGAATTGACTCAGGAGACAGAATGGGAGGAAAGTCATATGCTATGAAAAGTATGGGTTTTTTCATGAACTAATTAATTTCCTGTGAATTTCTGAGAAAACAGATTCCGCATGATCTGGTTCCCAGTGTGAATTGGCGTATAGCATTGCCATTTCGCCAAATTTTTTCCGATTATTTTCATCTGAGAAGAAGTCAATCCCTTTGCGGTATCCTTCAGGGGAATCGTCAACCAGCATCGCCCATCCGTCTTTGTACTCTGGAACAGGTTTTCCTTTTCGTTTGTTGACCAGGACAGGTAGTCCACTAAGTGAGGCCTCAAGTACAGTTTTGGGGAGTTCGCTGTATTGTGAATGTCCTGCAAAAAAATCATATTTATGCATCGTACGGCAAAGCTCATCATTTGTAAGAGATGGAATAAATTTAACTTTATCAACAAGTCCGAGAGCTGAGGCTAATTCTTTCATTTCTCCGGCCATTACTCCGTCACCGATAACAGTCAGTTCAGCATTTTTGCCATGCATTCCCTTAAGCAGGTTGGCGGGGTTTTTAGCTGGAATAAGCCTGCCTACATATAGAATTCGTAAAGGTCCGGTTGATTTATAATTAAGCTTGGGTGAAAGAGCCGCATTGTTAATTACATTGTATGCTATAATAGGGGAGGTAACGCCGTGGTTACGTGCGTAATCAACAATGGAGCCGTAGACACAACTTACTTTATCAGCAGATTTTAGAGTGTAGTGCTCAACTGCTTTTGATAGTTGATAAAAAACTTGGGTTTTAAAACCGACCTCTTTTTTTGCTCTTGTTGCATCCGGTTGTGTATGCAGTGAGACAAACAGAGGAATATTTAGTTCTTCGTGAATACGTGCTCCGAGATAGCCGTTAAGAAAGTTTCCGTAACAGCGGATAAGTTGAGGATTAATAGCTTTTGCTAGAGCAATACCCTGATTAGACCAGTTCTTTAGTAGTAATGGCCTCCAGAGTGTTTTTGCCAGCAGTGACATTCCCGAAGGAATATTATGTAATGTTAATTTTGCATCTCCGACAGTTCTTTGCAGTGGGCCTCTCTCAGGCTTATCGTCATTGGTCATTAAGATATGCACATGCTTGAAGATGCCGCCTGGATTATAGTAGCGGTCAATTAATTCGCCTTTCTCAATGATGTGTGAGAGGCGATCAGTTATTATAACAAGCAGTGTTTTTTGCATAAGATATTAGTGAATTATATTCCAAGATCCTTTTTGATCTTTTCACTCATAATGGCAGTTTCGCCAAGCATGAGAATATCGACTGTTCCAATTTTATATGAATTTAAAGCATCTTGTGGAGACATGACTATAGGCTCTTCATGAGAGTTAAAACTTGTGTTCACAAGAGTAGGAATTCCTGTGAGATCACGAAATTCTTTTAGAATGTCATAGTATAGATTATTTTCATTACGACTAACAATTTGAGGGCGTGCAGTTCCATCAATGTGAACTACTGCAGATGCTTTTTTTTGCATGATTTCTTTAACATTGTAAGTAATGGTCATAAAATTTGCAGTATTTTGGCATGGATCATAGTCTTTAAGACATCTATCTGCATCTTCATCAAGAATAAACGGTGCAAAAGGCATAAATTCTGTTCGGTTTAATCTTTTGTTGATTGATTCATTGATAGTGTTGTCGGCAGGGTTAGCAATAATAGATCTTGCTCCTAGAGCGCGTGGTCCGTACTCCATACCTTTATTAAAGAAACCTATTATGTATTGTTTGCTTAAAGCTTTGGCAGCAAAAGTTGCTGCAGATTCTTTTAGCTCTACAGCATTAAGTCCAGCTCTAGTGATTGCTATATCTATTTCTTCTTTAGTGTATTCTGGGCCATAGTAGACGTTTTTCTGTTTTTTCCTAAACAGCTTGTCCTTTTGTGAAGAATCTAAGGCTAAGTAAGCCGCACCTAAAGCTAAACCTCCATCGCCCATATTGGGAACAACAGATACATTTTCGAAAAGTTTGGCGTTTTTGATTCGTTGGTTAAGCAGGACGTTTGCAAAAGCTCCACCTGAAAGTAGTAGCTGTTTGCCTTTTAAATTAAACTTGCCAGAATAATAAGACAGAAATTCTAAAATAATCTCTTCGAACCATTTTTGTAATGAGCTGGCAATGTCTTCTTTAGTAAAGCCTTGTAGATCTTCTTTCATATCATTAATCATTTTTGTATGATAAATGATTCCGCTAGAGATAAAGCGGCCATATCTTGATAACTTTTTTGAAAGTGAATTTGCAGCATAAGGCAGACGGCAGACAAATTGACCTTCTTCGAAGCGGAGAAGTTGTCTAAAATAGTCTATTGCTAAAGGTTTTCCTCTAGCTGCCAACCCAGTAAGTTTTCCTTCATGTCTATTACGTTTAAAACCTAGAAGTTTCGTTACATTCGCGTATACATCGGCAGGGGAGTCGTGGACAACTCCATTAATTTTTTGGGAGCATGCAAGTTTTTTGAAAGAGTCTCTTTCAGTACTGTATATTGACCAGTTAATACCGTCGCCACCGCCATCGAGGGAAAGCATTACGGCATTTTCTATAGGATAAGTGGCGTACGAAGAAGCAACATGTGCTAAATGGTGGTCCACATATTTAATGTCGCCCTTATATCCAGACTCTCTGAAATATTTTTCAACTTTAGTATGAATGGTTTCTGTGTCAAAAAAGTGCATTAAAGCCTTTAGTCGTATATTAGGAGAGACTTCATTTGAAAAGTCTGCACTTATTTTTTCAAAATAGATTGCGGGACGATAAGACCTCATATTTTTTGAGCTTGTACCTGCAATGACTATTTCACTAATTTCATCAAGTGTGACATCTTGATTCTTAAGGCATTCAGCTATCGCTTGAAATGGAAACCCTGTGTAGTTCTTAATTCTTGTGACTCGTTCTTCAGCAATTGCAGTTATTTTATTATTGATAAGGCAAGCTGTTGCATCGTGGCCTATATGTAGTCCTAATTTCATTGTTATGATTCCTTGTTAAAATTGAAAGTAGATAAATTGACTAATTGATCTCAGGTTTGCAAAGACGAGAATCGTCATAATAGAGGTTGCGCCTAACATAGTTAATTGTCTGACTTAGTTATTTTTATAAGAGTATTCAGAGCTGCCATGTTCCACTGCTCATTTTCTTTTGAGATTACGATAGTTTTACCATCTACTGTTTTTTGGCTAGCACCCAAGGAAAATAAAGTTTTTTGAGCAATATATACCATACGGTCAATTAATACTGCACATGCATCATGTATCCAGATAAGAGATTTTGCTCTGAGATGACCTCTTAAATGATAAAGAGGAGCTTTTTTTTCAATAAATTGAACAATTATATCTTCTACTTTTTGCTGGAAAGAAGTGTATTTTGAATCATTATTTTGAATAAGATTTTTTTCTTTTTCGATAGAGAAATTTGCTAATACATCAGACAATATTACTTTATCCTGACTAGAAAATACAGGAAGAGAATTTAGTATTTCTTTGCGAATTCCTGTTTCTCGTAAATCGTCATATAACATACCAATACAAAAGGTGTCAGGAAGGCATTTAGCTGCTCTAAAGGATAAATATACCGCAAGAAATTCGTTAAGATTTCCGTTTGGCAATGACACCTGTACGTACCGGATGTTGCTGCCTATTTTTTTTGCTTCTTTATTAGCATAAAAAATAGCCAAATCATCCCCATCTGTATAATTTACTATTGAATGAAGCTGTGAAGCTCCCATCCAGAGTACTACTTTATAGCCTTCAGCTTTAAATTTTTTAATTATATTAAACGCTGGATAAAAAATTTTACGGTAACTGACTCTTTCGCCTTCAAAACTGGAGATGTGTGGGGTAACGCCTACTTCAAGAGCCGCGTCTTCAGGTGAGAAATTTTTATAGTGCCAAATGAGAATAATAAAAATTAAGAGGCCACAGATTAGACCCCCAAGATGGTATAAACCATAATGGGAGTCTTTAGTAGTTATTGAAGGTTTAGAAGATGTCATTTGTCCGTATATTTAAGCGTTTCTAATAATGTCAGCAATAAATTCCTGCTGCTCTCTTTCGAGATAGGGATGCATTGGAATAGCAAAAATGCGGTTTGCGGCATCTTCACTAACAGGGCAATCACCGACTTTGTAGCCGAGGTCTTTGAATGCTGTCTGCAGGTGAAGTGGAATAGGGTAATATATAGGAGAAGCAACTCCTTTGTCTTTCAGAGCTGCCTGAATTCTTTCGCGGTGTGCGGCGTCTTTAGCAAGAGAGCAATACTGTGCCCATACAGAGCGGTCACCTTCAGGGGTGCTTGGAGGGGTGAGTCCTTCAATATCTTTTAAAAGCTCTGCATAAGTGGCTGCCACTTTATCGCGTAGTTCAACTTCTTCAGGAAAAATATCAAATTTTGCCTGTAATACCGCTGCTTGAAGGCTATCAAGTCTGCCGTTGATACCAAGGCGGACGTTATTATATCTGTCAGGGCCCTGTCCGTGTACACGGTGGGAGCGTAGACGTTCGATCAGTTTGTCATCATCTGTGAAGCACATGCCTCCGTCTCCGTAACAGCCGAGAGGTTTGGCTGGGAAGAAAGATGTGCAGGTAATATCACCGAGTGAGCAGGATTTTCTGCCTTTGTTCTCTCCACCGAAACTTTGAGCTGCATCTTCGACTAAGAAGAGGCCATGCTTGTCAGCAATGGCCCTGATTGCATCGTAGTCGGCAGGCAGTCCGAAGAGACCTACAGTGATAATACCTTTGGCGGTAAGTCCTTCAATTTTAGGAATAGAAATACCATTATCGCTACCTTTAAATGCTTCGATTGTTTTTTCGAGTTTTTCTGGGTCGATGTTGAAAGTTACGGGATCAATGTCTACGTATATAGGAGTTGCGCCTAGAAGTGCGATTGCTTCAGCTGTCGCGAAAAAGGTGAAAGGAGTGGTGAATACAGCGTCGCCTGGTTTAACATCAAGTGCCATCAGTGCTAGTGTCAAAGCATCTGTTCCGGAAGCACAACCTAAAGCGTGTTTTGTTCCGCAGTATTCAGCAAGTCTTTTTTCAAGAGCAGAGATTTCAGGACCCATGATATAAGCTCCGTGTTCCAGAACTGCATCCATATTGCCGCGAACCTGTTCTTCAATGCGTGAATACTGTTTTTTAAGATCAATAAAAGGGATATTCATGAGATTACTTCTCCGTTTTTAAATAACTTCTTTAATAGTTACTAAACGACTTTCCAGTTTGGTCGTTTTAAATAAATATTATTTGTTTTTGAAAATTCTTCTGTTCCGAGGACCATAAATCTGATTTTGCGTTGAATGGCTTCTTCTGCTTTGGCGCAAAGGTCTACGATACGATCTGAATCAATGTCGTCTCCGATTATGAGGACATCAATCAGGCCGGAATCAATTCCTTTGGCGTAGTCGTCAAGGACATATACAGAATCAACATCCCCGATAGTGGAGAGAATATATTCGAGAATTTGGTCAATTCCTATATATTTACGGACGATTGAACTGATTTCTGGAAAGAAGGGGTGAGAGGAGTTGGCGTTGTAGAATATGTAACGCCCTTCTTTTTTCTTGTTCAGGTATCCGGCGTCACTTAGGCCGTCCAGTTCTTCCTTCATTGCGTTGGGAGAAACATCAAACTCTGCGGCTAATTCCCTTAAATAGGATGATACTCCAGGATTAAGAAAAAGCTTAAGCAGAAGTTTAATTCTGGTTTTTGATGTAAATAGTTCCTTTAACATGATGCTAGTTTGTTAGGTTATTCTGAACAAACTGTCAACTTGAGCAAGTGTTAAAAATTAATGTAGCAATTTTATTGCATTATTTTTGACTAATATTGGGATCATTAAATTAAGTTCTTGGGTAATAGTATTTAATATTGCAGTATCCTCTGCTGACTCGGAAATTTCTCGATTTGTTAAATGGGTAAACGTTTTAGTCATAAGAGATTCAATTCGCTGGCCTGTTTCAAAATTACTGAAGAGATATGCTTCAATTTGAGTAAGTTTATATTTAACTGCTCCTAAATGAAGAACTGCTATCCCATTTTCAATTTTAAGATAGTATTTATTGTTTATAGGCTTAACAATTACGGCTGTAATTAAATTATCTGATTTATAATATTTTTTATGGAGTTTTAAACATTTTTTGTATAATTCACAATTGTTAGGATTTGTTTGCAGTTTTTTAAGCAAGATAGCATGTTGCGCTAAAGGACTTTGGGAAAAATGAGATACTAGATAATTAAAAATATCTTTATTTTTACATCTCAATGCAAGTGTAAAGGGTGAATCATTAAGGTATGTAATGTAAGTCGAAGTTGTATTGATGTAGTTTGGTGAAGCTCCACTATTAAGAAGAAGTTTAATTATGTTTATATCAGGAGAAAACATAATTGCTATTTGTAAAGGCGTAACATCTTGCGGGCCTTTGTTGTTTATGTCTGCCCCGAGTAATATTGCGTTTTTCACCATGCCAAGATTGCCAGACATAATTGCTTTGAATAAGCCAAAGTTTATATATTGGCTTAAATCCCTTCCGTTTTCTAGAAGGATTTTGAGTTGTTCTGGCTGAGCAAGCACGAATGCATCAGCTATAATGTCTTTCTTATTGATATGAAAAGATTGTGCATTGTCATAAAAGTTAAGGAATAAATCTTTTCGTCCAGCTTGAAGCAGCGTTAGGAAAAAAAATGAATTGATTTGCGGGGAATTTTTTTCATCAATTTTTTTTTTAAGGTATTTAAAAGTTATATTTTTGTAGTCAACGTTAGTTTGTAATACTGAAAAAGAATCAGGAATAGATGGCGAGGCTGCTAGATTTAAAATTTTAATAAACTTAATAAGTCCTTTTTTATTAAGGTGAGACGGATCATAAAATAGAGTAGTATTGCCCGTTAGATTAGTTCTCAGCTGAAAATTTAACAAGCCTCCAGATGCAGTAGCTGCTTTATCCAAGATGGAATTGATTTTATTTTGTTGTTCTTGAACGAAAGGTTGGAACCATGGGGTAGTAAAATATAATGTTTTAATTTTATTTTGTTTACAAAAAATAGAAATATTTCTCAAAGACTTAAGGTAATAAGGTGTGACAAAGTGGCTTGAAAAAAAAGGATCTTTTGCCTTGAAAGGGGCACCTACTTTATGAAGAGTTCCGTAGCTATCGATATTGTTAGGAAAATTATCATTTCCGTATTGTTGATTATTCGCAACTAAGCAATTCCATGCATCTTCTATTTTTTCGGGTCCTATATTTCTAAGTGTTTCCAGAAATAGCCTACATTTGCTGGACATCTCTGGGGCTGTAGCCGTGTAGTGGAAACCGTTGATATCAACTAAAAAATATATATTAGTAACATTCGCGAGCTGTTTTTTACTCAGCATCTTTAAAAGAGCAAGAATATCACCTGGATTGTTGTATATGGATGTACTGAAATTTAAGATCGGTTCGCCCATAATTTCAGATGATAGAAGCATTGTTCTACTGCTTCCAAATACAAGTGCGTATTTTCCATCATTAAGTTCTGATGCAACTTGTAAAGCTGTTGTCTTTTCAGCTTTAAGTTTGAGCTTGTTATAATCCCCTTCGATCAGCCTGAATTCCCCGTAAGGATCAATAATAAGATTAACAGTGATGATTAGGCTTATTACAAGCGTAGCAAGCATTGAGATAGTGCATATAGTCCATTTGCGTTTAGTCATATTAAAAATCAAAGTAGAGGAATGTTTGATGCGAGTAGAGCTTTATAAAAGCAACTAGAAAGAAAACTATTGCCAGTGCAGATTCTTTAAAAGAAAATTTCATTGAGTGAGCTATTTCTACAGAGTTTTTAAAAAGAACTGTAAAAGCTATAAGTCCTATGCATACTCCCAGCTGTATAAAGTCATCAGTAAGGGTAAGTGCTGTTGAAAATCCTATGTTGATCACGCCCAGCATTCCTTTGTATATTTTAATAGCATCATATGTTGTTGTGGCTCTAAACAGTACCCAACATGCGTTTACGTATAGAAAAGTTAGAAGCCATCCTGCGTAGGCAGGGAGCCTACCTCCAAGGTTTTGCCATATTCTGTGAACTACCATGGCAATACCATGTAGTCCTCCCCATAATACGAAGTTCCAGCCAGCGCCATGCCATAGCCCGATTAAAAGGAATGATGAGAAAAGGTTTGTCAGTGTTCTATAGCTTCCTTTGCGACTTCCTCCCAATGGTATATAAATATAATCGCGGACAAATCTGCCTAAAGTTATATGCCATCTTCTCCAAAATTCCTGAATATTAAGTGATTTATATGGGGAGTTGAAATTGTTGGGAAGGGTTATATTAAAAAGTAATCCTAATCCTAATGCCATATCAGTATAACCGCTAAAATCGAAGTAAAGCTGGCAAGTGTAAGCAAGGCTTGTAGCCCAAGAATCCCAAAAAGGGAGGGCTAAAGCTTTATCGAATCCGGTTTGGACATAAGGTGCGAGTGAGTCAGCAATAACGACTTTTTTGAATAGTCCCATGCTAAAGAGGAAGAAGCCTTGTCCTGTATTCTGATAATTTAATTTGCCAGCCTCAGGAGAATTAAAAAGAGGTGTGATTTCATGTTGATAACTGATCGGTCCGGCGACGAGCTGCGGAAAGAAAGAAACAAATAAGGTATAGTCTAATAGATTACTTCTTATGGCTTTGCCGCGATATGTATCAACCAAAAAGGATATTTGCTGAAAAGTATAAAAACTTACCCCTAGCGGGATAATAATCTTTTCACTTATTGAGGGAACCCCGATCAGGCCGGAAATATTGTCGAAAAAAAAGTTTTTGTACTTGAAGTAGGTAAGTACAGAAATGTTTCCACATACAGCCAAAGACAATAAAACTTTGCTGCGCCAGCGGTGCATGGCCTCAGCCATCATAAAGTTCCAAATAATAGTTCCGCTGAGTAAAAAAAGGTATTCAGTTTTCCACCATGCATAAAAAACAAATGATGCAAGGACTAAAAAGAGTTTACCTGCAAAATGTAGTTTAAATCCACGCAACAGGAAATAGAAAGCAAATACAATCGGTAGAAAAAACAGGATAAAGATATGAGAGTTAAACAGCATTTAATTTTTAGCCTTCCTCATCAAACTCAGCAACAGTTTCATGTAGCACCGCGCGGACTTTCTCTCCGTCAAACTCATGAGCCGCGTCTGCCAGCTTTTGAAGCAGGGAATCCAGTTCGGAGGCGTAAGATTCAATATCGTTTTCCATCGCTTTCAGAACCATGATTTTTTCATGCTCGGTGCGAACAATATCTTCACCTTCGGTGATCAGTTCTTCGTAAAGTTTTTCCCCTTCACGGAGCCCTGTGAAAATGATTTCGATATCTTTGTTCGGTTCTTTACCGGAAAGCTTGATCAAGTCGCGGGCCATGTCTGCAATTTTAACAGGCATTCCCATTTCAAGAATGAAAATTTCTCCGCCTTCAGCCATTACTCCGGCCTGCAGTATAAGCTGAGCTGCTTCCGATATGGACATGAAGTAACGAGTCACGTCCGGATGTGTAACCGTGACCGGTCCGCCGTGTTCAATTTGCCTGCGGAAAAGAGGAACAACCGAACCTGATGAACCTACAACATTACCGAATCTGACAGCCATGAAGGTCGTTTTAGAATGATGGAAAAGACGCATGAGTAGTTCAGTTACTCTTTTGGACGCGCCCATAATATTTGTAGGTCTGACCGCTTTATCAGTTGAGACAATAACAAATCTGTCGACACCGTGCTTGTCAGCCATGGTCATTACATTCTTTGTTCCGCAAATATTATTATTAACTGCCTGCCAAGGATTACGTTCAACCATAGGAACGTGTTTATATGCTGCCGCGTGAAAAACTGTATGCGGTTTATGTTCCTTAAAAGTTCTATCAAGTAATTTTACGTTTTGAACAGAACCGAGAACTGTAACATATTTATGAAATTTAAGCTCGTGGTGCAGTTCCATTTGTATATCATAAAGATTGGGTTCACTTGCATCAATTAGAATCAGTTTTGCTGGATTAAAGCGCACGACCTGTCTGACAAGTTCAGAGCCGATAGAGCCTCCGCAGCCTGTGACTAAAACTGTTTTTCCTGAAATATAATTGCTGATACTGGTTGTATCCAATTGAATCTGTGATCTGCCCAGAAGATCCTGATAGCTGACATCGCGTAGAGATTTGATGCCTACTTTCCCATTAATAATTTCATCCATTCCTGGAAGGATTTTATACGGAAGTTTTGTAGCTTTGCATGCGTTAATAATTTCACGCATTTGAGGACCGGAGGCTTCAGCGACGGCAATAAGAATATTACTTACGCATCTTCTTTCTATAACTTCAGGAAGAATTTCAAGTCCTCCAAGTACAGGTATTCCGTGGATAGTTCTGCCGCGTTTGCTGCGGTCACTATCAATAAAGCCTATTGGGGTGAATTTCAGTTGGCCGCTTCCCATTATTTCACGGGCAACTTTTTCTCCTGCTCTGCCTGCACCTATAATAAGGGCATTGCGCCCGTCGCCGGGGCATGAGTCCGCAGATAATTGTAATGAATTGCCCTCATGGAAGGAATAGAAAGCTCGAATGAGAATTCTTACTCCTCCGATCATGAAAATAGTAATCATCCAGTCTATTATGAAAACTCCGCGTGAAAATCCTCCGAATCCGAATTTGTAAAGGACCAGAGTCACCAGAATCAAAGATTGGAGAAATGTTGCTTCAATAATACGGCAGAGGTCACGAAGTCCTGTATATCGCCACATCCCTTTGTATAGTCCAAGGCCCAAAAATACAGAAAATTTAATTATTACAGCATATTTTAAAATAGCTAAAAATTGAGTCTGTGCATATTCGGGCAGTGCAAAATCAAAGCGAAAAAGATACGCTCCATAGAAAGCAACACCGAAAATAAAAAGGTCCAAAAGAACCATTAAATAAAAATTTATATTACGCAGATTATTAATCATTCTTTATTTTCCGCATTTTTTTACGCATTCAACTGTCCTGTCCAGATCGGATTTGTTCATAGCTGTACCGCAAGGCAAGCATAATCCCTTTGCAAATAAGTATTCGCTTACTTCTCCACCGAAAGATTTGCAGTCAGCAAATACAGGTTGCATATGCATAGGTTTCCATACTGGGCGTGATTCAATATTTTCTTTTTCAAGGGCTATGCGGATCTGGTCAGGAGTTGCTCCGAATTTATTCTCGTCTATTAATATAACAGTCAGCCAACGGTTGCATTTGCCATATTCTGCTTCCGGCATAAATGAAATACCGGAACAGTCTGCAAGTGCATTTTCATAGTAATCAAAAATTTCACGTTTACGTGTAACTCTATCTGCAAGTACTTCAAGCTGTCCTCGTCCAATCGCTGCGACAACGTTGCTCATGCGGTAATTGTACCCTATTTCATTGTGTTCATAGTAAGGCAGAGGTTCTTTTGCCTGTTGGGAAAGCCAGCGTGCACGATCAATGTATTCTTTATTGTCAGATGCGAGCAAGCCTCCACCGGAAGTGGTAATAATTTTATTGCCGTTAAAAGAGTAAGCAGCCATGAGCGCGCGTTTGCCGGCATGTTCACCTTTGTACATTGCGCCGACAGATTCAGCTGCGTCTACGACCAGTGGAATATCATGTGGTTTCAAAATTTCCAGAATACGGTCATAGTCAGAGCATTGTCCGTAGAGGTCCGTTGGAACGACAGCTTTAGGTTTTTTACCGATAGAAATATAATGATCAACGGCTTGCTCTAAAAGCTCAGGGTCCATATTCCATGATTTGTAATCAGAATCAATAAAGCATGGCTCTGCTCCGAGAAATTTTACAGGAGTAACGCTCCCGATAAATGTCAGCGATGAAGCAATGACCACATCACCTTTTTCAACTCCCAGGATTCTGAGTGCAAGGTGTAAGGCTGCGGTTCCGCTGGAGAGAGCAGCGCAGTGTGCAAGACCGGATATGTTAGAAAAGTCCTGCTCAAATCCGTTAACTTGCGGCCCTAACGGGGCAATAAAATTACTGTTAAAAGCTTGCTGGACGAAATCTTTTTCAGTTCCACCCATATGCGGGGGAGATAAATATATGCGATCTTTATTATTTGCGGACACTTTGTGCGCTTCCTTTGAGTATATTATTCTTAGATAACAATGGGTCTGATATTACAATTTTGAGCTTTAGTACAGTATATGGTTAAATGGAGAGAAGTGTTTGTAATGATTATGTAAATATGTTTATTTTGATTGAAATTTCAGTCTCTTGGCAGGGATTCCTGCAGCGGTGATCCCATCTGCAATATTGCCTGTAGCAGTAGATCCTGCGCCAAGCATGCTCATGTTGCCAATCGTTACACGTGGTAAAACTGTTGCACCTATTCCGACCATAGATTCTTCACCAACAACCGCTTCTCCGCCTAGAGTTGCGCCTGGAGCTACGTGAGAATGAGGCCCGATAATATTGTGATGTTCAATGGTGCTGTTGGTGTTTATGATTGTGTTCTCTTTTATTTCAGCCCCAGTATTGATCACGGCTCCGGCAAGGATCATGCTCCCAGCTCCGATTTTTACACTTGGAGAAATAATTGCTGAAGGATGTATAACTGTGAACAAGATCTCGCCTGCTGCAGTTAGTTCTTCAAAAATACGCTTACGAAGTTTGTTGTTACCAAGTGCAATGACGACACCGTCATGTTTAATTTTTGAAAGATGCGTATTTCCGCCTGGAACAGGTATTCCAAGTATCTTTTCCCCGATTATTGCTGGATTTTCATCCAAGAAAGCAACAGGTTCTGCTCCGTTAATCAGCATCAAGGCATCTGCTACAACCTGACCGTGTCCACCGGCGCCTATGATAATAATTTTTTTCATATATAATTCCTGCAAAGTAATAGGCTAATCTTTATTTCCCATAAATTCTTCAGCTGTGGCGTGCCCAGTTTGACTGATCCCTTCTCTTTTGAATACGCGTCCAACCGTCATGAAAAGTATTTTTATGTCCAGTAAAACAGTGTGATTGTCTACGTACCAGACATCAAGTTTAAATTTATCATCCCATGAAATGGCGTTACGTCCGTTGACCTGTGCCCATCCTGTAATCCCGGGAAGAACTTCGTGTCTTCTAGCCTGATCGGGAGTATAGCGCTTAAGGTATTGCATCAGTAAAGGTCGCGGCCCTACAAGTGACATATCACCGAGAATAACATTTACCAGTTCCGGTAACTCATCAAGTGATGATGAACGGAGAAAGCGTCCGAATCTTGTGAGTCGCATTGAGTCAGGAAGCAGATTGCCGTCATTGTCCTTAGCATCGGACATGGTTTTGAATTTGAGGATATTAAAAGGTTTGCCATGCAGTCCTGGTCTTCTTTGCAAGAAAAATATTCCGCCGCCCATTTTGCGATAAATAGCAACAGCAAGAATTACCAGAATCGGTAAAAATATTATAAAGGCCGGAATCGCCACGACAAGGTCAAATGTTCTCTTAAGTGTCATGAGTTAGAGTTCCATCGCTTTCATTATGGTCGCGTTGACCTTGTTAACATCATATTTTTCTGTTGCAAGGTCACAGCTTTTACTGCCCATGGTGCGAATAAGTTCTGGTGTGGTAATAAATTTTTCCATTGCAGCCTCAAGAGCCGGAACATTTTTTACAGGAATCAGAAATCCGTTATCACCGTCAACTACTGTTTCGCGGCATCCCGGGGTATCCGTGGTGACAATCGGTCTGCCTGTAGACATGGCTTCAAGTACCGATCGGGGAGTTCCTTCTCTGTAAGAAGGGAGCACATATACGGAGCAGTTTTCCAATTCATTCCTAACATCATCTACAGGGCCGATGCACTCAACTCCGCCGGATTTCCATTTATTAACAGTCTGTTCACTTATTGAATCAGGACCGTGGTCATGCGGCCCGACAAGCCGAAATTGAGCCTGAGGATATTTTTTTTTAAGGTGCATTGAAGCATGAGCAAATTCACGCACGCCTTTTTCTTTCAGCAGTCGTGAGATGCACAGAAAAATAGGTTGGTCATGTTTCACCGGCAGGGTGCAGAAATGATCAAGGTCTACTCCTGAGCCGTTTGTAATAAAAGTCGGTTTGTTTTTATTGATTATTCCCAGTTCAATAAAAAGATTCCGGTCATCGGGATTTTGAAACATGACACCGTTATTCAAGGCGAGCCCGCAACGGTACATATTTTTGACTAGCTTGAAGAGCAAAGCTCGTTTGCCTTCCGTTTTTCCGAAGGCGTACCCGAGTCCGGTGATCATAGAAAAAATAGAAGGAACTCCGGCGAGTTTAGCCGCCAGAGAACCATAGATGACAGGTTTGATAGTGTACGAAAGTACAACGTCAGGCTTAACGGTTCGTAAAATTTTAAATAAAGAGTACACGGTGAATGCATCTCTTACGGGGTTCATTCCGGTACGTTTGATGGAGGCTGGGATATATCCAACACCCATTGCAGCGAGTTTTTCAGGCACATCGGGGTTGTCTTTGGGCGCAATTCCATAAACTTCATGTCCTGCGCTTTTCATGGCGCGGAGCATGGAGCCTCTAAAATTTATAAGCGATGGTCCGTATCCACCTATAACAGCTACTTTCATGAAACATCCCATTCATCCATCCAAGACTGGAATACTAAAATATTCCAGATTCTATAATGGTTGTCTTTTTCTCCGCTCAGATGTTCTTGCCATGCTTTTCGCACAGTCCGTCCGTTAAAGTAGCCGTCATCCGCCAACCGTTCAGGTGAAAGAAGATTTTCGGCCCAACCGCGTAAAGGTACACGCAGCCAGTTGTCGATGGGGATACCGAATCCCATTTTTGGTCGTTCAATTAAATTTTTAGGTACATATTTATATAGAATTTTGCGCAGCGCGTATTTGCTCTGACCGCTTTGCATTCTGAGATGCATGGGCAAACGCTGAGAAAATTCAACTATTTCGTGATCAAGGAATGGGGCTCTTGTTTCAAGGCTTACAGCCATTGCCGCACGGTCAACTTTGGTCAGGATATCATCTGGCAGATAGGTTGCGGCGTCCATGAATTGCATCCACGCAGTAAGGTTTTTTGTGCTTGGTTGCATGGAGTAATTTTGGAACGGGCTTACTATTTCACGACCGCTCATAACTGTAGTTTCAGGATTCAACCAGTTAGAAGTGAGTGCTGTGTAATAATCTGAAGCTGAATCCGCGTCCATAACATTGGCCAGTTTATGCAACTTCTGGCCGGGCAGTCGCATACGTAGTTTTTCCGGTATAATAGGTTCGAGCATGGCGAATAGTTCGTTCAAACTTTCCGGTGAAATTTGCAAGATTGCTTCAGCCATAATTGAGCGCAATGAGACGGGGATATATTCGAGTTTTTTCCATAAAGAGCACCCGCGAAAATGGCGGTTGTATCCAGCAAAAAGCTCATCTCCGCCATCACCTGAAAGAGCAACGGTCACATGTTCACGGGTCATTCGCGAAACCAGAAGAGTCGGAATCTGTGAGGCATCTGAAAAAGGCTGATCCCATATTTTAGCGATAGATGGGATAATATCAAGCGCATCTTTGGGGGAAACGTATAGCTCGGTGTGTTCGGTTCCGATGTGCTGGGCTACCAGTTTTGCGTCTTTTGCTTCATTGTATGCTTTGTCGTCGAATCCTATAGTGAATGTTTTGACGGGCGATAGGGCGCATTGCTGCATCAGTGATACTATGAGTGAAGAGTCAATTCCGCCTGATAGAAACGCTCCCAGCGGGACATCCGCAATCATTTCACGTTCAATTACATTCAGGAGTAAGTCTTCTAAAGTGTCGATGATATCCGCATCAGGAGCTGTGAATATTTTATTTTCGGCTTCATGTGCGCAGTCGAGTAGTGACCAGTATTCTTTTGGCTTAGAAATAATTCCATCATGGGAAACGGATATCCATGTGCCCGGCATAAGTACATGAACATTTTCAAAAATAGTATAAGGAGCCGGAACATAGTGATAGCGCAGGTATGATGAAAGAGAGTTACGGTCGACTTTTTTATTGAAGCCGTCATAAGTCATGAGAGCTTTAAGCTCAGAACCGAAAAGAAAGGTATTTTCTTGTTTGGAGTAATAGAGAGGTTTTTCGCCCATACGATCTCTGGCAAGGAAAAGTTTACGTTTTTCACGGTCCCAGAGAGCTATGGCAAACATTCCGCTGAAAGATTTAAGCCCTTTTTCAAGTCCCCACTGCTCGATTGCCTCGAGCATTACCTCAGTGTCAGAATGTCCTCTCCAACCTTGGAATGAGTCTGCTTTTTCAAGCTGTTCACGCAGAGTACGGTAGTTATAAATTTCTCCGTTAAAGACTATCACAAAGCGTCCAGAGCTGCTGATCATAGGCTGAATGCCCTCTTCAGTCAGATCTATAATAGCAAGACGGCGGTGGTCGAGTCCTATGCCTGATTTTGGATCAGCCCATTGTCCTGCTCCGTCCGGCCCTCTTGAACGTTGGGCATGGCCCATTCTCTGCGCCAGTTGGCATAGCTGCTCAGAATTTGTGCTTTTGGAAAAATCAATAAGTCCGGCGATACCACACATGCAGGTTTACCCTCTCGTGTTTTCCGCAAATTTGAGTCTGCCTTTGCCAAGCAGATCATGGAGATGGATCATGCCTGAAATTTTTCCTTCTTCATCTACAACGGGAAGAACTGTAATCTCTTTAGCTTCCATTAAATCAAGCGCTTGAGCCGCGGACATGTCCGGTGTTACCCTCAGTGGGTTTTTAGCCATAACTTCAAAGGCCTGATCAGTCGGGTTTAGTTTGCCGGAACATACTAACCTGCGGATATCGCCGTCGGTAATGACTCCAGACAGTTTGTTTTCTTGCGAAGTAAGAGCAACAAGTCCTAGTTTTCCTTCATCAAGAATACTTAAAGCCTCAGACAAGGAACTGTTGTCAGGAGCGGACGGAACATTGTCTGTGTGCATCAGTTCGCTTATGCAAAGAGTCAACCTGCGTCCAAGGGTTCCGCCTGGATGGAATTTTTTAAAATCGATGCTGTTGAAATCTTTGTGATCCATCAGACAGACAGCTAATGCGTCACCAAGCGCCAAGGCTGCAGTGGTGCTGGATGTAGGAGCTAGACCATGTGAACAAGCCTCACAAGGAACTTTCGATTCAATTACGACATCGGAAAGATAGCCCATTGTTGAGTTGCTGTTGGAAGTAATAGAAATAATTTTAGTTTCAAAGGAACGGATTGCCGGAAGCAGAGAGTTTAATTCGTCCGTTTCTCCGCTGTTGGATATCGCTATGACCACGTCATCCGGTCTCACCATTCCCAGATCTCCGTGCGCTCCTTCAACAGGATGCAGGAAAAAGGAAGGAGTTCCAGTGCTGGACATGGTCGCAGCGATTTTACGGCCGACAAGGCCGGACTTACCAAGCCCTGTTATTATTACGCGGCCTTTGCATGCGGCCAGCATCTCAACAGCCTTTGCAAAGTTTAGATCCAGATTCTTACGTATGGCTGCAAGCCCTTGCTCTTCAATAGCTAAAACCTCGCGGCCACGCTTAATGAAGTCAGACAATTGTTTATCCGTCATTTTTGAAATTCCTATTGTACGAGAGTCGTCAGGTCGAAAATCGGGCCCATAATTGCGACAACGATAAAAGCTATGAGCATACCGATGAACAGCAAAAGCATTGGTTCAGCAAGAGCAACGACTCGTTTCATAAAGTTATCTACATCGCGTTCGAAAATGGTTCCCATGCGTTGCAGAAACTTGCCGAGCTGCCCTGATTTTTGTCCGGCGGTGAGAGTTAATATGTAGATGTCGGGGTAGATTTTTTGTTCTGCAAAAACGGCGCTTAAAGTTCGCCCTGTGGCGACTTCTTCTTTTGCTTCTGCAATTTTTTTCTTGAAAAATGATGACTTTACAGCTTTAGCGGAACTTTCCATTCCCTGAACAAGTGGTATTCCAGAATCCAGCTGGAATCCTAATATTCCTGAGAAACGGGCAAGAGTGCTTTTTTGAACCAGAGGAAGTTTCCAGAGCATCGCATCAACTTTTTCTCTGAAAGACGGAACTGATTTGTATGCGCTTATTAAAGCAAAAATTATTACAACAGGGACAATAAGAGCCATGATTCCAAGGTCACCAAGAGTATTGCCGAGGGCCACAACTATTTTGGTGGATGTTGGCAGGTCAGTCTTTGAAGCTTGAAAAATTCCGGTAATTTTTGGAAGAACTTCGGAAAGTAGAAAATAAACAGCGCCGAGTCCTATCAGCAGGATTACACATGGATAAACCATGGCGGTCATGAGTCTGCCGCTGACCTCTGCGCGTTCTTCTTCATACTTGGCAATATTTTCCAGAACATCACCAAGTTTACCAACTGATTCGGCAACTTGAACCATCCCGACATATACAGGAGGGAAGAGCTTCGGGTATTTATCCAGACAGGAGGAAAAGCTTTCTCCTGATTGAACAGCGTCTCTGATTTCCATCCATATACGGCTTGCAAAGCCTGATGTCATGCGGGACATCATGTCCAGTGATTGAGCTAAAGCTGTTCCGCTTTGTATTAATATCCCTAGGTAATAAAAAGATTCCCCAAGTCTTATTTTACCACCGATTGTCAGTGATGATGTGAATGACTTGGAGGATGAAGTTTTACCCTGATTGGATTTAACCTGCTCCAGCCTTAGGGGCATGAGTCCTTTGCCTTGCAATGTTGCAAAAGCTTTTGACTGAGAGGAGGCTTCAACAAATCCTTTCGTTTTCTTGCCTGAATTTGTTACGGCTCTATATTGATAAGTCGGCATTTATGCTAAAATTCCTACTTGAGTTCCACAACGAGTGATAAAATTTGGCCTTTACGTTCCACATCAATATAGATTGCAGATGCGCCAGCCATGGACCCGTATACCTGAAGAAGCTTGGTGGGGCCGGTGATCATTTCACCGTTGATACGCATCAGAACATCACCATCTTCAAGTCCGAGTTTGCGAAGCATCGAATTACGCTTGATGTTCGTAATACGGAATCCTTGAGTTTTGCCGTTATGAGAGTTCGGCTTAAAAAGAGCCTGACTGAGAAACGCATTAGGATCATCTAGCACCGCAGAAGCTTCTGTTTTATCAATAACCAGCTTATTAGTTTTACCACGAACCAGCTTTAAACTTTGGACTTGATCCCACATGGCAATTTTCTTTTCTTCGCGCCCGAATTTCCAGAGAACATACTGAGGTTTAATTTCCGCAAGAGTCCATCCTTCGTGCTCTTCCCCCTCACGCATGATAATAGTTTCATTCTTTATTCTAAATACAGCCATATCCACTTCGCCGGTCAATATACCGACAAGTGCCCATGTGCTTGGTGTTACGGTTGCTTTTTTTTGAATTTCAGCAGGGTTATCAAGACCTAAAATGTTGTGTTCAAGGATTACAGATGATTCTTTAGCTATTTTATCGACCGCAGATGTTGTGAAAGATTCTCCCATAATCGGAGCTGTAGGCGCCGGCAATGGGATATACGAAGAAGCAAAGTATGCAACCGCAAGTCCGAAAACGAGCGGCCATATCCATGCCGGAAATTTAGTGTTTTTAAGCTCCATGTTCAGTCAATATCCTGCAGTTATTTATCTGTTCTGAAAAACTGTTTGATTCATGATTTCTATTCTTCAATTTCAGCGTAAGAATGGTAGTTGTTTTTAATCCACTTGTCCATCCCCTTAGTATCATGATAAATATCTAATCTTATTAATCTTTTTCTGGCTGTCTTGGCTGAGCTATAATAGAAAAGGCGGACTTTTCGCGACAATCTTGCACTGAATACATTTTGGGTACCTTGTACCTTATGGATATTCATACCCGGAGTTCCGGAGTCTTGCACATCAAACCTTATGAGAGTTTCAATAACTTTTTTAAACAGCTTGAACTGTGTAGAGTAAAGTTTTTCGAGGTCTTCAATGAAACTGGGCAATGCTTCGCTTTTGGTAAGAAGGGATTCCAGAATCTCTGAAATTTTTTCAAATCCCTTACCATTTGATTTGCCTTCTTTAGAAATAGACTCAAGCCTGCGCTGTTCGGTCTGGAGTTCTTCGACTTCTTGTTCCAGAAGCAGGTGATATCCTTTAACCTCTTCCATCTCATTAATGAGGCTGTTGATTCTCTCTGCACTTTTTTTACTTTTGCCTAGGTAAAAGTGCAGCATTCTGAGGAGATGATCTTCAGTAACAGGTTTTGGTATGAAAAAAGTGAAAACATCAGACTGCGCTTCGTCAGTTGCTTCAGCGTCCATTCCTGTCAGTAGAATAACAGGAATATAAGGATATTCTTCACGGATAAAGGGAAGTATTTCAACTCCGCTTAACCCTGATCCTTCAAAGTGAACATCAAGCAGGATTACATCCGGTTCTTCTTCTGACTCTTTTAAAAAGGCCAGAAAAGAAATCGGGTCATAAAAGGATTCATGTTTTTCAAGTAATCCTGCCTCACGAAGAATCGAAACCGTATATTCATGTAATCGTGGATCATCATCCGCTAATACAAAAAAAAGTTGTTCCTGAACCGGACTCATGCTGTTTCTCCTGCGGGAAAAGCCCCTGCGGGACCGAATGTCCCTAGAGGTATAAGTATACAAACTTCTAGGCCTTTTGAGCCAAGAGAGTCAGTGTTTGAAGCTGAGATTTCAAATCCCATGTTATCTCCGAAAAATTTTACAAAAAGAGTTCCCTGTCCCATAGCCTTTCCCTTTCGTTTGGATGAAGGAACCGCTTTTTTAAAAAGATCTTGCAGATTGTCATCTACAATGCCGCCACCTGTATCCGTAATTCTTATTCGCGCGTTTTTGTCAACAACATCCGCAATTACAGCAAGTCTGGGAACGTATGTTTTAAATTCATTACTTCTTTGGCGTAGCAGTTCTATCTGCCGCAGTTCCATTGCAGTCTGGCTGTTTCGCAAAAGATTTAGCAGTATCTCCCATGTCTTATACCGATCAATGAAAATTTCTTCTACTCTTCCTTTCCAGCCGGTAAAATCGAAGGAGGCTTCAAGCCTTTTTTGGAATTTTTTCTGGTCATTTTCTAAGTTTTCTTTAAGTAGCTCAGCCAGTTCGTCAAGGGGTATTAATTGCGGTTTAAATGATAATCTGTTTTCAAGTCCCCGTAAATGTTCGATTATGCTTTCTTCAAAAGGAGTTACAATCTGGTTATACAGTTCCCTTTCTTTCACTTTTGGAAGGTCGTTGATTATTGTATGAATTTGTGATTTCCAAGAATTTTGAAGAACCATCAATTCATCCTTAACCATATTTGCCTGTACTATCATGTCTCCAGTGAGTTTTTCAGTGGCTACCATGAGTTCCAGCTGTCTGCGTTTTTGCTGTTCTTCTTTAATTGATTTCTCTCTGGCAATTTTTTCTGCATCTGCTGGGGATTTTCGTTTAGTCATTATAAACATGAAAATGACGGTTATGACATATAAGACCATGAAAGAGCGGCTTAAAAATAATTTTGAAGAGAATTTCCCCGTCATATAAAGTAGGCGTGAAAAAATGAAAGCAAAGAAGATATTAAAGAAACCAACGTAAGTCATGGTTTCTCTACCCCCGATACGCCATGAAAAATAGAGACTGGAAACTACTAAAACTATGCAGAAAATATAATGCCGGATAGGATCGTCTACGTTTAAATCAAAAAGGATGTACGCGAATATATAGAAGACAGCCAGAAGCGGCAGTCGCCATCCCCCGTTTTTAGTTGAGCTGAATATTTTTTCGCAAAAACTATGAAGGGTTTCTCTATAACTGAGATTTTTATCGGATTCTAATTTGTTATGATTGCTTCTCATGCGGCCTGCTTGAGGTTATTCTTTTTAAATAAGTGTGATGAGTTGTTTTGCCGTAATACCGCCTTATGAGCAAGGGGCAGTTTTAGATCGGACTTGACTTTTATATGTACTCCCTTAGAACCGTTATCAAGTTTCTGGTGATTTATCGAATTAAAGGACAGACGGATAAAAATGAAAAAAAATTTTGCTTTATTTTTTATAATATCTTTAATGATTGTTTTTTCAGGATGTTTCGGTCCCGGAAAATCTACTCAGACTCCAGGGGAGCCCACTGTTGTTTCCGATGACAGCCTTGATGTTGCTCACCTTATCGGGAATAAACCAGATACTATTTCCGAACTGGTACAGTTTTCTGCTTCCCAGCAATATTCATCATTAGACAGTATTTACAATCGTCCTCCTGAAGGAATGACCGGAAACTATTATGTACAGCTTAGCGAAGGCAATGAAATTGTTAATCTAGCTGAAAATGTAACAGTTCTTGTTCAAAAGGAAAATGTTCTTGCGGAAGGCTTTAAGAACGGACTTATCAGAATCTATGGAGGCCCTGGTTGCTCTGCTGTCCAAACCTCTTCTGACCCTGTTAACGATATTTCATGGTTCCCTGATTCTCCGGTTTTAGCTGCAACATCAGGAAATAATCCTTTTGTGGAAGTTTTTAACGTTAAAACCTGTTCACGGGTTTTAACGGCTGATGTTAACAGTACTATCAATAAGTTTGCCGTTTCTCCTAAAGGTTCGTGGCTTGCTGTAATTGATAAAGCACGCAGGTTGTGGGTTGGTCCTCCTGTTGGTCCTTTTACACAGATTCACCGATTTATTCGGGAGCCGCTTACGCTTTCTTTTTCCGATGAGGAAGGAATTTTGATGGCAGTCGATGTCACTGGTGAGCTCATTATGTGGAGTCCGCTCAAGGGAGTTCAAATCTTTAGGAATAAAATTGAAGGCGGGCCTTTTTCATCCGTTAAATCTGACGGGCCGTATCTTGATATAACAACAGAAACCGGAGAGCGTTTTCGCTGGGATGTCGCGCAGAGAGTCCGGTCTGCATATAGTGAAAGTGAGAAGAATTTTAAATTAAAAAATGGGGTTGTATCATATATTTCTCCTCGAAAGAGGCTTTCACGAAAAGTCTTTTTCAAACCTGTAGTAATTGAAGTCTCAAAGTCCCCATCTGCGAAAGCTTTTCGGGTTAATGACATTGATGGAGAGATGCGATACTACTCGTCTGTTACCGGGGAACCCCTTGAAGGGATTCAGGATCTTGCAGATTGGAAAAATGTTAGCGTTGGTAACGATTATTCTTTTTCTGAAAGAGGGCGCTCTTTTATTTTGGCTGAACCAATTGCGCAACGTGAATTTCAACGGTTATATTGTAGGTTTATACCAAGTAAGGGGTATTTCCTTTGGTGGAATAAAGTCGCAAGGCCGGATGATTATTTCAGGTCACGCGGTATGGTTCCAAGCCGTTTAGGAATTTCGAAGGATTCTCCTTTGAAATGGAAATCTCTTGAGGCCGGAAAAATAGATATTCGGGATATTAATTAATAGGTTAATTTTACATTTTTAAAGTTGAGGCTAAAATGAAAGAAAGAAAAAAAAGTGTTTTAGAAATTAATAAGAATCAGCGTGGATTCAGTCTTATTGAATTGATGATTGTTATTGTTATCTTAGGCCTTTTGGCATCTATGCTTGTTCCTAAAATTATGGATAGACCTAACGAAGCAAGAGTTACTAAAGCTAAGATGGATATGAAAGCGCTCGATTCAGCCTTGAAGCTCTATAAACTTGACACAGGTAGATATCCTACCACTGAACAAGGTCTTATGGCTTTGATTAAAAAGCCCGATACCCGTCCGGTTCCTCGCAACTATCGTAAAGGTGGGTATCTTGATTCCACCACTGCTCCTGTTGATCCTTGGGGATATGATTATATCTACAGAAGTCCAGGTGAAGAAGACCGCGACTACGAAATTATATCTCTTGGCGCTGATGGAATGGATGGCGGAGAAGATTTTGACGCAGACATCAGAAGCTGGGAATAGATTTCTTCGTAAGGACTTGTATGCCTAAGCATTCACAGCGAGCCCGTTTGAGCGGATTTACATTTATTGAATTATTAATTGTTCTTATAATAGTGGGCATAGGCTGGTTTACGCTTATGCCCAATCTTAACCTTGCGGGTAATAAAGAAAAAGACTCTTTAAATCTCGTTAACGCTTTTATTTATAAAGCGCGCTCTGAAGCTGTTGAAACTGATTCCAAGCAGACTCTTTATATTAACTTTGAAAAAGGGCTCGTGAAGTGGGATGGTGATGAAATAGCTCTTCCCGGAAGAGTTGTCAGCGGTCATCTTAATGAAGAGCCACTTGGCGGGGATGGTGTAAAATTTTACATTTATCCCGAAGGTTTCAGCGATGAGGTCAGACTTGTTTTTGCTGACGGAGTGACGCTGTCTCTTGACCCATTGTCTGTAAGATTTGTGGAGATGTAGTTTGCCGGACAAAAACGGTTTTTCACTCATAGAAATTATAGTTGCTTTGACAATTGCTGCAACTCTTTCCATTACATTTTTAGGAGTGCAACGGCAAAGTGCTTTGATGGCTCAAATATCGAAAGATTCATGGGATGTTTTGAATCTGTCACAAGATATTCTTGCTCACAAGTACCCTGATGGTCTGGCAATGGTTTCTTCTGGATGGATTCCATGGCCCGGGCCTCCCGAAGGAGATTTTAGAGTCGGACTTGAAACTATTTCTTCAATAGGTGTCGGTTATTACTTAATAGAGACAAAGAGCGGTGGCTACACCTTGGCGTGGAAAGTCTACCGTGTTTCTCACAAGACTCGGAACCAACGATGAGTACTAGTTTTGCTGAAATGCAGTGTCCTCGTCACCGTCAGGCAGGGTTTTCGCTTGTTGAGGTGTTGATAGGGTTAGTGCTCTCAGGATTGCTGATGAGCATGGTTGCAATGGTTTTGGGTCAATCCATAACAAACAATGAAGTAGTGCGTTCCAATGTCAGCCTTTCTTCTCGCATGTTTACGCTTCGGCGTATTCTACATCGTGATTTACAGAACAGGGAGATTGGAGGGATGATAGGGATTGAAGGTAATGGTTTTACTATACTCTCTAAAAATAATCTTCTTGAGGACGGGGCTGTCACTGTAAATGTGGATTGGGATTTTTCTGGGAATATGGTTCGTAGAAGTGAACACTCAAAGGATATTAAATATGAAAGTTCATTTCAACTTTTGCGTGGCGTGACCACATGGTCTTTAGAATTTTTAGATGGAAAAGATAATTCCTGGATTTCTGCTATGCAGTACAAAGCAAGGCCTCTGAATTTAAAGTCTAAAGTAAAGGCCATGCGGTTGAATCTGTCATTTGAAGACGGGCAGCATATTTTGATTGTTGAAAGGATTCCTTATGTCTATGAATAATAAACATGAGCAATCAAAAGGTGTTGTGTTAGTTCTTGTCCTAGTTATTTTTATGGCCCTTTCGAGTTTGACTTTGATGACGATTGAGGTCAGCTCGCGCGGAGCTGCGGAAGCTTCACGAATGCGCGGAGAATATGAAGCTCATTTTGCTGCAGAAGAGGTTTTATCTCTTGTTTATAGGCAACTTCGCGATGATAAAACTCCGTTTTCAGATTCATCTAAAGATAAATGGGCTAAGAAGTGGAAGTCTAATGGTGTTTCCTATACAATAAGACCTTGTAATGGAAAAATAAATTTTAATAAACTGGCTGAGATGGAAGATCAGAAGAAAATTGTTTTCATAATGAAAAGTATTCTTCCAACCGGCCTTGATGTTTCCAGACTGCTTGGAAGTTTGGGGAATTGGGTTGGTAAAAAGACTAATTCTGCTTTAGAAAAAATGGATAGACTTTACTATGCTACGCAGTCACCTTCATATGAACCTGCGAATCGTAATTTTAAAACTCCAGAAGAAATTTTGCTTGTAAGCGGGTGGCGTAATTTTAATAGAAAATGGGTCGGTGATACATTTACGGTATGGGGTGAGGGAAAGCTTAATATTAATTTTGTATCTCGTGACACTTTGCTGGCCTTTTTTCCTGAATTAGGGCCGAAAATAGACAGTATTATTCATTGGAGAGATTCAAGAGGGTTTACAGATTTAAGCCAGGTTATTTCCGTTGCAGGAATTATGGCGGACTCGGACCTTTATAGGGATATGTTGAATTTTCTTACAGTAAAGTCTAATTATTTTGAAGTTCTTGTTACTGCTGAAGCTAGCGGTTGCAAGGTGATTAAGCGTTATATTATTGCACGACCTGAAAATTTTCAGAACCGTCCTCCAAAGCTTATATTTCAAAGTGATGTTTCGGTTACTTTCCCTGAAGTTAATAATTAGTGGGTAAGTTGCCAATTCTTTGGCTGCTTCTGATAAATAGACAAACAGCTTTCTTACGGGTATAGGACAGAGCCATAGATGGCCGCATTAAAACATATATATATACTTTCTTTTACAGGGCAAGAACATCATTGGATGTTGTTTGATGGTACAACTCTTTCTGAATCGGAAGGGCCTGGGCCTAAAAACAAATATCCGGTTGTTGCGTTGTTGCCTGATCCGCTTTTTTTCTTTTTCAGACCTAAAGGCGTTACTAAGTCCAGACATGCCAAATCTGCAACGTTGATGCAGATGAACTATTCTTTTCCGGAGCAGGCAACAGGTTTTAAAGTGTTGCGTCCTTCTGGAGGTGCTGTCCTGGGGTATACTTCGCATGATCTTCTACACAGATTTTTGGACCAACACCGGGAAGTTCTTTCCAAAGTGACGGTTCTTACTTCTGAGTTTGCTGTATGCTGGAGAGCTGCAGTAGCTGAGGGACTTTCTGTATGGAGCTGGAAAGGGCAGGGCGGCGTGCGTATTCTGGCTGCAGCCGATGAACTTACTTATTTTCGTGGGGGCGATGAAGAATTTGATAATCGATTTACACGGCTGAACCTTGATGGTGAACCCGAAAAAATTGGCCTTGAAAAGGCTTGTAAAATTTTTGACGAGAAAAAAATTCGCTGGGCCAGATTAAATTTGCATTCAGGTGGAAAAGCTAAAGAAGATAAAGGTGCCGTTCTTGATTTCAAACCGTTTATTATTGCAGCGATTCTTACAAGTTTAATTGGAATTTTCTTTATTGTAGGTCAGTATCACCGTTGGCAGTTAAGTAAAGATATAGCTAAAGAGTGGCGTGGTAAATTGCAGGAAGTGTATGTCTCAGCATTAGGACCTGCACCGGGCTCAGATCCTTATGGTAAGATCCTTTTCAAGCTTGATCAGCTTAAAAGTGGTGGAAGCAACAAGGGTGTTGACGTTATTGGATTGCTTGCAGTGTTAAGTGAAAGTTCTCCTGCCGGAATTACAATTGAAAGTCTCAATCTTGGGGCTGATTCAGGGAATATTCGAGGAAAAGTCAGCACTTATGACGATCTGGATGGCATGATGGAAAAATTGTCAGCGGCCAGTCAGTTTAATTTTGTTCTTGAGCAGGCTACCAATATTAAAGATGGTATCGATTTTAGCCTGAGAGCTGAGTATAATCGTTGATAATTAAGATCCATGCAATTTTAGAATAAAATTTGAGTATAGTTTTAAAGGTATTTTTTTATGGAACTGGAAAGATTTTTTATATGGCAGGATTGGCCTGCTGAAAAGCAAAAGATGTTCTTTGCCGCACTTGTTGTTGCGTGGGCGCTAGTGCTTTTTATGATCTGGTCCGGTTTTCATGAAAGTCAGGTGAGTGAAGCCCGCTCAGTCCTTCATAGTAAGTTGCAATACAGTAAAACTGTACCGCTTGTTGAACAGCTAAAAGTAGGAGAGGCTTCGCGCGGAGCACTAATTGATCGTGAACCAATGACCGCAGCTCAGCAGGTTACTCGTGATTTAGGTCTTGATAACAGGCTGACCTCTCTCCGGCCGCTCCAATCCGGCAGCAGCACAGGGGAAGGGGTGCAGGTTATTCTTGAATCTTTGAACATGCCTGAAATAGTCTTACTAATGCGTGATTTTCATGTCCGCGGGGGGCTTAAAGTTACTTCTTTTTCAATTAATCATAGGCTGGACACTCCGGATTTGGCAGATGTACAGATTGTTCTTGTCAGGTAGGCTGTTCATATGAAATTTATACCCAAATTTTCGATCAAGAAGGGACTTGGCAGGTTTTTTTTATTTCTAGCCGGTCTGATTCTCGGTGTTTTCCTTTTTATGCCTTGGGAAGTTGTATGGTCTCAGGTCTTTAAGCAGGTTGACGCAAAAGTTTCCAAAGCAACCATCCAGTGGGGAGATTTTGTAAGTGCCGGCCCTTTATCCTTTGAAGTAACCAATTTATACGTTACTACTAACAAAGGGCTTATTATAACTATTCCACAATTCGGGATGTCATTTGGCCTTTCTCCTCTGGTTGAAGTTAGAGTCAAAACAGGACCAGTGCTTGTTGCAAAGGTGTTCAAGTCTAAATCGCTTACGCTGAGTGGTGGTGTGGATTTGAGTAAAGTTACTAAATTAGATGGTCTGGGCGGTATTGTTAAGATAACTTCTGATGTAGGTTTCCATAAATGGGGCGGACCTCCTAAAACAGGAAGCCTTGTAGTAAGATCAAAGCAGATAGAGATTCCCGGTGGTCTTATTGCTGAAGACGTAAACCTGAATTCTGTGCTTGCCGGAAATCAGTTTCAGCTTAATTCTTTCAGCAGTGGAATGCCTGTACCTACTGATGCAAAAGGTTCAGCGACTCTTAATTGGGATAATCTGCAGGCTTCTACGTATAATATCTCCGGCAGTGTAACTTTTGGTAAGACTAAGCGGCAATTTTCTAAGACTGGTAATCTTTCTAAGTATTTAAATTTCTAGCATAAGCAATGCTTACCCCTCTTTCCAAAGGGATCAAATGATACTTAATAATATTCTATCATACGCAAAGTGTGTTCTTCTTGAAGTGCTTGATCACGGCTCTATCGCAATTGATGCTACTGTTGGAAATGGCTATGACACTGTCTTTCTTGCTCAGCAGGTCGGGCGTGACGGGCGTGTTTTCGGCTTTGACGTACAAAAGGATGCGATTGAGCAGACTCGTGAAAAGCTTAATGAAGAATGTCTTCCTAATAATTGGAAGCTGTTTCATCAAGGCCATGAGGATATGCTTGATGTTGTTCCTAAAAAATATCACGGCAAGATCAGTGTTGTGGTCTTTAATTTAGGATTTCTCCCGGGAAGTGATAAGAGTGTTGTGACAAAAGCGGAAACGACCTTGAAAGCTCTTGATTCCTCACTTAAACTACTTGCTGTCGGCGGAATTATCTGTCTCGCCATTTACGCAGGACACCCTGGAGGAGAAGAAGAGGATGTCGCTGTTCGTGAATTTTGCAGTACTCTTGATTATCATTCCGTAAGGGTTATTCAGAGCGAAATGACCAATAAGCCCGGGTTTCCCATCAGACTTTTATTTTTGGCGAAGCTTAAGTAATCAGTAGTTCCAAGAAATGAGAAAGACCGACAGAGATTATCTCTGCCGGTCTTTTTTTTGAGTTTGTGCCTGATCGATCGAATGCGCAATATTAGTGATAGAAGTCGTTAATAGTCTTTACAACATGCTCCGCCTGTTCCGCCGTCATATGTGGACCTATGGGTAATGACACAACTTCGCGGTGGATAGCTTCGCTTATCGGCAGTGACAAGTGTTCCATGTGCTTGTATGCTCCCTGCTTATGCGGCGGGGTCGGATAATGGATTGCTGTGTGAATACCATTCTCTTTGAGGTGAGTAATGAGACCTTCTCTTCCCTCGCAACGTACAACAAAAAGGTGCCATATTGGCTGAGCCCACTCCGGTACAACAGGTAGAATCAACGGGGTATCTTTCAGTCCGTTAAGATAGATCTCCGCAATATTTCTTCTGCGCCAGTTCCAGTCGTCTAGTACGTCAAGTTTGACGCGTAGGAAGGCTGCTTGCAGTTCGTCCAAGCGGCTGTTGAATCCAAGAGAATCGTGTACATATTTTTCTGATGAGCCATAGTTGGCGATTGAACGAATTTTTTTAGCAATCTCTTCATCAGTAGTTGTGATAGCCCCACCATCTCCGAATGCTCCCAGGTTTTTACCTGGATAAAAGCTGAACGCTGCAGCATGCCCGAGAGTTCCGATCATTTTGTTTTTGTAAACTGCGCCGTGGGCCTGAGCTGCGTCTGTTACAACAAAAAGGGAATGCTCTTTAGCAAACTCCATAATGGGGTCCATGTCGGCTGGTTGACCGTAAAGATGGACAGGGATAATTGCCTTAGTGTTAGGAGTCAGAGCCTGCTCGAGCTTTTCAGGGTCGATATTATAGGTAGTCTCAATAGGCTCTACAGGAATAATGTTAGCTCCGGTGCGGGTTACAGCAAGCCATGTGGCTATAAAAGTGTTTGACGGTACGATTACATCGTCTCCGACTCCCACTCCAGCGGCTCTTAATGACAGTTCCAGTGAATCCAGTCCGTTTCCGGTTCCGATGCAGTGATTTGCGCCGGTATAAAGGGCAAACTCCTTCTCAAAGGCTTTTACTTCATTACCTAATACATACCACCCTGATTCGAGAACTCTTTTTGCCGCTGCATCCATTTTTGCTGCAAGAGTTTTGTAGGTCCAGCCTACATCAAGAAATTGAATTTGAATCATGTTTATCCACCGCCTTTAAAAAATCTTCATAAGTATAGTAGTAATCTGTCGGGTCATAATATTCTGATGCTAAAACAAGGCAAACTGAGCCGGATGAAAAATTTTCTAATTCACGCCATGTCATTTTAGGAATATAAAGACCGTAATATGAACGATTAAGTGAAAATGTCGTTTTGTTTTTTCCATCGTCCAGTATGACATCGAAACTGCCTGAAGCAGCTATAATGTATTGCCTTAATTCCTTGTGAGCATGGCCGCCGCGAGATTCTCCACCGGGCACGTCATATAAATAGTACACTCTTTTGATATCAAAGGGAATATGGCGACTGTTTTCAATAAAAGTCAGGTTTCCACGGTTATCTTCTATTTTGGGTAGATCAATAAGTTTTGGTTTGTCTTCATTAATCATTTTTTATCCTTCAGCTCCAGTTCGGTTAGCCGGATATATTTTTGAAAGGTGTAAAAGAAACCGTGAATTGCAATAATAAATCCCGCACGGCCATCCAAAAATCCTAATTTAAGCAGGTACTGTTTAAAAAATTTACCGATCCCATGTCTCATAGCTGCGCTGAGCGAGGCTCTTTTACCGCGTGAGTAAAGGTCTACGGCCGCGTCTTGAGTATAGCTGTTAATTTTTTCAAGGTGCTGGCTAAAATTTTCATAAGGGTAATGGATGATATCTCCGGAAAGTTCTCCAGCCTTCTTTTTAGGACGAAGCTCTTCATGCGGCCTAATCCCCCCGATAGTTATTCCTTCTGGTTTAAATATACGGAAAAGCTTGTCGGGATACCAGCCGCTATGGCAAATGAACCTATTAAAATACCATGATTTTCTGGCGCAGTAAAAGCCGTCCACGTTTGAAGGGTTCTTAAGCTCGTGAGTGATGCTTTCGGCTAACTCTGGAGAAATTATTTCATCCTGATCAATTGTTACAACCCATGGGGTTGCAATTTTTGTAAGAGCAAATTTGTGTTGCTCAATTGCTCCGTTCCAGTCGTTATGAACAACTCGTGCATTATGTTTTTTTGCAATTTCAAGCGTTGAATCTGATGATCCGGAATCGATAACCAGCAGCTCGGAGCAAAAAGAAAGACTGGTCAAAGTTTTATCCAGCAGCCGTGCTCCGTTATAGGTCAGGACTAATCCTGTAATGTTGTTCATTTGAGCCTTTTCTTTGATGGTCATCACGAAATAAATATTAAAAAATAGAGTTTGATAGTCGAAAATGAATTTACTTTAGGTAGGCGTGAAGCGAGAGTCAAGAGGGCGTCGAAAAAGTGCCGCAGTTAAGTCATTTTAGGCTCAATGGCCTTTGTTATCTGTAGGGCTCGGTTAGCCTTAACTTTTCCAGGAATTCCGAAGTATTTTAGAACGCCTTCGACTTCACATTCTATCAGGTCTTCTTCGTCAGTGTTCAGCAGCAAAAGGTCTCCTTCTTCAAGGTTTACAAGCTGGCGCCCTGTAATTTTGGTTTTGCCGAGGCGGACAACTAATTCAACCGGAGTTTCAAGAAGTCTTTCTTTAAATCTGCTTACCCAGACGTGGTCTATTTCAAGTCTTTCAGACTGAAATGATGCGTGGAGTTTTGAGCGGATAGGTTCAAGGGTCGAGTATGGCAGGCAGACGATAAGTGAGCCTATTGCGTTTTCAAGTTCAACTTCAAAAGTAATGACTATGACAACATCAGAGGGCGGAACAATTGCGGCAAACTGTGGGTTGACCTCAGATCGGATAAGTTCAAGGTGCACTTCGTGAACTGGACGCCATGAATCTTCTAGATTTGAAAGGGCGATTTTGACAACGCGGTCAACAATAGCTTGTTCGATGGGAGTGAAGTCTCGTCCTTCAACTTTTGGTTGTGAACCTGAGCCTCCGAAAAAACTTTCCACAAGGGCAAAAACAAGGCGTGAATCAACCACCAAAATAGCATTACCGCGGAGCGGGTCCATTTTAAAAATAGAAAGGGAGGTTGGTACAGGCAAAGAGCGCATAAAGTCCCCGAACTTGGACATGTCAATAGATATCGGGTTGATATCAACTCTTTTGCGCATTGTGTTGGCAAGGTTGTTAGTAGCAAGACGAGCGAAACGGTCATTAACAATTTCAAGCACGGGCATACGACCGCGGATAATGCGGTCCTGATTCGCAAGGTCAAATGTAACTACACCGGAATCATCATCCGGTATATCCTGTTCAGCTTCAACTTCTCCACCAGAGAGGCCTCTAAGCAGGGCATCGACTTCATCCTGTTGAAGGATTTTGCTCATTCTTATGCGATCCGTATTTTAATGTGTTCTAAACTGACTTAAGTAAAGTCATTCAATTGTCATTTCTTATTAATTAACTGCTTTGTACAACAAAGTAAATGAAGGCGACATCCTGTATTTTGTGAAGACTGCTCTGATATGACGGCTTTATATATATCATATCGTATTTTGCGCGAGAATCTTTAGATGGCTGGACTTTTCTTTTTATGGGCGAAAGTTTTTAACCTTAATATGCCATGGCTCAAACCTCACTCCAAGCATATTGTCTTTGGGATAGCGAAGTTTGAGATATCCCTGATTGCGAAGTCTCATACATGTTTCAGTTTTGGCAAATTTACTGCTGAAATTTGCTGCGCCGAGTCCTCTTTCACCGACATCAAAATCGCCAACTCCGTGGAAGGAATATCCCGGAGGGGCAAGTGAGCGTGAAGCTAGTGAAAGGTTTCCGTTACTTGCTGAGGCTTTTGCAAGGAAAAGGATGAATTGTTTCATGACTCCTCGCACTCCGGAGGTAAGGTAAACCTTTTTTCCTAGTAGTTTTTTTATTGATTTATAAGTTTCATAAGGCTGGCCGCGGTATAAAAAATTACCTGTTCCGGAAATTTTAACGAGGTCTTTTTTGGACACCTGTGATGTAATCTCGTCTATTGGTCTTTTCCCGTAGAAACCGTAGTTGGTTGCATCAAAGTTGAAGGTGTAATCTAAAAAATTAAGTTCTTTCTTGGTAAAACTTTCTATGGAAGGATTGTTCTTGGCATAAAGCAGAGTCTCATCGAAACTAAGTATACTAAAATTCCCAAATCCAACAGATTTTTGAATTCTTTTAAGTCTTTTTAGTGTGGAGTTAAGAGTGGTTAGTAGATTGTTTTTTAAGATAATATCGCCTGTATGCGGCAGGTCGAAATTGGCCATGTTGTGGAGGTAATCTTTTAGGTCATGGTCTTCAAAAGAGAGGGGCGTTTCTGACGCATGGGCAAGTGTCTGTGCTCCAAACAAGGTGGCTGATGCTGTAACGGTGCAAAGCGTTTTTAGAAACGTGCGTCTGTTCATTTTGTTAATTGTTTCAGTCCAGTTTTAAGTTTAAGCCTAAATATGGAAATTCCGTTTTTCATATTGTTATAACATATCAGCCCAAGTGGAAAGCTTTTGAAAAGCTCAACCGTTAATAAAATAAGACTTTTGTTAGTTTGTATTAGTTTTTACTGACAGCAAAAGGCGGGGTTAAGCTAGCTGAAAAGGTAATTTGTAGGTAGCAGGTTTTGCGGATGAGGATTAAAGGAGTCGTATTTTTAAAGGTCGAGAAGATTGGGGCTATAGAGGGTAACATTTCCGGCCGAGCGTATTTGGAAGAATCTCTAGAACCGAGCAGTCCGTAAGAAGGTATGCCAAATACGCTTTAACCGGGTTAGTTCTTTATTGTCCGCGTTTGGTCCAGAGCTGCATTTCTTTCATCTTTTTGCGACGTTCACGTTGCAGTGATTTGCAAACAAGGGGTGTTTTCTTTTTAAGATTATGTTTTGTTCTGTATTCATCAGGGGTTAGGTCGTGTGAAGCAAGGTGTTTTTTAGTGATAATCTTGAAAGATTTACCGCATTCGCAACATACGATAGTTTTTTCTTTAATAGATTTTTTAGGGTCACATGCAGGTGCTTCTTCTTTTGCTGGGAATGTATTTTCTGCAATCGATTGAATACCTGCAGACAGTTTACGAACCATTGAAGTCATTTCTTCTTCATTCATAGTTCTTACACTGGCTTGTGCTTTGACTATTTCCAAAGCTTCTTTAAGATAATCTTCCACTTGATATCTCCTTAGGGATTATATTTATACTAACTATTGTCTTGGAAAGACAATGGATAAGGTAGTTTATATTCGCTGTCAAATGTATTAAGCTATTTTCTGAATGTTTGTTTTGTTGTTTTTATGTATAACTGTAAAGAAAAGCACTGTTTTGATAGTATTGTTATTCTAAAGTAGTTTTAATGTACCTTCTATCATCTTTTTTATTCTTTATGTGCAGAATATGAGTGGGACAGAAAAAACTTGGTTATAGTAAAGTTGCAAATCTTGAGTGTTTTTGTCCAATTTTGAATTTGTTATAACCTTTTATTTATTCATGTGAATCTTATCACTTAAGTTTGTTCTTCTTTTAAAGGATAAAGAGTGAGCACTTCCGTATGCTTTTGTTGTATGTAAGCTATAAGCAGTAATGTATATCCTGATAAACTGGATAGTATTGATTTTATCTTCGCACTTTTTAAAATATAATTTAGATTTATGGCTAAGGGTGCTTATTTGTTTTTTAAGCAAGTCAGATGTAGGTGTATAAAATTAGGTTTGTATTTTATTGAAAATTTCTAAAATACTGATATTTGTATTGCGGAAGACCGTTTTAAACGACAATTTTTAAGTTTAGTCAGGGAGAAAATATGATTATACCGGTAATTCTTTCAGGCGGAAGCGGAACCAGATTATGGCCACTTTCCCGTAAATTGTACCCCAAGCAACTCCTTGATTTAACTGGAAACGAGTCTTTGTTACAGGCGACCGCTAATCGCGGATGCGGTATAAAGGGTGCCGGGAATCCTATAATTGTGTGTAATGAGTCTCACCGCTTTATAGTGGCTGAGCAGCTTAGAGAGATTAATCTCCATCCAGATACAATATTTCTTGAACCGGAAGGAAGAAATTCCGCTCCGGCAATAGCTGTTTCGGCTTTTCGTGTGTATGCAGAAAACCCTGATGGACTTTTGCTGGTAATGCCGTCTGATCATGTTTTTAAAGATTCGGCAGCGTTCTATGCCGCAGTTGAAGATGGCGTAGCGAGCGCTGAAAATGGTGATTTTGTTCTTTTCGGTATTGTTCCGACCTCACCTGAAACTGGTTATGGATATGTTCGGCATGGTGATGCTTCTGATGCAAATAATGTTTTATCAGTCAAAGAATTTGTTGAAAAACCGGATTATAAAACAGCTCAAACTTATCTTGATTCTGGAGAATATTTTTGGAATAGCGGTGTATTTCTTTTTAAGGCTCAAGTCTTCCTTGATAAACTTAAGGAGCTTGAGCCAGAGCTTTACGAGGCATGTAGTCTTGCAGTTGAAAAAGCCCATGTTGACCTTGATTTTGTAAGACTCCACGAAGCAAGTTTTATTTCATGTCCTGCTAAATCTGTTGATTATGCTGTAATGGAAAGAGTTACAAACAGAGTTGTAGTTTCGCTTGATAGCGGCTGGTCAGATATTGGGTCATGGGATTCATTGATGCGGGAATTTCCTGATGATGAGAATGGCAATGTCTTAGTAGGAGATGTTGTTACTGAAGGTGTAACAAATAGTTTCCTTCATTCATCGGGAAGAATTATCGGTGTTGTCGGCATGGACAATGTTGTGGTTGTAGAAACTGACGATGCGGTCTTAGTGGCGGACCGTAAAAAAACTCAGGATGTTAAAAAACTGGTTGAAGCGCTCAGTAAAGCCGGACGGGAAGAAGTCTCTGTGCATCGTAAGGTATATCGCCCGTGGGGATCTTATGAGCGAATCGATTCCGGTGGTAGATTTCAGGTTAAACGTATTGTTGTAAAACCGGACGGTATACTTTCGTCGCAGATGCACTATCACCGAGCGGAGCATTGGGTTGTTGTCAAAGGAACCGCAATCGTACTTATCGGTGAAAAAGAAATGATGCTTAACGAAGATCAGTCCACATATATTCCTATTGGAGTCAAACATAGGCTTACTAATCCTGGTAAAATAGATCTTGAACTCATTGAAGTACAGACCGGGAGTTATCTTGGAGAAGATGACATTTCACGTTTTGACGATGTTTACGGACGTTCAAAGGAAATGCCTAAGTCGTGAAGCATGCCGTAATTACAGCTCTGTGCGTTGTTTTATTTTCCTCTTTTGCCAGCGGTTGTCTATGGATTGCGGCCGGGGCTGTTGGCGTTGCTGTTGTTACTGCAAATATTGACGAATATCAGAATTCAGGATCCAACAGTACTGGAACAGAAGCTCTTGATGAATATCTTGCGGATGAAAAAGCTGTTGATGACGCTTTGGCAGGAGCTAAATCTGAAAAGATTGAAGTTAAAAAAAATGTGACAATTAGTGATATTATTAACAAGAATGACAGCGAGAGAATAACAAACTGATTTATTCCAGTTTTGGCTTGCTTTGGTCTTTTTATGAAGTATATTAATATTTGAAATGTCGCCTAAAATTATCATGAACCGGAGAAATATTATGCCCGAGAATTCAAAAGAGACAGTACTTGTTGTTGAAAGCAGCCAGACTCAGGTCCGAATTATCACTGAGCATATCGAAAGTCTGACTTATTTTGATACAGTAACAGCTTCTTCGCTTGATGAGGTTGAAGAAATCCTTGAAAACAATGGAGAGGATGTCTTTATAGCTGTACTTAACCTGAATATCAAGGGAGCTCCGGACGGTGAAGCCGTAGATTATGTTCTTTCACGTAAGATTCCATGCATTATTTTAACTTCAACTTTCGATGAAAAAATTCGTAACCGATTTATTGAAAAGAATGTTCTTGATTATTTCAACAAGGGAAATAGTAATGGTCTTGACGATATGGTTTCTTTGATCCGTAGAGTTCATTCAAACAGCGATATTAAAGTTGTTGTTGCTGAAGATAACGGAACAGCCAGAAAAGTTATGTGTAAACTGCTTGAGCGGCTTAATTTTAACGTTTTTGCCGCTGAAGATGGATCTAAAGCCCTAGCGTATATTCGTGCTAATCCTGATGTTCAACTTTTACTTACTGATTATGAAATGCCTGAGCTTGATGGATTTGAACTGGTTGCGGAGGTTCGTAAAACTCATACCAGAGATCAATTGGCTATCCTTGGGGTTTCTGCTCATGACTCCGGTGCTATTACAGCTAAATTCCTCAAACGCGGGGCTAATGACTTTCTTAAAAAACCTTTTGAGGTGGAAGAATTTTCATGGCGTGTCACTAATAACCTCAATGAACTAGATCGTATCTCTTCAATTAAAGATGCTTACAGTCATGACCCACTGACGGGGTTTGGCAATATGAAGACTTTCCTTGAACAAGGGCGTGAGGTTTTCAATAGCCTTAGTAAACAGGATCGTACTCCCGTTTTAGCCGCATTTAATGTGGATAATTTACTGGAAATAAGCTCTAAATTTGGATGGGATGCAGGGGCTGCCGCTCTAAAAAAAGCTGCTTCGAATCTTGAGCAACAGTCGCTCGGCTGGTTGCTTTCTGCTCGCTGGGATGGTGGTTTTCTTATTTTGGCTGAAGATCCTGAGATCTTGAAGAATGACCTCGTTGCAGCGCAGACAAGCTTTGCAAAGAGTGCCGTCGGTGTTGCCGGAGAAAGATTTAAAGCAACGGCGTCATTTGCTGTTTGCAAAGCCGGAGAAGACAGTCTTGATGCGACTATGTCGAAAGTTGTTACTGTTCTCGATAAGATGCAGTCCATCGGAGTGGATTCTTTCCGCTTTGTGTAGGCAATAATTATGTTGATTTTAAAATGCGCCGCATGTCGGAGAAAACTTTTAAAGTACTACAAGATAGGGCAGGGGGAAGTTCACCGTTGCCATAAAGAGCGGATTAAGAAAGTCTGGAATCTGGAAGAAAAAAGCGGGAAGATTTTCTGCCCATGTGGTAATTCATATGGGATAGATCGCGGCTCATATTACACTATGGATAAGAAGGCTTTTACTTATTCAGGGACAAAAGAGAATAGTTAATATCTTAATGTGGTCATGAGCCTTATAGGGTGTGTAAAAAGTCCCAAGGCATGAGCTATGTCAGAAGCTGCGATATCTGCAGAGCGTGCGGCAATCATAGACATGCATTCCGGGCCTGAGACTACAATTCCAAGGGCTGATTCTTTAAGCATGAGTGCATCGTTGCGACCGTTCCCGATGCATGCACACTTCTTTGCTCCGACTGAATTTATATAATCAAGTTTAGCTTGGTCTTCTGATGTGCCGCTAATGATGTGTATAGCGACAGGTAATTCTGCTAAGTTTTCTTCACATTGTCCGAAAGTGTCGGCTGTCAGCACGTGTACTTCAATATCAACAGAAAGTTCTTTGATTATCTTACCTATTCCGGGTGTTAGATTGCCATCAAGAGCTATTGTTCCATTGTAATCCATAATAAGATGTTCAATGTTAAGCGGCCCAAAGCCCGGGATATTAAGACTAATCATGATCTGATCCTTTTTATGCTCGATTTTTTGTACTTAATACCTAGATACTGGCATATCTTTCAATCTGTTTTTTGTACTCCAGTACTCCTTTTACTATTCCGTCAGCGATGTAGCCAAGGTATTTGTCCGACCTAAGTCTTGAAGATTCTGTTTTATTTGTAATATATCCTAGCTCCACTAGTACTGACGGCATCTTTGCGCCCATTAAAACATAGAAGGGAGCTTCGCGTACGCCCTGATCTTTTATGGACCATTTTCTGCGAACATTAGTTAAGACTTTTGTCTGAATTTTTTTGGCTAAATCTTTACTTTCTTTCATTTTTGAATTCAGCATGAGGTCTGTCAGGATAACTTGTAGATCGCTGATGCGTTTAGCCGAAATAGCATTTTCACGTGCTGCTACGCGGACAGCATTGCGATTGCGTGCAAGGTTGAGAGTGTATGTTTCAAGACCATTAATTGAGGATTTGCGGTGAGCATTGCAATGGATGGATATAAACATATCCGCCTTTTTGATATTGGCCATTGCTGTACGCTCTTCCAGAGGAATAAACACATCTGTAGATCTGGTGTAGAGAATGTTAAACCCTGCTCTTTTTAATTTGGCGGCCAGAATTTTTGCAAAACGCAAATTGATATCTTTTTCTCGCAATCCATGACCACTGGCTCCCGGATCTTTTCCGCCATGCCCTGGGTCGATCATAATTGTTTTAAAGGTAAGCCCCAGTTGTTCAAGCAGGTCTCCAGCCATAGCTTTGCTGTTTGCAGGAGGAGTGTACTTTGCCGCGCGTGTTCTTTTTTTTGCCCGTCTAACTTTTGAGGTGATTTTTTTCTTGGCAACACCGGCTTCTGGAGCTTGTACATCGACAACCAGTCTGAAAGGGTTTTCCAGTGGGAAAATTTTATAATCCTGCATGGAGTTGAAATCCAGTACAACTCTAGTTGTGCGTGGATCCCGCTGTGCAGAGCGGATGTCTTTTAAAATGCCATCGGCAACATCTGTAGCCTTGTGTACATTGTTTCCAAGTATAGTGTTTTCCAGATCAATATAGAGTCTATGAGGACGGTTAACACTTTGATTCGGATTTAAGAGCTGGTAGCGAAAGCGAACTTCTTCATCAAGGTCCAGAACAACACGTGTGTACGAATCACTACTGGTATATCTTACAGCCATGAGCTTAGCACGATTACTTGACGATTTTCTTACTTTCGGGGCTGAAGCTGGAACGATAGTTCCTGATGGTTTTGAGCGTTTAGCCTGTGTTTTTCCTTTTTTTGAAAGTCCACTGCGATCCATGGAATCTAGTCTGGACCTAGCTTTGGAATACATATCAGATTTGGAGTACCGATGGACTATTGTCAGGTAGTCGGAGTAGGCTAGATTCTTTTCATTAAGTTTTCTCCGGCGTATTTCAGCTCTTCTGAAGATACTGTCATCAGTCCAAGCGTGGGAGGGGAAGTTTGATATCATGCGGCCGTAATAATCAACGGCTTTTCTTAAATCCTTTTTCATTCCACTATGATAACCTAATTCCTCATACGACCTACCAAGATAATATAGAGATTTAGGAGCATATTGTCCGCGTGGTGATCTTTTGAAAACCTTTCTAAACTTTTTAGCAACCTTATCCCATTCTGAGCGATACTGTGCTTTTTTGCTGTTTTTCGATAGCGCATGGAATTGTTTCCATGCAATGGTGAACTCGTCTTTAATGCTCGCTCCGAATGCTTGGGCAGGAGTTACCGAAACAAGAAGCCCGGCAAGTAAGAGCCCCATCACTAGGTTTTGAAAGAATATTTTGCGTATCATTTTATGTAAGTATCTGTTTTTTATTAGTTATCATAGGATATCAAAGCTCACTAAATTGGTGCATATTTGGTCTAAAAAAAGTTTAGATGTTTTCTTAATAAGCTTGCATTGGCTAAAAATCAACCATGTATATATTTAGGTAATAAATTGTATTAGCAAAAGTTGATTTCTATACTTTTCAGAGTAGCTAGGGAAAGCTGGACTGGCCTCATTTTTTATGTAATTGGCATGACTGTTGTCGGTAAAATCGAAACAATCAAACATTCATTTTGGAGATAGGCGAATGGAAGCTCCTCAGAGAAATTTAGCTCTTGATCTTGTCCGTGTAACCGAAGCTGCTGCACTGGCCTCTGCCAGATGGCTCGGACGCGGCGATAAGAATTCCGGTGATCAGGCTGCTGTGGATGCAATGCGTCTCAGCTTTAACAGTCTCGCAATCAGCGGAACCGTTGTTATCGGTGAGGGTGAGAAAGATCATGCCCCCATGCTTTATAACGGCGAAAAATTGGGTGCAGGCGAAGGGCCGGGAATGGACGTTGCTGTTGATCCGGTAGAAGGAACCAACCTTCTTGCTTACGGTCGTCCAAACGCTATTTCTGTCGTGGGTGTTGCTCCTACAGGCATGATGCTTGATCCGGGGCCTAGTTTTTATATGCAGAAGCTCGTTGTTCCAACTGCTGCGAGGAATATGGTTGATATCAATGCACCGGTTAAGGATAACCTTACTAAAATAGCAAAAGCTCTTAATAAAGATGTTGATGATCTAGTTGTTTTTGTTCTTGAAAAACCTCGTCATCATGGCCTTATTCAAGAAATTCGTGATGCCGGAGCTAGAATTCAGTTGCACACTGACGGTGACGTTGCCGGAGCATTGATGGTCGTTGATCCTCGTTGTCAGGTTGATGTTATGATGGGAACAGGCGGAACGCCTGAAGGCGTTCTTGCTGCTTGCGCTATCAGAATTATGGGCGGAGAAATGTTCGCCAGATTCGATCCTCAATCCGAAAATGAAAAAATAGCGATGGAAGATCAGGGCTATGACCTGCGTGACATTATGACCGTTAATGATCTTGTCAAAAGTGATGATATTTTCTTTTCCGCAACAGGTATTTCAGGCGGAACATTCCTGCGTGGAGTGCGTTACCTCGGTTACGGAGCGGAAACAACTTCGCTTGTAATGCGCGGTAAAACTGGAACTGTTCGTCAGATTGAAGCTGTTCATACATGGGATAAACTGATGAAAATCAGTGCAGTGAAATACGACTAGCAGTTTTTTTGTACAAAAGATTGAAGTTTTATAGTAAACGGCCCTGATATTATATTTTCAGGGCCGTTTTTATTTTAAGAGCTTAAGATTCAACTCCATCTAATTTATCACAGATTATTTCTGAATCTTCAGGGCTGGATACGGAGTTTAGCTCTTTGCTTTCACCGTGACAGGAAATACCGTCTGCCCTGATTTGTACGTATCCTGCGGAAAGAACTTTTGTGTATGGAATTTGTTCTCTGAATTCAAGAAAGCCGATACGGTTAGGAAACAGAATAGGAAGAGCTTCACCGGAAAAGTCCTCGAACATAATATATTTCATGATATAACCTTTTTGTCGTGCGTCGCCGCAACGTATTCTTCTTTGAGTGTATTCCGTAATTATTATAAATTTGATCCATGAGGTTACAGGCTGCGGCAGTTGCCCATAATCTTCTAACATACTATAGCGATATATCCGTCAGATCAAGAGCCGCTTGTTAAGCGTTTCGGAGGATTTAAATGAAAGACGAAGAAAAAGACTCGGTTCCGCTTGATACTAACAGTCTTGCTGTTATGAGAACAGTGCTTGCAAATGAGCGAACCTTTCTTGCTTGGTGTCGCACTGCACTTGGACTTTTAGGATTCGGTTTTGTTCTTGAAAAAGCAGGTCTGTATTTGAAACACTTAGTTCCTGATATTGATCCGCATTTATCAAAGGACTTGGGGTTACTCAGTATTTTTGCCCTTCTTTCAGGGCTACTCGTACTTATAGGTGCTGCGTGGAGATTTTTCAGTATTGAGAAACAGATTGGTTCAAATCTTGGCAGAATGACTCCTGTTCCTGAGGTGTTGGTTTTATTTGCTGTTGCACTTGTCCTGATTATAAGTGTTTTTTCTGGAAATATGCTTTTCTTTTAGAACAAAGCTTTAAAATATAGATTATTAATGAAAGATAATTATAGAAAAATTGCTTTATGGCAAACTGCTTTTCTTGGAGATGCAGTACTTACATTGCCTTTTATCAAAGCTCTTTCGCTGCGTTTCCCAGAAGCTGAAATTCATCTTTTTGTGCGTAAGGGAATTGAGTCTCTTTTTGAGTCGCAAAAGGAGCTCACTGCTATTCACGGGTTTGCCAAGCGTGGCAATCAAAAAGGGATTGGAGACGCTTTTCGGCTTGGAAGAGAGCTAGGAGCGCAGGGATTTGATCTTTGGATATCAGCTCATACAAGCATGCGTTCCGGTCTTATCAGTCTAGCTACAGGTATTTCTTATCGTATTGGATATGATAAACCTTTGTTTAATCGTTTTGCCTATACACAAAGGGTTAAGCGCAGATTCGATCAGTTTGAGGAAGTTGAAAGGTTAATGGCTCTCGGTTTGCCTTTAGGGATCAGCGGAATAGCTCCTGCTTTTGAACTTAATCTACCGGAAGTCGCAATTGAAGAAGCTTCAACTTTTTTTGGAAAAATTTCTGATGCACCTGTAATAGGCTTTCATCCCGGTTCAACTTGGGAAACTAAAAAATGGCCTGAGCAGAATTTTGCGGCAACTATTGCAAAATCTCTTGAGGCCGGTTTTCGTGTTGTTCTGTTTGGTGGTCCGGGTGAAGAAGCGACCTGTTCTCAAATTGTAGAGCAGTCAGGCAGAGCAGATGAGATAATCAATCTTGCCGGAAAATTAAATCTTCCTAAGCTTGCAGCCTACATAAAGAACCTGGACGTATATATCAGTAATGATTCAGGGCCGATGCATATTGCATGGGTTCAACATGTTCCTTTGGTTGCTCTTTTCGGCCCCACTGTCCGTAAATTTGGTTTTTTCCCCAGAGGGGACAATTCTACTGTGCTGGAATCTCCTGAAATTTTGAACTGCAAGCCTTGTGGTCTTCATGGCGGGAAAACATGCCCTAAGAAACATCATAAATGTATGACAGGTATAACTGTTGAAATGGTCTGGTCGGAAATTATAAAAAAAGTGGAAATGCGGGGGGATCTTCGTTGCTAAGAAAAGTTAAATGGATCTTTCTACCTCTTATTTTTATCATTATATCTTTTTTTGCGGCTGGGTGTAAGCTGAGAACTTTTAAAGAAGAAGTTCAGCTTGCTCCTATTGTCCCAGCTATTCCTATAAAAGTTTCCACCGCAAAGTTGACTGAGAAAGAGAAAAGCATAATCGTTTTTACTGATGAATTTAAGCAGGCTGCTCACTTTTTTTCATATCTCCACAGGGAATATGAGGGAGTTGATTCTGTTTTTTTAAATATTGGAACGGTGAATGGGACAGCTGAATCCAGTCGTTTTATAGTTCAGACTCTTCAAAATAAAATTGCGAAATTGAATAAGGACGATGATATAATGGCAGTCCTTATTCTGGGTAATAAGTCTATTATTCCTGTCTCAAAATTTAAAACAGGGAAGAGCAGGACAATTTATTCATCTGATTATGGGTATGGCGGTATTGCTAATTCCCCTGAAAATGTTGTGCCTGTAGGTAGAATTCCTGCCGAAAGTAATGCTGAGGCTATGGTTGTTGCTAAAAAATATGAGCGTTGGTACCAAGATCGTGATTTTCGTCCGGCATGGCCTGTTTCATTTATAGGCGGTGAAGGATTTTCTAAAAATGATCTTTCTGATCCTGAGCTTTTGTTCTTTAGCTTGCAGGAAGAAGGTATGGCTGGACCGGAAGCGATCCGCTATCTCGGCGGTGCTGGAGGGTGTCTACCTGCGAGGCTTCGCCAGAGTTTTGCCAATGATGACGTTTCTGTTCAGTGGTTAGCTTTGAAGTCTGTCGCTGACGGTTTTAGAGTCGGGAACGGCACTTTGCTTACTTCGGATATTTTAAATTTGGATTACAAGCCGGGATTGCCTATTGTTCTTAATCCATCGCGTGAGGTTGAGCCTAAGAATTTTACAATAACACCCGCTGAAGCCCTGATACTTTCAAGGGGTGCAGGGCTGGCCGTACTGACCGGATGCGGTGATGCAGGGAAAGTTACTGCTGAACTTGATGACGGGTGTATTTCACATGTTTCTCTGGATGGAACTTCACGCCTTCTGGTTGAATTTCATAAAGCGTATTTCAGCGGAAAATATCGAATTGCAGAGGCCCTTGCGGAAGCGCGCTCCCAGTTTGTACAGAATAGTCGCCGCGGTGATGATTTAGGTCCGATATATGATATGATTTTTTATGGCGACCCTGTAATGAGTCTTCCGCTTCCTGTCAGAACGGAATCTCCTGCTTATACAGGATTGAAACCTATCACTAAGCCTGTCTCCCCAAAAGGTGTAGCTGTTTTTTATGCTAACTCCACAATTTCTTTTGCAATGGAAGAGGGCGGTATTTATCCCGGAGTTCAGGTTTATGTTGTTGACCGGAAAACAGGTAGAACAGTTTCTTCGATGAAAGTGCTTGAAGACGATATATTTAATTTTACATCGGACAGCGCAGGTCGCTATTTAATTTATTCCAGACCTCTTGACGGCCCGATAGCATGGCAGTTTTTTGATATTTATAAAAACAAAAACAGTAAGGCAAGCTCTGCTAATTTAGCTAGCCACAAGATACAGGTTAAAACTTCTCCAGTTGTTAAAGCCGGTATTGAGCCGGTCCTATATTCTGTGCAGGTCAGTTCGAACAGACGTGAATCTTCTGCTTTAAAAGTACGAAGGAGTTTGACTAAAAAAGGGTACTCCCCTGTATCTGTTGTTACTGTTCCGTCTTCACATAATAGATCTTGGTATTGCGTTCGTTTTGGAGAGTTCAGCTCATGGGCTGACGCGGTTGAGGCTTCTGCTAAATATGAAAAAAAAGAACAGACTGATGTGAAAATAGTAAGGTGTCATAAAGGTAGTTGATTTTAAAAATATATTGATTGACTGTTTAATTATAAAATTTATATACCTAGGCGGTTGTGTCTGAGTGTTCTCTTGAAATTTTATATTTGATACAGGTGTTCCTTTGGACAAAAATAAATCAAACAATATTTTATATTTTTCGATAGCTGTAATTATTTTTGCCTTAATAGGGGGTGGTTTATTTATAGTTAATAATCATTCCATTCCTGCCCCTGTTCTTACTAGCGGATATAAGTTTTCTAAAGGCGTTTCAGCTAATAATCTTGATCTCAATTATTCAGAAATAAATAAATTAAATCGGTGTTTCTTTTCAAATAGAAATGCAGTCAACAATGTTTCTTTGACTATTCATTTAGCAGGGGATGCAAAAAAGGAATCAGCCCGTGCAATCAAGCAAGAGGCACACCTTAGATTCAGAGTCATACTTGAAAGTAAAAATGGTATGAAATTTATCCCAGAAGTGAGAACCTGTTCCAGAAAGGAATTGGTGAAAAGGCTTATATATAGTTTTGACCGTGGGGTAGAGGCTCTGAAAACGTATTCAACTGATCCGTTTTTAAAAGATAAAGTTGTACAGATTATAGATATATAGAAATTTTCAAAGATTTAATTTTATAGATTTAAAAATAATACCCCTAGCGGAGAATCCGTTAGGGGTATTATTTTAAGTGGTTATAGCTCTATAGTTCTATTCTTTCATCTGGTTGATTAGGTCTTGCAGGATATTTGCCTGTTTTGCCATGGCTTCGACCGCTTGTGCTGAATCGTTCATAACCAGTGTGGTTTCTGAAGAAATCCTTGAGACTTCTGACAAAGACTGATTAATCTGTTCACTAGCAGCGGATTGTTCTTCAGCTGCTGTTGCAATGTTTTGAGCCTGATCTGAAGTGCTCTGGACAAACGAGACTATTGAATTAAGAGCTTCTCCGGATTGACTTGATAGTTTTGTTGTTTCGTCAATTTTCAAAACAGCTTTTTCAACGTTTTTTATATTGTCTTTTGTGCCCTGTTGAATCTGAGTAATGGCCTTTCCAACTTTTTGAGTTGCATCCATGGTTTTTTCAGCCAGCTTGCGGACTTCGTCGGCAACTACAGCAAAACCTCTACCAGCTTCTCCGGCTCTGGCAGCTTCGATAGCCGCGTTAAGTGCAAGTAGGTTTGTCTGGTCAGCTATGTCGGAAATTACTTCCATAACGGCCCCGATACTTTCTGCATCAGCTCCGAGAGTTATAACATCTTCTTTAAGTTGGAGTGCCACTCCCTGCAGCTCTTCCATACTACTTAAAACTTCAGTAACTACCGTTGACCCGTTCATAGCTTCTTCTTTGGCTTTTCCTGCAGTTTCTGCAGAATTTGAAGCATTATGTGCTACTTCAAGAACAGTGGCATTCATTTGTACCATTGCAGTTGAAGTTTCGGTTATTTGGACAGATTGTTCCTCAATACCATTTCGTGCATGTTCAATTTGGTCAGTAAGTTCACTTGATGCAGATGAAACAATATTAACGACCTCTTCAAGCTCATGTGCGGCTTGAAGTTTACCTTCTCTTTGTGCTTTATCAGCCTGCAGCTTCGCTTCTGTGGCTTCGTCTACTGCAATATTGGCTCTTTCGGTTTCTTGCTCCGCTTGTCTGCTTTTTTCTTCCGCTTCCAAAATCATATTTTTCAGGTTTTCAACCATGGCTTTAAGAGCTTTGGCAAGAACTCCAATTTCGTCTGCCTGATTGACATCTAATTTTTGTTCAAAGTCCCCGGTGGCCACACTTTCAGCGTAAGATACAGCTTTTTTGATAGGGGTAACAATTCCATTTGTCAGGATCCAAATAACAAGACAGCCCAGAATGGCCGCAGCTCCACCGGCTAGAACTCCTGTTACAGTATTGCTGGAGTTCTTTTCATTTATTATTTGATCTAGCTGTATTTCTTTTGCAAAGACGACTTCACGTTTGACTTCAATTAAAGTTGCCCAAGGAGTTCCCGTTCTTCCAAGAGAAACTGGCGCTAGTACCCGTACTAAACCGCTTTCTTTGCCTAAATCAACATATTTTTTTCCCTCTTTTACAAAAGCTAGAATTTCTCCTGCATTTTCTAATTTAAGCTGACTTAAAGGCAGACCTACAGTAGTTGGATCTCCGCTATTTGCTACAATAATCCCTTGGTTGCTGATAACTTTTACAGTTGCCTGTCCGTCGTAAAGCTTTTTAGCAACTTCTTCACTTAGTTTTTGAACGAACCCAAGTCTTATATCTGTTCCGGCTATTCCTAAAAATTTTCCGTTAATTTCAATCGGGACTGACATTGTTGTCAGCCAGTCTGTTTTTCCCTGAACTATATAAGGGAATGGGTCTAAAATATTTTCTTTGCCAGTTTCTCTAGGAGATAAGTACCAGCCACCCTTGCGGATTCCGTTTGGGTGTGTACTAGAGTCTTCATATCCAACCAGTGCCTGACGGGCAATGTTACCTTTCGTATCCCTGTTCCAATAGGGAACGAATCTACCGGATGCATCATACCCCTCAGCCTTATTGTTTGCATAAAGGCTATCGTAATCATCTATTCCATTAGGTTCCCATGCACTGTAAGTCCCTAAAAATTCCCTATTATCTTTTAAGTTTGTAAGGAGGATGTCATTAAAAACTTTTCTTAAATTTACTGCGGAACGAATTTTTTCATCTTGCCGAATAGCTTTAAATGAGTTTGCAATTGTTCGTGCTGTAATTATGTTAACTTCAAGTTTAGATTGAATATATCGAGCTTTATCTTCTGCCGCAGCTGTCAAAGTCTCTCTGGTTCCTTCTTCAATAAGTTTACTCACTTCACTTGTAATGAAATTTTGGGAAGCGTTTTGCTGAGAAATTTGCAGGAAAACTAAAATAAGAATTGTTACAACAAGGCAACATCCAGACATAACAACAATTTTTGTTTTAATCGATTTCATTTCCATTTTTGCTCCTAGCCCAAATATTGCTTTTTATTAAACAAGTTTCATCCTGACAGGGTATAAAAAAATAATACTATACTTAACTATAAACGATTCCTCCATTATGTAAAGTTTTTAAAGATTTTTATGCCAAGGTTTTTAATAGTTAAGTAAAGCTCCTATTTTAGTATAGATTACTCGTAGTAAAATTTTTTATCTATTATAAATTAAAATATTTAGCTTTCGATGTGATAATAAAAAAGCCAGCCTCCTTAATTGGAGACTGGCTTTACTTAAAGCACGCCATAGTTATTGCCTCGAACTAAGTAGTTCGAAAAAGAATCTTCTCTCTCTGTTTTTAATCTTTTCGCCTGGGTACGACTTGCAGTCAGCGTTTAGCTTAAGCTAGCAGAACCCGTTTAGACCAGTTTGTTTTATATCAATAAAAAGTCCTCCTTGTCGTTTGACAGGGGCTGGAGACGCCCGGCAACACTCGCTGTGAAGGTGGTGAGGTCCGCCATGCTGCTCATCCCGTAAGGGCACGGTTTGCGATTGCTCTGAGTTCGCATATTATGCGAGGTTGCCGGGGAAAATACTCCATGACCTGATTAAGTTGGTTAACACCGCCTAAAGTGCGGCGTCCTTTTCATCTTTTATTTTTTTAGCTTTAAAGTACTTATTTGTTTCTGCGACTACAACTGGGGTCAGTAGTAACAACCCTATAAGGTTAGGAATAGCCATTAAGCCGTTCAGAGTATCTGATATGTTCCAGACCAGACTGAGTTTGGCTACAGCTCCTACCCCTACAAAGCATACAAATAGTATGCGGTATGGCATTATCGCTTTGACACCGAGTAGATATTCAATAGATTTTTCACCATAGTAACTCCAACCGAGAATGGTAGAGTATGCAAACAGAATTAAGCCGATAGTTACAACGTGAGCACCACCTGGCATACCTGCAGCAAAAGCTATAGTTGTTAATTCAGCGCCGGTTGCTCCGCCTGACCATGTTCCGGTAAGGATCAAAACAAGACCGGTCATTGTACAGACGATAATGGTATCGATGAATGTCTGAGTCATAGAAACCAGAGCTTGAGTGATTGGACTCTTGGTTTGCGCAGCAGCAGCAGCGATAGGAGCACTACCCAATCCGGATTCGTTTGAGAAAACGCCTCGGGCAACACCCATGCGGATACACATCATAATTGATGCTCCGGCAAATCCACCTACAGCTGCAGTAGGAGTAAAGGCCTGCTCAACGATGAAAGCTAAGGCAGCTGGAACCTGCGCGATATTGGCGATGATGATGTAGGCTGCGCCGGCCATGTAGAAAACAATCATTACTGGAACAAGGAGGCCTGTTACACGACCGATATTCTTGATTCCGCCAAGAATAACAGCAGCAGTACAGACCATGAGGACGATTCCGGTTACCATCGGTGAGATATGGTAAGTGCTTTCAACAGCATCTGCTACTGAATTTGACTGCACCATATTACCGATGCCGAATGCAGCTATGGAGGCACAGATAGCAAAGATAGTTCCAAGCCAAGGCATTTTTAGACCGGCGGAAATATAATACATCGGTCCACCGCTCATCTCTCCGTGTTCGTCAACGATTCTGTATTTTACAGCCAGAACTGCTTCCGAATACTTTGTAGCCATTCCAACAAGACCGGTGATCCACATCCAGAATAAAGCTCCGGGGCCTCCCATTGCAATCGCTGTGGCTACCCCTGCAATGTTACCGGTTCCGACTGTTGCCGAAAGGGCCGTCATCAGTGCCTGAAAGTGTGTGATATCCCCTGGTTCATCAGAAGGTTCATGACGTTTAATAAGGGCGAGATACAGAGCGTACCATAGTTTTCTGAATTGAATGCCGCGCAGAGAAAATGTGAGCCAAAATCCAGTTCCAACAAGTAAAATCAACATCGGCGGTCCCCATGCGAACGCACCGATTTTACCAACAATTCCATCCAGTGTAGTCAAAAAATCCATAAGTAAGTAGTCTCCTTGGGCTTTTATATATAAGATATAAAAGCCCTTATTGAGATTAATCGGAGGCGCTTACACGCTAAAATCTATTGCAGTACTTTCTCCACAGGAACGTATTCAAGGTTAAATGCATCAGCAACACCTTTAAAGGTAACATCACCTTTAACCATGTTGATACCTGTTTTAACTCCGTTGTTGTCGAGCGCAGCCTGTTTCCAGCCTTTGTTTGCGATCTGGACAGCATAAGGAAGAGTTGCGTTGGTGAGGGCCATTGTTGATGTCATTGGGACAGCGCCAGGCATATTGGCAACGCAGTAATGAATTACACCGTCAATATTGTAAACAGGGTCTCCGTGAGTAGTTGCTTTAGATGTTTCAAAACAACCACCCTGGTCGATAGCTACGTCAACAATAACAGCTCCGTCTTTCATAGATTTGAGCATGTCGCGGGTAACAAGTTTAGGTGCTTTAGCTCCGGCGACAAGAACTGCTCCGATAACGACATCAGCTTCCAGAACAAGTTCACGAAGAAGGGTAGGGGAGCTCATCATTGGGAAGCAATTTTTAGGCATAACTTCTGAGAGGTGACGGAGTCTGTCGAGGTTCATGTCGAGCAGAGATACTTTTGCGCCAAGTCCGCAAGCCATCTGAGCAGCATTTGTACCAACAACACCACCACCGATGACGACAACGTTAGCTGGAGCAACACCGGTTACGCCACCCATGAGAAGTCCTCTTCCACCGTAGAAACGTTCGAGATATTTTGCTGCTTCCTGAATAGACATGCGTCCAGCAACTTCACTCATAGGAGTAAGCAAAGGAAGATCTCCTGCAGCACCTACAACTGTTTCGTATGCGATAGCGACTGATTTATTTTTGATAAAAGCTCTTGTGAGAGGTTCGTCAGGAGCAAAGTGGAAATATGTGAAAACAATCTGTCCTTCGCGGACCATGTCATACTCAGAAGGCTGTGGTTCTTTAACATGCATTACCATTTCACAGTTTTTGTATATTTCAGCAGGTTTATCAATGATTTTTGCTCCTGCTGCAACATAGTCTTCATCAGGGAAATTACTACCGACGCCTGCAGATTTTTCAACCATAACTTCATGGCCGTTTGCGCGCATTACTTCTACGCCGGCAGGTGTCATTGCAACTCTGTTTTCTTCAGACTTAATTTCTTTTAGGATTCCTACTTTCATTTTTAATCTCCTGATACTTAACTGTTTAACTAGTTATTTTGAGCGGTTGAAGTGAATACCTATATTAACAACACTTTGTCTACTTCTGTAAGGCAATCCTCGTGCCATATTAGAAAAATATTGATGTTTTCCTTAGTAAAAAATGCAGAAAGGTTGTGGAATTGGCATAGGAGTAGGGTTTACCTAAATTGCTGTGAAGGGATTCTTTGGTCAAAGCTGTCTTTGGAATTGGCTTACAAGTGGTAACAGAAAGTAGGGAATGGTATGTATTAGTACCAAATAAATATGATAAGTACTTTAAAGAGCTGTAATGATAGTCTTTATGTTAGTGGTTCTATTTCGTTCCTGCGGTACGATTTGTTACCACATTGGATTTGATATTTCTCAATCTTTTTGAGTAGTGCTGTGTGAGATATATTTAGTTTTTTAGCAGCCTTGCGGATACTTGGTGTAGAATTGAGTGCTTCAATGAGTATGGCCGATTCGTATTTGGCAATCAGGTCTTTTAATGGCTTTCCTTCTATTTCGGCAGGTGCTGAGCATCCGCGTTTGCACTTTTTTTGAGGTTCAGAACTTAGACATATTGCACTTGTGCCGATTTCACTTGAGTCACTAAGAAGGGCAGCACGTTCTATAACATTTTGTAATTCTCTTACATTTCCTGACCAACAGTGACTGTATAGTTTCTGCAAAGCGTCAGGGCTGATAGTCTGAGCTTTTTTATCCAGTTTCAGATTAAATTGCTGAAGGAAGTTGTCAACCAGAAGAGGAATGTCTGTGAGTCTTTCTCTTAAAGGAGGGATTTGAATGGTTAGCACATTAATTCTATAAAAGAGATCTTCACGGAATTCTCCGTTATCGACCATTTCTTTAAGGTTCTTGTTGGTGGCGGTAATGACGCGGGCATTAACGGGAATTTCTTCGAATCCACCGATTCTACGTACAAGTCCTTCCTGTAGTACTCTGAGTATCTTGGCTTGTGGCCCGGGTGGCATGTCTCCGATTTCATCAAGAAAGATTGTGCCATTGTGGGCTGCCTCGAATAATCCAGGTTTCCCTTTCTTTTTAGCCCCGGTAAATGCACCGTCTACATAGCCGAATAGCTCGCTTTCAATAAGCGGTTCCGGCAGAGCTGCACAGTTTATAGGGATAAAAGGTCCGGTTCTGCCGCTTTCAAAGTGAATGGCTTTGGCGAAAAGTTCCTTACCCGTGCCGCTTTCTCCGGTAATTGAAACAGTAGTATCGGTTCCTGCAATTTTTCTGGCAAAAGCAATAAGATTTTTGATGGATGGCCGTTGACCTATAAAATCGTCAAAAGTAAATTCCAGAGGAGTCGAAACCGCGTCGACCATAGCTTTTACTTCTCTAAGGTCTTTCATTAAAAGTACAGCCCCGACAAAATTGCCCTGAGAATCGTTTATAGGTTTTGCAGAACCGTAAAACTCAACTCTTCCAGTACTGGTTACAACGGATTTTCTTCTGCTGACCGGTACTCTTTTTTCAAGACATTCCATGAGGATGTTGTTTTCTTTCGGACTGGTTTCTTTGACGTGAACTCCGATTATGTTCTCATGGACCATGCCGAGAAGGCGACATGCAACTTTGTTGGCTGTGTTGATTATACCGGTTGAATCAACAGAGAGGACTCCTTCGCTCATGCCATCAAAAAGAGTTCTAAACCACTTGTCTCTCTTTTCTTGAGGTAATCTTCTCAGTTCACTATGGCTTTCGAGTTTCGGCAGAGTGGAGAAGAGAGAGAATAAAGCTCTTTTATCAAAATTTTGAGTTGTTTTTTCGATTTCAACAGAAATTTTTGCGAAGCCGTCTTTCTGTTCTACTTCCATGCTGATAATATTAAGTCCCTGGTCTGTCATTAACTTAGCGATATCAAAGACAATTCCTATTCTATCTTCAAAGAGAAGCTTGAACTTGAGGTTACTAGCATTCTTGTTTGAGTTGGGCTGTAGGTTTTCTCTAATGCGAATAGGGGCTTTCATAGTAACGTTTTTCCTTAATTACAGTTTGTCCGCTAAAATTTTAGCGGACAAACTTTTGTTTTGGAACGTGAACTAAATCAGCTTAATGGAGCAGCGTTAAACACAGGATATTTAAATTGTAATGATTTATCTAATTAATATATCAAGCACACTAAGCCACAATTTTCTCAATTACTAGTTTGAATTTTGATTTTTCGGAACATTGTAACTTTCATCTGTGGCAACAGTTTGCCAGTCTTGTACTTTTGGCAAGAGACACTTTCAGTGTTTCTTGCATTATTTTCTCAGGGCATGACCAAAGTGACAAGATCATAATCAGTTACACTTTCAATTTCAGCCTCGACCATCATTCCAGGAGCAAGCTTTACTCCGCCTTCAGGAGCGCTTATGTACGTTATTCCATCTACTTCCGGTGCTTGGAACCAGACTCTTCCGGTAAAAAGGCCATCCCATTCATCACTTGGTTCCTCAACAAGAACCTGAATTGTTTCGCCAACTTTTTCATTCAGAATTTCACGGCTGATAGAAGCTTGCAGCTCCATCAGAATATTGCGTCTTTCTTCACGCAATTCTTCGGGAAGCTGCTCCATCTCACCCGCAGGAGTTCCTTCTTCAGCTTGATAAGCAAAAACACCCAAGTTTTGAAATTTAGTTTCTTTCACAAATTTGAGTAGTTCATTAAAATGTTCATCTGTTTCACCTGGATATCCAACGATAATGCTGGTACGCAGTACTGCCTCAGGAATATGTTTGCGGACCTTATCGATAACTTTTCTAGGATCGCGGGCAAAAGGGCGGCCCATGGAGGAAAGCACATCAGAGTGGGCATGCTGAATAGGAATATCAAAATATGGTAAGAAGGGTTTGCCCGCTCCAGCTAGAAATTCCAACATGGAATCAGTCATTCCTGCAGGATATAGGTACATAAGTCTGAGCCATTCAAGTCCCTTGAGGGGGAGAAGCTGCTCAATCAAAGATTTCAAATTTATATCAGGATTGTTTAGGTCTGCCCCGTAAGCTGTAGTATCCTGACCGACGACGACAAGTTCAGGAATACCTTGCTCCAGAATCTCTTTTGATTCGGTAATAAGGGTGGAAGGTTTCTTACTTACCTGCGGACCGCGTATAGACGGGATTGTACAGAATCTGCATGAATGAGAGCATCCTTCACTGATTTTAAGGTACGCAAAGGATGGGCCGGTGCTGATAGCCCTTTGATATGTTTTTGGAAGCTCACGCTTAAGAGCTTTGGCGGCCATTACAGGCCATGAATCCAGATCAAAGGTTGAAAGCCATAGATCCACTTCCGGTAAATCTTCTTCCTGCTTTCCGTATCTGCTGACAAGGCATCCAGCTACAGCAAGTACAGGTTTAGGAGTAATGTCTTCAATGGCATTGGCTACTTCTAGGATTGACTGTACTGATTCTTCAACTGCAGGCCTTATGAAGCCACATGTATTTATGAGGACAAGATCTGATTTTTCAGGACTTTCTGCTGCAATCATATTGCCGCCCAACGCTCCAAGCATTCTTTCTGTATCAACTCTGTTTTTGGGACAGCCGAGGCTTATTGTGAAAACTTTTAATTTTTTATTAGGCATGAAATTTATTCCATATTGAGAAAATTATTTTAGATTTGTAATGATTTCGCGGTGAATTGTCTGTGAACTCGAATTTCACCCTGTTTACCCCATTCTTTTATATCTGCAAAGGTGGAAATATGGTGATTAGAAATTGTTAATTTTTCTTAAAATAGTTTATTCTTGCCTATTACCACCGATATAGCCAGAGGGAGAGATTATGCTTGATAGCCTATTGTGTGAAAAACATTGCGATTTTATCGGAATTTTAGGCAATCCTGTGGTGATATCTTCACTTCTTGATCATATGCGGGGCAGCAAAAAAGAAGTCGATGATATTAAATTGGTTGCAGGAGTCCTTGTTGACTGTAAAACTAACGATTTAAATGCTAAATTTAATATTCCCATGTATGAACAGGTTGAGGATATGCTTAAGTCTCATCCTGAAATAACAATGGTTTTTGAGCTTTCTGGCGACCTCTCACGCGTGAAATGTCTTCGTGATATTCTGCCAGCACATATAACTCTCGTTGAACTTCCTGCTGCACGTTTTTTCTTAAAGCTTCAAGCTACTGATCGTCTATGGATAGCTTGTAAAGTCGACTTAATGCAGACTCAGGCATTATTTAGAAGCGTTGTGGATCAGCTTCCTGAGGATATATTGATTATAGGTCCTAATGGAATGATAATGGATTGCAATAAGCATTTTTCAGAATTTATCGGGGAAGACGTAAAAGAAATCAGAGGGGTTGATCCCTTAAAATATTATGAATTTCTTGCAAATGCCTGTCCTTTAAAAAATGGAATTATTGATGTTAAATCAATGGTAAAAGGAAAACGCGAAGAATTGATGTTCTCGGAAGAAGACACTGAAGGTAAACTTAATTTTTATAGAATCTATATTTATCCGATCTCCGATGAACAGCGTGGAGAGGTTGTCCAGCTTGTTGTAATGCGTAGAAATATTACTGAAAGGACTCTTATGGAGCAAAGAGTGCGCCAGTCTGAAAGGATGGCTACTGTTGGTGAGCTTGCTACTTATGTTGCTCATGAGATTAGGAATCCTCTGGTGGCTATGGGGGGATTCGCAAAAGTTTTGATGAATAATATTTCCCTTGATGAAGACAGCCGTAAAAAAATAGGGATAATTTTTGAAGAAGCTAAGCGGCTAGAGACACATTTAAAAGACGTTTTAAGTTTTGTACGGTCACATGAAGTTGAAATAACGGCCTTTAATCTTAATGATGAAGCGAAAAGTGCAGTAAATTTAATGGCTCTTGGATGTGAAGAAAAGGGAGTTGAATTCGAGTTGGTTTTGGACCAGCAGAATCCGGTAGGGAAAGGCGGGGCTGAACAAATAAAGCAGTGTTTAATTAATTTGATAATTAATTCTATGGAGGCCATGCCTGACGGGGGAGTAATTCGTGTCTCAACAGGAGTGACAAAAGACAGGGTATGGTTGCAAGTAAGCGATAACGGCTCCGGGATTTCGGCCGCAAAGCGCGATTTAATTTTTGATCCCTTCTATTCGACTAAAATTAATGGAAATGGTTTGGGGTTGTCGATGGTGAAAAAAATCATGGAAGATTTCGGAGGCGAAATTGAGATGGTAAGCCGTGATGGAGAAGGGACAACCGTAACATTACTTTTGACTCCGTCTATAACGGTTGCGTAAAAAACTGCTAACGAGTAATAGTCTCTCATCATATTATTGATAAAATGATGGATGCAAATATTTGCATCTTTAGATTTTAATATATTGCATGGGAGACGGGTTTGAAAACAGTAGTTCTTGCTACCAGTAATAAAGGAAAGATCGCTGAATTTAAAGAGCTTCTTAAAGACTTCGAGCTCATAGTCAAAGGTCTTGATGATTATCCAGAGATCGGTGAAATACCGGAACCTGGTGAAACTTTTCTGGAAAACGCTATAATTAAGGCTCAGACCGTCGCTAATATAACAGGTCTTATTGCCGTTGCTGACGATTCTGGTTTGGAAGTTGATGCCCTTGACGGAAGACCCGGTGTATATTCCGCAAGATATAGCGGAGATGGTGCAACCCCTGCAAAAAATAATATTAAACTTCTTGAAGAACTTAAAGGCGTGGATGAAGCAAAACGTACTGCTCGTTTCGTGTGCGTAATGGTTGCAGCCACGCCTGACAATATCCGTATACAAAGTCGCGGGGAATGGAATGGGCGTATAGCTTTTGAACTATCTGGAGTTGAAGGGTTTGGTTATGATCCTTTATTTTTTGATCCTGAGCTCGGCTGCGTTTCTGCTGAAATGACACGCGAAACTAAAAATTCACGCTCACACAGAGGCAAGGCTTTAAGATCGCTTATGACTCAATGGGCTGACTTTCAAAAGAAGATTAACGGTTAATAATTTTTTTGACCTGCTTACCTTAATAATAATCAGGAGAATTTATATATGTGTGGAATTATAGGATATGCCGGGCATCGTCCTGCGGTGCCTTTGATCGTTGAAGGGTTAAGAAGACTTGAATATCGCGGATATGACTCTGCTGGTGTTGCAACTGTACAGAACAAAGAAATTGATCTTGTCCGTGCATCAGGCAAGCTTGCCGCGCTTGATGAAAAATTAGCTCATATCAATGTAACCAATTCCACTTTCGGGGTAGGCCATACCCGTTGGGCCACTCATGGTGTTCCTGTTGAAAAAAATGCTCACCCTCATCTTGATCATGACAAAAAAATAGCCATGATTCATAACGGGATTATTGAAAACTATCAGGAAATTAAGGCAGATCTGCTTACTAAAGGATATGAATTCCGCTCTGATACAGATTCAGAAGTTTTAGTGAATCTTATTGCCGAGGGCCGTAAGCATACTGAAACCATGCTCAAAGCGATTTCTTGGGCTCTTAATCAAGTTGAAGGCGCGTATGCGATTGCGCTTGTCTGCGTTGATGAGCCAGGAATAGTCTATGCTGCGCGTGTTTCCAGTCCTCTTGTTATGGGGGTCGGAGTCGGTGAAAATTTTGTGGCTTCCGATATTCCTGCATTCTTGCCTTATACCCGTGAAGTTGTTTTCATTGAGGACGGGGAGCTGGTCAAGATTACTTCCGCATCATGGGAAGTTTTCAGAGCTGAGACTCTTGAGCCTGTTGAAAAAGAAGTCCGTACAATAAATTGGGATGTTCAAGCCGCGCAAAAGGGCGGTCATAAACATTTCATGATTAAAGAAATTTTTGAACAGCCTAAAGTCATTTCAGACTGTCTGGCTGGTCGTATCGATATTACTAAGTGTGAAGTTGTCCTGCCTGAAATTACAGGTACGGAGCCACCAGAAAGATTGCACATCATTGCTTGCGGAACTTCATATCACGCTGGGCTCTGGGGCAAAAATCTTATTGAACAGTGGGCAAAAATTCCGGTTGATGTCGAAATTGCTTCGGAATTCCGCTACCGGGATCCTATTTTGAGCAAAGGAAGTCTTGCTCTTGCAATTAGTCAGTCCGGTGAAACCGCTGACACCTTGGCAGGGATTAAGCTTGCAAAGCAAAAGGGGCTCCAGATTCTTGGACTTTGTAACGTTGTCGGTTCCAGTGTTGCCCGTGAATCTGATTACATTATGTACACACAGGCCGGTCCTGAAATAAGTGTTGCATCCACCAAGGCCATGTGCAGCCAGCTCACTGCATTGCTTCTACTGGCTCTTTACTGGGGAAGGCGCAAAGGAACGATTGATGATGCGACTTACAGCCGCGCGGTTAAAGATTTACGCAATATTCCTTCAATACTAGATGCAGAACTTCCTGCAATGCGCAGTAGAGCAAAAGAACTTAGTCGTGAATATTCCGAGGCAAGCAGCTTTTTCTATTTAGGCCGCGGGCTATGTTTTCCGCTCGCTCTTGAAGGAGCTTTAAAGCTTAAGGAGATTTCTTATATCCACGCAGAAGGTTACGCTGCTGGTGAAATGAAGCATGGTCCCATCGCGTTGATTGATCCTAATTTCCCTACATTTGCCTTGGCCCTGAAGGATGATCTGTTTCCTAAAGTGAAATCTAACCTTGTAGAAGTTCAGGCCAGAGGCGGAGAAATTATAGCCCTCACCAACCCCGGAGTGGAACTAGATGTCGAACACCGCTGGGTTTTACCAGAAGTGTGGGGACCGCTTAATGCGTTCATGGCACTTCCGGCATTACAGCTGTTTGCATACGAAACAGCTGACTATTTAGGTAAGGATGTTGATCAGCCTAGAAATTTAGCTAAATCTGTAACTGTTGAATAATATTGGTTAATTTGTTTTATGGGTGTGTGAGTGAACAATAAAGTTGGAAACTAAACATTAAAGATAGAAACCATACAATAAAGTTGGAAACTATAACCGCTTCTGATATACTCTTTAGACGAGTAATCAGGAGCGGTTTTTTATGGCAAAGACAAATAGCGAAAAAATAGAATCGAAGTTTAAGCGATGGATCAAAGAAGGGCGCGGGTCTGGCCATGGGCAGGAATATCTTCCGTGGATTAAAGTCAGTGATGTTCCATCGCAAGGAAGATCGCACAGGGTTTTTGGGTTTAAAACCCGACGAACTCACCATCTTCTATCGGATATGGAATTGGCTGTGTTTCTATCTTTGGAGTGGAACGAGGAGATCTGTGATATACGTGAGCAATTTCCACTCCGCAGAGAAGACACACTTGTTCTTGCCGAAGAGGCGGGGATTCGGCATCCCTCCATTTCTGGAGTGCCGCACTATATGTCTTCTGATTTTCTTGTAAATTCCACTCGGGAATCGGAACCCAAATTTGCAATACAAGTAAAACCAGTGAAGGAACTGTTTAAACCCAGAACAGTTGAGAAGCTTGAGTTGGAAAGGCGGTATTGGGCAACAAAGCAGATCCCATGGTTCATTATAACCGAGCGAGATATACCCAAGGCCGTTTTCCACAATATTGAGTGGTTGTATCCTGCTCAAGTGGACGAGATTCCTATTAAGATTTTGCTGAAACGTGCTGAGATATACGCCTATCATTTTGAGCAGGATCCGGACACCAGAGTCATAGATATCGCTAAGTCTTTGGATGCTGCATATCAATTGGAAAAGGGAGAGTCTTTGTTGGAGATAAGGCAACTTCTGGCCAAACGTTTTTTTGTTTTCGATATATCAAAGCCTTACCTCAAGCTTACAGCCAATGAACTGGAAAGGACTGATTTCAGAACGATTCTGGAGGCTGCAAATGTTTAGAATTAACGAGGTCCTTAAATACGAAGACCAGAAGTACAGAGTTTTAGAATTCGTCGGTAATCAGATTGTCTGGATCAATATTGAGAAGTCTTCAGGAATGCCTTCGACTGTTTTGTTTAACGAGCTATTAGAGCTGATTGATAGCGAAGCACTGTCTCGTGTTGCTGATCCATTTGAGGAATTAGCTTTTATGGCTCCGGAACAAGGTAGTGTTCTGCAGAAAAAGCGTGATAAAAATTATGAACTAATAAAGCCTGTTGTTGAGAATCCTAAGTTCTATTTGCCAAAAGTTCGATCCGCATTGATACAGGAAATTGTTTCTAAAACCGGGACGATAAAGAAAACTATGTATCATTTGCTACGCCGTTATTGGCAGCGTGGGCAAACTCCGAACGCCCTACTTCCCGATTATAAGAATTCAGGAGGTAAAGGTAAAAAACGAAAAGTTTCAGATAAGAAACTGGGGCGGCCCCGCAAGTATATGCCGGGGGTTGGCGGTGTCATTGATAAACATGTTGAGCGTCTTTTTAGGATAGCAATTGATAGATATCTCCTGAAGGATTCTGGTGTAAGTTTGCCATACGCGCATGGAAAATTTGCGGGGATATATAAAAATTATTTTCCTGAAGTTCCAGAATCAGAGATTCCAACAAAGCGTCAGCTGCAGTACTTTTACAAACGTGAATATAGTCAGGTTGAAAGGTTAAAAAAAAGAACCAGTACCATCGAATACAATAAAGACATTCGTCCTTTCAGAGGCACAGCAAGCGGTAACGTTTTAGGGCCTGGTTCCCGTTTTGAGATAGATGCTACAATTGCAGATATTTACCTTGTTTCTGACAGTGACCGGGGGAATATTGTCGGCCGACCGGTTATCTACATGGTCATTGATGTCTTCAGTAGAATGGTTGCCGGTTTTTATGTCGGATTTGAGTCTCCATCATATGCTGCTGCGATGCAGGCCCTTGCTACGGCCATGACTGATAAGGTGCAGCTGTGCAAAGAGTTTGGCTTTGAAGAGGTTGCTTATGAAGACTGGCCGATAGTGGGGTTGCCTAATGCAATTCTTGCGGACAGAGGAGAGTTGCTTGGTCATCAAATTGAATCTCTTGAACGCAGTTTTGCAGTGCGCATTGAAAATGCTCCGCCATACCGTGGTGATGCAAAAGGCATTGTCGAGCGAAGTTTCAAAACACTTCAGGCTGATTTTAAGCCGTTTGCTCCCGGAGTTGTTGGAAAAACACTTGTTAAAAAGCGTGGGGGAAAAGACTACCGGCTGGATGCCAAGCTGTCAGTGAGTGAATTCAAGAAGATAATTTTATCTTCAGTCCTGTACCATAATAGGTTTCATCTTTTGAGTAAGTATGACCGGGATGTTGATATGCCCGTAGATTTGGAAATGACACCGTTGTCGCTTTGGAATTGGGGAATTCAGAACAGGACGGGGCGATTGAGAGTTGCCTCTGAAGATGCGCTCAGAATTAGTTTACTGCCCCGAGTGAAAGCTACTGTTTCCGAATTGGGGATTTCAGTTTTTGGGGTATATTATACGTCTTCTGAACTCATGAAGAGTGGATGGATGCATCGATCAAAAGATGTTCGCAGGCCTGTGGGGTTGTATGCAGCCTATGATCCTGCTTCTGCGGATCATATCTATCTTTTTCCGTATAAGGGGAAAAGTGATTACTGGGTGTGCACATTGACTGACCGATCCAGAGAATTCCGGGGAAGCTCTTTCTGGGACGTGTGGCAGGTAAAGGATGCGCAAAAGCGGACTAAAGCGAAAAGTAAGTTGAAGGCAGAAGAACAGAAGCGGCTACATGAAGAGTTTGTTGCTAAAACGATTAAAGAAGCTGAAAGAAAAGCCACTGACACCAGCCACATGAGCAATGTCAAGCGGATACGTGGAATTCAGAAGAATAAAGCAAAAGAAAAAGAAGCTGAGAGGAGTGTTCTGTTTTATAAGCCGGAAAAGCCACGGACGAGTGGACCTGCGAAGGTTCTTACACTCAATGGCGAACCGCAGGAAGAAGATTATAGTTACCCTGATTATACAGAAGAACTTTTTGATGATGAGGAGAGTTAGATGCCACTTCCTAAAAATACAGTTTCTGCTGTCTACAGAGATGAAAAAACACGGAGATACAAAGGGAATCCAAGTATTGAAGCCTTGCCTCCGAAACTACACACCCAGCATATTAAGAAATATTTTACCGGTAAGGTCGATTTTGATGTGCGTGATATATATGAAAACGATATAGATAGAATTCATATGGTTTCCTCCTTGCTTGATGATTTTTTTCAACCTCTTACGATGCACGTTGATTTTGAAAGAAAGTTGTCTCTACTGATTAGGAAAGGGTATGTTGGGAGAAATTTATCTGACGGCTCACTTCGTAAGCATCTGCAAAATGGCTATGAAAGGATTATGGATGGTGATCTTGAAGCTCGTGTTTTTAAAGGCTCATCTTCAACAGCTTCGAGTATGTTGCTAACAGGTGTGCCCGGATGTGGTAAAAGCTCAACTGTTAATCTGATTTTGTCGACGTATCCCCAAGTTATTTTTCATGAAAAATATAATTTTACCCAATTAGTTTATTTGAAAATAGATTGTCCTCATGATGGTGGAATTAAAAATCTTTGCATTAATTTTTTTCGAGCTTTAGACCGAGTTTTGGATACTGACTACGAGACTATATATGTAAAGAAAAGACATAATATTGAAACATTACTGAGCTTAATTCCTCAAGTCGCGAATAAGTATGGGTTAGGTGTTTTAGTAATTGATGAAATTCAGCATTTATATGGAAGAAGCTCCGGTGGAGCTGGTAACATGATGAGCTTTTTTGTGGCCATGGAGAATTCAATTGGGCTGCCTGTAGTTTTTATTGGAACTCCCAAGGCTAGAGAGATTTTTGAAAGGGAATTACGTTTAGGGCGTAGAATTCTTGGCGCTGGTTCTTTGACTTGGGAACCAATGGAAAACAGACAGGTCATTAATCCAGAATCAGGAAAAATTAAAAAAAATGAGTGGCATTTTTTTACCGATGTTCTTTGGAAATATCAGTGGTTGAAAGAGCGAGATTTAGTTTTAAGCGAAGAAATCCGTGACTGCTGGTACGACTTGTCTCAGGGAATACATGATATTGTTGTGAAACTATTTGTTTTAGCGCAAATACGAGCCATTACAACAAAGACAGAGAGAATAACCCCAAAACTGATGGAAAAAGTTTATTATGATGATTTGAAGCCTGTGCATTCAATATTGGGAGCACTCAGGTCTAAAGACCCGGAAAGAATAGCTCAATATGAAGATTTGACTTTGCCAGGAATTGAAAAAAGGATTCTTAAATTATCGACAGTTATTACAGACGCTTTAAACAAAGAAGACTTTCCTAGAGTTGATTACAATGGCAATAAAGATGCGTTAAGACTCCATAATCTTCTTTTAGCTGCAAATTGTGAAGAATCCAGAGTTATTCCGCTTGTGCAAAAGGTTTTTGATGAACATCCAGATGTTTCTATACATGAACTATTAAGAATTGTTTTAGATTGGTACGGATCAAATGATTCGAAAGAGAAAGAACTTAAACCGAAAGTCATAAAATCTATACCTCAATCAAAATGGAACACGCTTGAATCGAATGATTTGCGTTTTAAATTATCTCAGAACAACGATGGCGATTTATATAACCGGCTAAAAAAGGATTCACTGATTTTTGATGTGAATTCATGGCTGCAGTAGGTACTGCGTAATGCTCAATTTTCCCGTGCCATATCCTGATGAGCTTATCTATAGCACTGTGGCTCGGGCTGGTGTGCATGCAGGAATGACGAGCCCTAAACAGCGACTGGATGAAGTTTTTGCTAATCGTAAAGTGATCGCGACTCCAGACTTACCCGCTCATCTCAGGAAAATTTCAGAGTTATACCCTCGATCTTTAAATCTTGATGTTGCGAACATCATTTACAAGCATACTCTTTTTCCTCTCTACGCTCCCTTTGTTCCAGAAGACCGAAGAATTCAGAGTATAAAATGGATGGCTGGACAATCGAAAGGTGCTGTCCACCTTGCTCTTGGAGCTGCAGCTTCTCGGATAAAGCAAATTCGCTTTTTCAGATATTGTCCTGATTGTCTTGATCAGCAACTTTCTCAATTTGGAGAGTTTTATTGGATGCGCAGTTGGCAGGTTGCCGGTACTAATGTTTGCCCGCAACATGGACCATTGCATAATTCTAGAATTGAATTGCATGGTCGGCATAGACATCAGTTTTTTGCTCTTAGGCCAGATGTTTGTGTAGGGGAAGCTTGTGAATTCGGCTGTGCAGAGGATGTCCGTATTGCTGAACGTATTAGTGAACTTTTGAGCACGTCCCCGGTAGAATCCCCTTCTTTTGAGCAGTGGGGGCTTTTTTATAAACTATTAGCGGGAGACAACGGCTGCGCCAAGGGCAAGAATGTTTTGCATGATTTGGTTTCAGAAAAAGTCATTGCCAAATGGACAACGAAGTGGCTCGAACAGAATAGTCTTCTCTCTTCAATGAATTCAAATTCGTATTGGCTGAAATCAATTTTTAGAAAGCATAGAAAGTCATTCAGTTACCTTGAGCACATTGTCGTTTTAGAGTCTCTGTTGGATTCAGGATGGAACTTTCAGTCGATCTTGAATAACGTCTCCAGTTTGAAAGTAAAGAGTGTTGTGAGCTGTCCTGTGGATTTTTCAGAAGATAGGCCTAATCAAGAAACTCTCGATATGCGTAGCTCGTGGGAAACATTCCTTAAAGAGTTCGGGGTGAAAAAGGCTCGCTTTTCCGGCGGGGCAGCCATCTATGCCTGGTTATATCGAAATGACCGTGCTTGGTTGATGAAAATTAACGGTCAGCACCGCCGGTCTTCTCGTTCTGAAAATAGGCGGGTTGATTGGGAAAAACGGGATCAAGATATTTTGATTACTTTGAAGGAAGTACGCCAAAGGACATTAAACGATATGGAAGGTCCAAGGCGCTCCAGAAATTGGTATTTGGATCAGCTTGGCACCAAAGCAACAGTTGAAGCGAATCTTGATAAACTTCCATTAACTGTTGAGTTCTTTGAAAAATATTGTGAGTCAGTACCCGACTATCAGATCCGGAGGATTGCCGTTGCTATCCGCCACCTTGATGCTGCCAGTGAGCCCATACGGAGATGGAAAATTTTGAGATTGGCTGGTCTGAGTGATGAACGAATTAGTGCTGAGGCGGAATTGTATTTTAAAGAAGTGAGGTAGAACAGATGTCTGACTATGTGTTTCCCCAGTTTGATTCAGATGTTCGGATTGATTCTATTGGTCCGATGTTTAAAGCCAAGGACCACACTCGGTGGGGCGTAAATTTACAGCTTTATCGTCCACAGAAGAAGTCCTCTTTGACAATTTCCAATGCTCCTATTTTAGCCAGAAAGAGATATCTCAACCCGACAATCGATCACGGTCTTAAGGGCTGGGGAGAAAGTTTCTATATTTCAAGCACGAAAGAATGGCAGGCAGCGCGAATAGGAGATTGCCCGATTAAAAGTCTTGAGATGGATAAGCGGCAGTTTTGTTTTGTCGTACCAATGAGAGATGGGAAGACTGCTTATTTACCTCAGTTTGAGTTTGGGAGGATTCTTTTTTTTCATGATGGTTATTTGTCTAGGACAGCCCTTATGCCAGAGTGTCTGGATCTGGATTTTAATGTCAGTACTGATTGGAGTAACAATAAAGCGTATATAGAAATTATGCCTACATCCGGATATCCTTTAGGGAGCTTCAATGACTTGGATCGCCGAAATTATTTAAGTTGGATATTGCTGGATGAGCAAGCACGGAAATCTTATGAGAGCATCGGTCTGCATCTGAAAAAATATGGCTATCAATCAGGCTACTACCGGAAGTGGGATTTCCGTTTTGATCCTCCTGAATTGCCTGGTGCTTATTTTAGTGTGCGCGGGTGGTTCGATCAGGATACAAATTCAATCTTTGTGTATGAAATCGACAAAATTAAAAGGATAAAGGCTGATATTCCTGATGAGATTGACATGTATCATCCTGAATTTACAACTCCAAGTCAGGAACGTAATGAGAAAGGGACACCTGTAGCTCCTGCCGGAGATATATCAGGTTTTCGTTTACATGATGATGAAGATGCGAATGCTGATAGTAGTCGGGTAATTATCCAAGGCGATAAAGTCGAATCTGAATTTAGCAAGGCCTTCATTACAAACAGGATCTCTGAGAAGAAACGAAAAGTGAGTTCGGTAATTCCTGATGGAGGTGAAAGTAAGGGACATGTTCTTGATGTTAGCTCAGAGGAGCCTATGGCGGGGCAAGGGCGTGCTGGGTCCGACTGGAATATAATTCATGATGTTACGGAAAATACCCATTTGTTTGAAAGCAAATTTGACTGCTTTTTGGGTATGGTCAATGCCATGACAAGCTATGACGGATGTGTAGGGATTTCAAAGAAAATTCACCCGTTACCTTCTGTTACCCGTTGTACAAAGTACCGTCTTTCAACGGACGGTACCCCAAGATGTATGGCTGTCATCGAATTAGAAGTTCAGGGGAAACATGTCACCTTGCTTGAAGTTGATACCTCAGATGCGGAAAAAGCCCTTTCCACAAAGGTTTTAGTCAATCGTAATTATTCAGAATGGAAGGATGACTTGAAAAAAATTATGTATGAACTAGTTCGTGGGTCGCTTGTATGGCCTTCAAAGGTTTTAACCCAGATTTGTGGCTCCGGTGGACATCTTGGTATTAAGCATCCGCAATGCGCTGGGGGACATAAAGGTCTGCTTCTTCCTGATACTATTGAAGGGTGGGCTGGGCGGTTTTATGGACGGATATTGGAGTTGTTAGAATTTTAAATGTGAGGTTCATAGGCTCCACCTTTTTGTGCTATTTGGGAAATAGTTGGTAGGAGGATTAATGTAAAGTTTGTAGTAGCTATACAAATTAAGAGACGGAAAGTATCAAGTGCAATCTAACCGGAGAATTTAAGACTGTCAGGTTCATTATGAAACACTACAATTTTGCATAGGGTTGGCTATTGTAGTTTTTCAAATGTATTTTTTATCTTTATATACTGTGTTGTAATTGTCGCTATTTTATGAGCGACAGGATCATGCTCATCTAATGTTTCCAGAATATTACTTAATGAGATAATTTTAAGTTCAATTTGTTCAGTCAACCATATAAACGAATGTCGATTTAAGTAAAGTTTAAGGTTTGAGAACATATATTTTCCCAAATCAGACTTAGGGTATATGCAACCATTTTCTTTTCTTCCGATGTGTTCAGTATAAGCTGACGAGCAGGGGTCAACGAACCCCTCATTCCCATAGTTGTGTACATACTCGTCCTTTGTTGGCCATTTGCAACTTTTAGCGATATTACAATAGCTGCATGCATATACTAGATTTGAATAGTCAGTAGGTGTTATTTTCTCCATTAAAGCTTGAGGAACAAAATGGTCAATGTGAAAATGGCTATCTCTTTTGTGATCTGGTTCGTCGCAATATCCGCACCGACGATTAAAGTCTTCCTTCAATGGGAGACGGTATTTTTGATACTTTGTTACTTGGCTAACATCTTCACGGCGTTTAGGGGGCTTATTTCTAAATTTAGTCATTTCCAAGTCCTTTAATTACGTCATCAAGCCCTTTAGATATTTTACCTAACTCTTCTAATATATTTGATTCTTTGATGCTTTTGGGGAGTGAGCTTTTTTTTGATAAAGATTTTTCAAGGAAATCATCGAGCTCGATGATCCTTTCTCTGTCATATTCTGTTGGATTTTCTTTTTTTATCAACACCATGAGCTCTTCTTCGGCTTCTCTTATCTTATTTTTATAAATGAAAATTGTATTCAGCAGCTTACTTTTGAATGTGGGATTTGTTGTGGCATCTTTTTCATATACAAGAAATGGTCTTTTAACATTTTCCACAGCTTCAACATCGTAGCTGGTTAGGTACACTACTGGAAAATCAGGTCTTTCTCGCAAAATTTCTTCAACAAGTGTTGCACCATTGAAAGAGCAGTTTGTATACTCTTGAAGTCTATAGTCCACAATTACTGCGTCAACTTTTTGTTCAAATATCTTACTAACTAGATTTTCTACAATAGTTTTGTCGTTTAAGGTAAAGTTGCTGATTATTGTTATTTTGTTTTCTTCATCTTCTAGATCTAGGGTCGCGTTCATGATGTTCTCTTTGTCGTCATCTATGTACGCAATGCGGATTTTTGGGTTTGACATATGTTATTTTTTTGTTGGAAATTTGATTGTTATTGAAAAACCTGGACGGTCGTTACTAATTTTGATTGTTCCTTTGTATTCATCTACTACAGATTGTACAAGATACATACCTATACCTGTCCCAAGAGGTTCGCCTTGTTTATCGAGTTTTGTTGTAAATAATGGAGTCATAATCTCATAAGGATCCTCGATTGAAGTGGCCAGGCCTGGGCCAGAGTCTTTATATGTTACTATTATGAAGTTGTTCTCTTTTTGCCATTTGACAAAAATCTCCCTGTTTCCAGAAAAACCTTCTTGAGTAAAAGCTGTAATGGAGTTTGCAATAAGATTGTTGAAAATAGTGTCTAAATCAATTGTAAAGGCATCGAGTCTGCAGTTATTGTTTGGCAGTGCTTCGTGATGGAAAGAAATTTTTCTAAGTCTAAAGACCTCAGACCATGTCTCGCTATAGTTATGAAAGTAGTCGTCAATAATGATCATATGTCTTTTTCGTTTGTCTGGTTTTACTGCAGTTAATGAGTAATCAATCCAATGAAAAACGTTTTTGTCTTGATTCTCAATTGAATCCACAAATAGTAATGGATTTCTAGCGTCTTCCATTGAGTCAAGAGTCTCGCTAGGTATATGCATAGAAAATAATTTTTTTAATCTTTGGCTACGACCTTTTATTTTATGCTGCAGGTTCTTCAGCTCGTGGGCAAATGAGGTCACGATCAGGCCTACTCCTGCAAGACTGCGCAAAACTTTCATTTCATTTGCCATCTCTTTCATTTCTTGCTTTTGCTTATCGTAAGCTGCTGCGAGAGACTTAATATCTGATTGTGACGGCTTCTCGTTAGGTGAGTTAAGAATTTTTTGTGCTAATTTGTCAGCTTCTTCTTTATTCTTTTGTTCAACATTAGCTTCTGCATGGGCTTCTTTGATTGCTGCCATGACAGTATTTCGGTCTTTTTCAAATTCTTGAATTATACTAACCAAAATTTTTTTGAATAAAGAGAAAATTTCATTTTCTTGAATTCCTTCTCGTCCAGATTTATCTTGGAAGCTAACATTCTCAATGCGTGAAATGTGCACGGCACCAGAAATTTGATTAGGTCTGATTTTGTATCCTCCGAGTCTTCCTACACCACCGGGGCTTTCCGCTTGACGTTCTCCTAGTCCCAGCCAGTCGTTTCCTCCTTCTCCGTATGGACGAACTTTAAAGCCATCACGAAAAATTTTAACTCCACCAAACTTCCCTAGCCAGTTTCGCCTTTTAGTAGAATCAAATCTTTTATATGGATATATTTTTTTCTCTTGTCCTGGAATTTGTCTTTTTAAAAAGTAAAATGAGAAAGAAAAATCTCCAATTTGAGCTATTCTGAAGTCGCTCTCGTTTACATTAATTAAACTTGAGATGGATTTTGATAAATTTGTTTGCGAGGAAATTATTTTAGATACGGGTGTTTGGGGAGTGAATTTTTTGTTTTTGGATTTTGCTTTTGTGTATAAAATTTCTACTTCGTCTTTATATACTTCATTTCTTGAGAGCTTTATAGCTACATGCTTTGTTTTATGGCTATAATCGGCAGTGACTTTATAGTCGTAGTCATCACATGGAGCTGGTAATATCTCTCCATACATTTCCTCATTATGAGAATAAAGATCAATCACAAAATCTTGTTGTTCTTTAGGTGGAGTAAGCTCTTCGAGGTTTTTGAATATTACATCTATTTCTGCTTCGTGCCATGAGTCCCGCAGTTTAGAAATTTTAATTATAGTACCATTTGGAAAGGTAATTTTTTTTAAGCGACGTGTAAGGGCTTTGTTTTTATTGTTAAACGATAGTTGTTGGTATACTCTTTCGGGATCTATTGAATCTAGTTTTGCCTTAATATCTGAAAGGACGGTGTTCTGATTTTCAAAGGCTGTCCAATCTACTTGCCAATAGAAAGCTTTTTGTGAACCTTTAGGGATAGTCCACATTTCAGCAACGGTTCCAAGTCTATCTAATGCAAATCTTCCAATGCCTTTAGCTCCTGATTTAATTCTTGATTTTTTGGATTTGTAGTTTACTTCTTTGTTATCCGTTCCAATAAGCATCCATTGGTTTTCTATTGTTTTTTCGTCCATGCCATCGCCATTATCAATTATATATAAACACCCTTGGTTTTTAAAGAATATATTTAGATTCTGGAATTCTTGTTCAGAAATATCTTTAGAGAGTAAATATTCACCCTTTTCGCGTGTATAGAAATTTTTGAAGTCAGAATTCTCAATATATTCCGTGTATTTTTCAGGTGAAAGGCTATTTGGAGGGTAAGCAAATTCTACATCAAAGTATACAATGCTATTGTCTGCATCCGCATCATAACTATTTTTTACAAGTTCAATGATGGCTCCGCTCGCATTTGCAACATTTTCACGTCCAATTAAGCGAGCCGTTCTAGCTGATACTTCAAAAGGAATTTCTCTCATAGTTATCCCGCTAACGTTAGGTAGGATGTTCAATCTTTAATTATTCTTAGCATCGTTTAGCATAAACTCAGCATAGAAGCTATTTGTCATGTTCAGTTCAGTTTTTTTGGTATCTTAAGGTTTGGAGTATATATGGCTGTCTCAATAGATTATAGGAAAATTCAAATCATAGCCTATATCTAAGTGGTATATTTTATGTGGCTGTTGTTGCTGGCTTTGGACATGCAGTTTTGTTTTTCATGCATGGGAGTAAAATTTATTTGTGCTAAAATAGTATTCTATAGTGTGTTATGTGTTGTCCTCAAGCGTCTACATTTTACTTTTTTGTATGTTTGTTGGAGCATTCCGATCTCAGTATTTGTTATTCCAGGGATAGAATGGAGAATGTGTCGATCGTTTGTTTGAAGAAATGTCTCGATGTTTTCTTTTGCTTCGAAAGAATTTAAAAAGTGTCTATAGTTCCGCGTTTCTTCTGTATACGGCAATGGGAGGGTTTTGAATTCATTGGGAGTAATTTCGAGAACTCCTCCACCGTAGTACCTTCCGTATAGTTCGGAACAGAGCAAAGTTAATGAGTTGTAGAAGGACATGACAAATTTATCCATGGAAAATTTGTCATTCATGCGAATTCGATAAGCAGCATCTGTAACAAGAACTTTAGCTTGGTTGTCCAGCACCTTAGGATATTCATGTCCTCTTTTGAAAAAGAATCCTTCGCTTTTCCATATAGAAGGGACGTCATGCCACCGTTGCCGTAGAGAGCATTTGTACCTGGTGTGAATTGATTTATCAGTTCCTATTGCAAGATAGTCAATCAAGCCCTGATTAAATTTGTGTTTATCTACCCCATTCAAATCAAGTAAGAAGCATGGTTTGCCGTTTGTACGTAACTGTTCGTAGTTCTCATGAGTGTAACGAGCAGCGCCGTTAACAAACATCCCTTTTTGGATGATGGGTTTGACGTGTTTGTTTAACGAATATTTATCAACGATCTCCTGTGAAACTATAAAATAATTGTTTGCGGCTGTTACAATTCCAGCGACAGAAGAACAGTAGCTCGAAATTGGCTTGCAGAGTTGATTTAGTCTGTCTACTAAACTGAGCTCCTCTTCATCTAAAATAAAAGATGTCCATTTAGTGTTTTCAGCGCCATCTCGCCTGCGTAGGCGCATTGGGGCTTGGCAGAGTTCTTCGATTGAATCAACTTCGGTGAAGAAAAATCCATTTTCGTCCGCTGTTTTGCTGGCAATTAATATTACAGTATCTTGCTCAAGTGTTTCAAAAGCAAGTTTTTTAAAAGATATTATTTCTATACGTTCAAAATTATTCAATAAATATGTTCTGATTTCTTGTGCATATTTGACTTGCAGTAATTCTGTAGGGATTACAAATGCCATAATACCATGTGAAGAGAGTATCCGTGAAGACTTTACGACAAATGAAGTCCAAATATTAGATATTTCTCTGTTCGCTAATCCCGCTTCAATATGAATGTTTTTGCAGGCCGTAGCTTGATCTGCAGTAAGATTTTTCTTGCTTATGTATGGAGGATTGCCAAGGATTATATCATATGCTTGGGTACTGTTCCACAAAAGAAAGTCTTTGTTAAATAGCGTTGCAGAAGGGTAACTTGTTTGGGCTTGGTTAAGTACTTCTGATTCAATTTCGACACCATCAACTTGCAATGCTTCTTGACTATCACACTCTTCTATAGCTCTAAAGAAAACGCCATCTCCACAACTAGGTTCAAGAATGCGAACATGGCCAAAGCCTTGAACCATGTTTAACACTCTTTGTGATATCCATTTGGCAAGCTTAGGCGGAGTATAATATCTACCTCTTTTTTTATTTGTAACCACAGCTACCCAATCTTTTCTTTGCTTAACATTTTCAGTGTGATCCTAAGGTTATACAACTCTTTGTGGGCTTCCAAAAAAGGACTAACCCAAGAAGGCACAGTTTTTATTTGTTTGTTCTTTCTGCGGGCTCCCCAACCTCGCACCGTAGGCAAAGGGGTACAAGAAATATCTGAAAACTCTTTGGGGCTCAATTTCATCCCTCTCAGGGTCTCCATAAACAATTCATATCTCATAGAGCAAACCTTACCTGATTTGTCCATTTTTGTCCAGATTTAAGTGTAATTTACATTATAAAACATGCAATTTAATTTTATTAGTATGTAAATTACAAAAAAGAGTCTCCAAAACAGAATTGTTTTTTTGAAGATGCAAATACTATTTTAAGTGAGGGGGGAAGTCTAAATAGGCAACGACATAGCTTGTTGTGTCGACTACAACGTCGTACAATGGTACGTTTCTGATTAAATCGAATAATATTTTCTCACACTTATAAAAAAGGGATGATTATGAATGCTATCGAATATCAAAAATCTTTGTCCAAAGAACTTGAGATCGTAAAAAATCGTGTACGGAGTCTAATTGGTAGTCGGCATTGGGGGGAAGAAGGAAGGTTTAAGGAAGCCGTTTTAAAGAATATGTTGCGGAAGGTCCTTCCTAAAAATAGGTCGGTGGGTACAGGATTTATAGTCAATTCTAATGATTCAACTCAGCTGAGTAAACAGATAGATATAATTGTGTATGATAGTGATTTGCCCGTATTGTTTTCTGAAGGTGATTTTATTATTACAACGATGGAAAATGTGAAAGCTGTTGTTGAAGTTAAGTCTAGCATTGGAAATGGAAACAATACTCTTAATAGAGTTGTCGAGGATTTTAATTTATGCATTAACCCCATTGTTGGTCAGTTTGACATTGGCAATGTTTTTTTTGGTATTTTTGCTTATGAGTGTTCTGTCGCCAACCTTGTACAGTGTGTAGAAAGATCTGGAGTTAGTGCTGGAGGGGTGATAAACCATTTAGCACTAGGGAAAGATTATTTCGTTCGTAGATGGGGTGGAGGTCAGTCTGAAAGGCTTGGGGTCCAAAATTACTCCGGAAATGATTTTTACAATGTCTATAGAATGAATAATCTTTCCTATTCTTACTTCATATCAAACCTGATTCATCAGGTCTGTGGAGGATTGAGGAACCGAAGTTGGTTCTCTTTTCCAATCGAAGGAACAAAAGAGATTAATAGAGAGGGGACTGTTTTTTGTCAGGAAGGAGATTAAATTGCAGATAGATATCAATATAGTTTTCTTAAACAGTGGGCGTCAGGTTGGCATCTAATGTATAGATATTGTTTTGTATTTCATTCAATTTTGAGAGAATAGACCTATGCTGAGTAAGAAAGAAGAATCATATTTTTATAGATATTGTTTCAATCAATTGGCGGATATCTATAGTCATATTAGTGCAGATATTTTTGTAGATTTTTATTTTATCAAGATAAATCATCATAGAGATAGTATTTGTAGTGATGAAATTTCGATTGAAGGCGATGGGTTTGGAAAAGATTTTGGGACGGAAGATAGGCTACGGAGAAAAGTCTATGAATATAAAGCAGGCGTAAATAAAAAAGGTAGTTTCAATGTTGGAATGTATATTTTATATTATTGTGATGTTATAGAAAAGTTTGTTAGTGAGCGTGAGGGGGATAATGGTTTTAAATGGTTTATATCTGGAAATGGTCTTCAATATTTGAAAGAAAGTTATATCTTTTTTGTCAAATTAGATAAGAATATATATAAGGAATTACAGGCCAGCAGTTCCGAGGAAGGTTGTGATCTCCAGCCGACCCTTATTGATAAGTTTAATAATGAGGTCCGAAAAGAATTAGAAAGGGTCTTTCGAACAGATCATACAAGGACGTTGGTTGCAGACTTAGATTGGAAAATGAGGAGCTATCAACAGCTAATTAATAAAGCTGGAGATTCATTGTTGACTGATATTCAAAGAGATTTTAATTATTCAACCCGATCATTCTTGTTTGACAATATTAACGAAGTGGCCGTGAGGGCATATGAAGGATCTCAAGCTAACGGTGAGATTGTAATTTCTAAGCCTGAAGCCCATGGCATTGAAAAGTTAATTGAATTCAAGGAGCCAGTTGAGTTTGAACATACTGCTTCAGTGAGAAAACTTTTGGAACTGACGGGGGAGGATACACAATTACTTTCTGATGCGACATATATTTACGGAGTTGGTAGATTTGACACTAAGAATTCGACGGCCAACTCTGAGAGAATATATGTAATAAGTTTCAAACAATTTTTTTACTGGGAACTATACCATAGAAAGAAGCCCATTATGGGTGTTAAGCATGGCAGAGTTAGTTTTCCCCAAAAAAAAATAGATAGTTGCCAAATAGAGTTAGATTTAAAGAGAATATTTCACGGGATAGATGATAAAGATTTGTCAAGTTTAGGCTTGATTATAAGAGAGATGGTTCAACAAAGACATGGAACTCTGTTAGTCATTACCTCTTCAGCTGAAGAAGAGGCTGAGCGCTTGCAAAAGCAAAGTATTCCAATACAAAAAGTACCCTTAGACCAAACTTTAGTACAAGCTATATCATCGATTGATGGAGCTGTATTGATTGATCCAAATGCTAATTGCCATGCAATAGGGGTTATTTTGGACGGTGTTGCCCAGAGGGGGAAGGGAGATTCATCACGTGGCGCACGATATAATTCTGCATTTAGGTATTATGAGCATCAGAGCCTCGACAAAGAGAAACAATTATACATAGTGATTGTTTCAGAGGACGGGATGATCGACACCGTACCTCCGATAACTAATAGAGGATGTTAAAAAAGTATTTTTATTCTTTTGGATATTATTTCCCTAACAACTTAGTAAAGAACTCTATTACTCAAAAATCTAATCTGCAAACTCATTAAACTCATTTTTTTAGTATACAACTTTATTACTCAAAATGGGCTGCGGTCTTAAGAGAAATCTGAGTCAGTATACAACTTTATTTTTGGGACTCGAAAATTGCCCTTTGAAAAATGAGGATTTGCGGCGAGTCTAGTATACATCTTTATTACTCACCTACATTCATTGTGGGTGAACATTAAAGTTGTATACTAAAGCCGTTCCTGTTGGACTGTAAATTCAGTCTAAAATAGGAGCGGTTTTTTTCAATTCTATTTTCTCCTAAATTTGATTTCCTCAACCCCGCAGTAAAGGACAGGCACTACAAACACAGTCAGGATTGCTACGGTCATGCCTCCGAATGATGGAATTGCCATAGGAACCATAATATCTGATCCGCGACCTGTTGAGGTTAGGATAGGGAGTAGTGCAAGGATAGTAGTTGCCGAGGTCATCAGAGCCGGGCGGATTCTTCTTTGTGCTCCTTTAATGATAGCCTGCTTGATTTGGGGAATGCTGGTAGCTTTACGTTCATTTTTAGTTTCATCCAGATAGGTTGCCATAATAACTCCATCGTCCGAGGCTATGCCAAATAGAGCTAAAAAACCGACCCAAATGGCAACACTTAAGTTGATGGGAGCTACCTGAAATAATTCGCGCATGGGTGTGTTAAATACGGTAAAATGCATAAACCACGGTTGACCGTACATCCATACCATAAGAAATCCGCCGGACCATGCAACGAAAATGCCTGAAAAGACCATTAGAGTTGTTGCTAGGGATTTGAACTGTAAATATAAAATAAGTACTATGAACATCAGTGCCAGTGGCAGGATTATAGCAAGTTTCTTTTGTGCTCTGATCTGATTTTCATAACTACCTGCAAATTCGTATGACACTCCGGCAGGAATAGTCAGCTCGCCTGATTTAATTTTAGAATTAAGAAAAGTCTGAGTCTGCTCAACTACATCCACTTCGGCAAACCCTGGTTTTTTGTCGAACAGTACGTAGCCGACCAGAAATGTATCTTCACTTTTGATGACCTGCGGTCCGCGAATATATTTTATCTCTGCCAGTTGGCTGAGCGGGATTTGCTCTCCGGCCGGAGTGCTTACAAGAATATTGCCGAGATCATCTATGTTATCGCGCAGCTCTCTCATGTAGCGAACCCTGACAGGATAACGTTCACGACCTTCGACAGTCGTTGTCACTACCTTACCGCCGACAGCCACTTCAATAACATCCTGTACCTGTGAAAGCATAATTCCATATCTTGCAATGGCTTCACGATCGATGACAATTTCAAGGTATGGTTTACCCACGATGCGGTCGGCAATAACGGCTTCCGGCTGTATTGACCCTACCTGCTTGAGCAGTCTTTCCAGATCAAGAGCTACTTTTTCCAGTGTTTCCAGATTTGGGCCCTTAACTTTGATGCCCATGGGAGCTCGCATGCCGGATTGCAGCATTACAATTCTTGCGGCTATTGGTTGCAGTTTCGGTGCGGAAGTTACTCCGGGTATTTTAGCTGCTTTGACTATTTCATCCCATATATCATCCGGAGAAGTTATACCTTTCCAGCTCTTGCGTTTTGGATTCAGCTCTGGACTAAGGGCAGATCGCCAAATTCTGAAAGGTTTACCATTTTCATCAGGGATAAGTTCTCCATTGTCGTCTCTAGCATAGTATCCTTGCACTAAATAGGGATATCCGTCCTTTGCCGGAACAAGGTCACCTTTGACATTGCGAAAGTAGTCTTTTTGATCGGGGTCAAATTTAAAACGGAGTCTCTCTCCTGATTTACTAACAACATATTCGGATTTATAATTAATGACAGTTTCGATCATGGAAATAGGCGCTGGATCGAGAGGCGTTTCTGCTCTTCCGAGTTTGCCAACGGCCGATTCCACTTCTGGAATAGATTGAATCATCATATCCTGTTTACGCAGAACATCATGAGCTTCGCCTATGGATGCATGCGGCATAGTGGTGGGCATGAACAAAAATGCGCCTTCATCAAGGTCCGGCATAAATTCCTTACCTAAGCCGGGGAAAGTGTGAGCCAGTTTGATGTACGGAGCAGAGGTTCTGATTGTGTCAGGTAGGAATGATGTAAGATTGCCGAAGCCAAGCCAGATAGACATTCCCAACGCAATGATAAAAGTTGGCAGAGATAAAAAGAGTAATTTATGATTAAGGCACCATCCAAGCATTCTGGCGTAGTTGTAACGGAATAATTCGAAAAAGAGCATTAAACTTCCGATAATTAAGGCTACAAAAGCATAATTATTGCTCATGCCTTTTTCCGGTCCGAGCGGCAGCCACGAACTTGTAAGAACGGAGGCGACCAAACCTACAATTGTCCATGTTTCCGCGTAACCTATAAATTTATGAGTCTTCTCTGGAACAAATGGTAATATAAAATGTTTTATGCCTAGATAGATAAAGAAAATTCCAACCCACCATTTCAGCATTATGGAAAGAGCAATCCCTGAAATGATGTAGAGGCCCGAATGAATATAGGTCTGCTTCCCTTTGGTAAATTTTTTACGCGCAGTAAACAAAAGTTGAGCTAAAGGCGGTAAAATCGTCAAAGCTACAATTATAGAGGACAACAGTGCAAAAGTCTTAGTATAAGCTAACGGCTTGAACAGTTTTCCTTCAGCTCCGTCCATGGCAAATACAGGCATAAAGCTGACGATTGTAGTCGCAACAGCAGTCATTACTGCGCTGCCTACTTCTGTTGTTCCATCGTAAATAAGTTTAAGACGGCTGACTCCCTCTTTTGCCGTTTCGAGTTTTTTCAGTATGTTTTCACAGATGATAATCCCCATGTCGACCATGGTTCCGATTGCAATTGCAATTCCTGACAGAGCTACAATATTTGCGTCAACCTTGAAGACTCTCATACCCATAAAGCTCATGAGTACGGCAAGAGGCAATAATGAAGAAATAAGTAATGAACTTTTAAGGTGCATAACCGCAATAAGGACTACAATGATAGTGATCAGTATTTCTTCAGTCAGGGCTGTGTTAAGCGTGCCGAGGGTCTCATGAATCAGATTTGAGCGGTCATAAAAGGGGACAATCGTCAGTTTACTTTCTGTTCCGTCCGGCAGAATCTTTGAGGGTAATCCCGGTGAAATAGCTTTTATCTTGCTTTTGATATTATCAATTACCTGCAGTGGATTTTCGCCATAGCGGACAACTGCAACTCCGCCGACAACTTCTGCACCGCCTTTGTCCAGAACTCCACGACGCAGGGCCGGACCTTCAGCCACCCGTGCGACATCGCGGACATGGATAGGGATGTTATTTACAACTTTAACAACTGAGCTTTCAATATCAGATATCTTTTTGATGAATCCGATACCTCTGATGACATATTCAGCGTTGTTAATTTCGATAGTACGTGCGCCGACATCAAGGTTGGAATTTTTTACAGCGCGGTATACTTCGCTAAGAGTTACATTAGCGGCTCTCATTGCATCGGGATCTACATCAATCTGATACTCTTTTACAAAACCTCCGACCGAAGCCACTTCACTTACTCCTTCAGCAGAGAGCAAAGCGTAGCGGACGTACCAGTCCTGTGTTGAACGCAATTCATCAAGGTCCCAACCTCCGGTGGGATTGCCGTCAGGGTCGTGCCCTTCAATTGTGTACCAATAGACCTGACCTAAGGCGGTTGCATCAGGCCCCAATGACGGTTTTATACCCGCGGGAAGAGTGCCTGCCGGAAGACTGTTAAGCTTTTCGAGCAATCGCGAACGGGACCAGTAAAAGTCTACATCTTCTTTAAAAATGACGTAAATTGTTGAGAAACCGAACATGGAGTAACTGCGAACGGTCTTTACTCCTGGTACTCCTAGCAAGGCCACGGTCAGCGGATAACTTATCTGATCTTCCACATCCTGAGGGGAACGACCGAGCCATTTGGTGAAAATAATCTGCTGATTCTCACCGATATCAGGAATTGCATCAACGGGGACGGGGGATCTGTCTATTCCGTCAATTTTCCAGTTGAAAGGCGCAGTATATATTCCCCCGCAAATGACCATAATCAAGAGGATGGCAACAATCAGTTTCTGCTCAAGGCAAAACAGTATGACCTTTTCTGTTAAGGTGCGGGGTACAGGGCGTTTTGGTTCAGGTTTTAAATTATCACTCATGGCTGTTACGCTCTATTCCTTTTCTTTGAGCTGACGCTTAATTTCACCGCACTGGAGCATGGTTTCTCCAAAGTAGGGATTTCGAATATTCTCGTCGCTTTGCAGCCACATGGCCCCTTTAAAATCAAAAGCCATAGGGCAGAATATTTCGTAGACAGGCTGAGACGATTTGATGCCGAGTTTGTCCACAACGTCGATCATGCCGTACGAAAGAGGTTCCAGTCCGGCGCGTACTCCCACAATATCCTTTGCACTGCGTATGGAATCAATCCCGTCATTGATATTTTTGAAGGCGTCCATCCAGATTTTATGTGGTTCACTGCTGAGAGATCCATGATCTATTTTTTTTAGTTCCGCAGCCATCAGCTCTGCGTGTGTTTGCGCCAAAAGCATATTATCTGTCGCAAGCGCATCTGTGAAAGCTGAGTATGAAGCATATACTTTCCCCATTTGAATTTTGAAAGTTTCAGGGGTTTCAACTTTGCTTCCAGTGTTTTTGGCAAGGTTTGATATGTTAAAAGCATTATCAAGTCGTTTAAAATGTTTTGCCGTTTCATCTGTAATTGATTTCAGCCTTAGAGCATTCTTTGCATCGCGACCAATTACAGCGTCATTAGTAAGAAGCATGGATAACTCTTTCCAGACAAGTGAGTTGTCTCCTTTGAGTCCTGCACTGTCTATAGCTTTAAGGCTGTCATAAAACTTGGAATAGAGCATGCGGGTTTTGTCGATAGAGTCAGCCTTGGCTGAATTAATCAGAATATCAAAACTTTTTTTCAGGTGTATTAATTTAGAAACGAAGATAGGAGGCAGCGAGTGTTCAGATCCTTTGTTGTCTAGGACTGTTTTTACGCCGCTTTCCTGATTCATCATGCTTGGCTTAGCTATAATCTGCAGGGCACTGTCTATCTTGAAATTTCCATTTGTAACAACTTGCTCACCATCTACCAGACCATATTTTACCACGTAGAAGTCCCCGGCTTTGGGGCCGAGTACTATTTCCCGTCCTTCGTAAACTCCTTCTTTGCCGGGTACAGCAATATAGACTACAGCACGTTTTCCGGTAATGAGCGGAGCTGATGCCGGGATAACAAGCTGAGATACTGCATTTTTATCAACCTGACTGACAGCGCGCACAAACATGCCGGGTTTAAGTTTCAATTCCTTGTTCGGAACTTCAAGACGGATTCTGATCGTTCTGGTTTTTTCATTAACAACCGGATCTATGTAAGTGACTTTTCCTTGAAATGATTTGCCGGGGTATGCTTCGGTCGTGAAATCAACCTGCATTCCCATTTTAATCCATGGCAGGTCTGATTCATACGCTTCAAGAAAGACCCAGACTCTTGAGAGGTCGGCAATGGTGTAAATGGGAGTTCCTGTCTTAACATAAACTCCTTCAACTACGTCTTTTTTCAGAACAATGCCGCTCATTGGAGAATAAAGTATAATGTGTTCGGCCGCTTTGCCGTTTTTTATGATATCTGCAATTTGAGATTTGGAAAGACCGAGTAGGCGGAGTTTTTCACGGGAAGCTTTTTCAGTGCGCGCAGCAGTGTCTTTTACGATCTGCATAGAACTTCCGCGTAATGCTTCTTTTGCTTTTACAGACTGGATAAGTTCAACTTGCGCGGTAAGAAGTTCGGGACTGTATATGGAAGCCATGGCTTGTCCTTTACGGACTGAACTTCCAGTGTAATCTATGTAAAGTTTATCTATCCGTCCTCCGGTCCATGCCGTAATGGTTCCCATGCGGGTTTCATCATAATCAACCTTTCCCACCATGCGGGTTTCAACACTGACATTTCTTTTTTGAACAGCACTGGTCTCGATTCCGGCAAGTTTACGTGCCTGAGCTGTCAAACTTATCTGCCTAAGGCTGATTGCTTCGTCTCCTGATTTTCCGCCTTTTTCAAGCGGGATCAGATCCATAAAACAAATCGGACATTTGCCCGGTTTCGGCAACTGAATCTGCGGATGCATGGAACAGGTCCAGACCACTTCGCCTGTTTCAGTTACTTCGGCATCAAGTCCATGTCCGGCGTGCTCATCTACAAGCTGTTTTTCAGCGGTTGTACTGTCATTTCCGGAAAACCAGTATCCGGCCACGAATGCGATCAGTACGATAGCGATGACCGGTATAATTGATGATTTTATGTCTTTAAATTTTTTCATGATATATTTGCTTGATATATATGGTTATTTTACAGGTGGGGATATCGCTGTATGGGGCAGCATAGAGCCATGAATTGTGCATGGTATTTCATGACCGACTAGGTATTCAATGGCGGCAACTCTTTTGGCCTGTTCTGCCAGCGATTGATAATAGACAAGTTGAAATTCGATAAGGGTTCTTTCTGCATCAATCAGGTCGGCGGATGAAGCTGTTCCGGATTGAAAACCTTCAATGGAAACAGCAAGTGACTGTTCTGCTTTGGGCGTAAGTGAGTTCCTGTAAAGGTTCACTTTGCGGATAGCATCTTCGTAACGATAGATTTCCAGCTCAAGGTCGGCAGATAGATTGCGTTCAAGCCCTGTTCTTTCGCGGCTGGCTGACTTAACTTTCTGCTGAGCCTCAACAAGCTGAGCTTCTTGTTTATCGAACCAGATAGGAAGGTTTATAGACATCCCGGCAACAACAGGATCTTTATTTTCGTTGGTAACATTGGGAGATCTGGATTTACCTGTTTGGATATATTCAACTCCGAAGGAAAAGTCAGGAAAGTAGTCTTTTTCAGCCAGTTCTACAGAAAGTTTTTCTTTATTAATTTTATGGGTAAGAGCCATCAGACTAGGATTGGCTTCCTTGAAATCTTTTTTAAGCTGCTGTGGGTCGGCTTCTATCTTCATGATCGGGATAAAAGCAGGCAGGGGTAAAGATTGTCCATCCGGCCTGTTCATGGCGGCAAGCAATTTCGCAACTGTAGGTCTTTTGCGTTCTTCCAGAGAGCGGAGTCTATCCTCAAGTTTACCGAGTTCTACTTGGGTTTTTATGAGTCCGTCATACTTACCCGAGCTGGTGGCGTATTTGGAGCTGGCAACGGATTCGAGATATTTCATAAGCTCAATATTTTCACGAGTGATGCGGATTGCCTGTGCAAGGTAGGCGTAGTCGTAGTAATTAGTTTTAACTTTGTAGAATATCTTGAGTTTAAGGGCATCAAATTTTGCTTTTTTAATATCTGCATCACGCAAGGCCTGTTCACCTTTAAGATTCAGTTTGCCGAACCATGGAAGAGTCTGACTTAATCCATATTTAAATTCCTGTGGTCCAGTCCGGGTCTCCACCGGCTGAATAAACCATGCAAAACTGAATCTAGGGTCCGGTAGGCTTGAAACACTTGTTTCGCGTTGTAAGGCGGCTTTCCAGCTGTAGAATGCCGCGTAGAGGTCGTCATTATTGCGTGCAGCTTCAATCAGATATTCTGTAAGATCTTTTATTTCACCGTGTTTGGTTTTGTACTCAGCCATGCTGTTACTTGAGCTGTTCTGGGCACGTCCTATACTTGGCAATAGGATAAGCACTGCTATGATTAAGAGTGCGGTACATTTAAAAATTTTAGACACTGGTTCTCCTGCACGTTTTTATCTGATGATCATTTTGTGTTTGAGCAATTACTATTCCATTCCATATATAAAGCCGTATAATGGTATTTAGTCTGGGTATAACCTATTTCTATCTGCTATAGCCAGACTTTATTAAAATATTCTGTGCAAGTTCTGTCGTATTAGTTTATGTAATTACAGGATATTGCGTTTAGTTGTTGCACTTTTTGCACAAAGTTTTTAAGTGCAACCTATTGTTAATCTATACTAAAATGGTATAGATTTTTTAGTGTGAATAAGAAACATAAATTATTGTGCAATTTTTTACACAATAGTTGATGTGTCGGTTAATTAAATATGTGCTGTTTATTTTAACACCTTATAATAATTAAATAAATATCATATGGAATGTAAAATGTAATCTCTATGCAAAATTGTTGAGCGTAATACTTAGATATGAGGTATATTGACTCAAACTTTTATCATCTCTTTTTTTAGTGTAGTTGCTCTCCAAAAACAGGAATTTTATGAAGATTAGATTTAAACTGCTTTTGCTCTTGTTACTTGTTTCAATTGTACCCCTTGTTGCCGTGCAGACCGGGGTGCTTGAATCGTTGCATTCTCTTTCTGGGGAGATCGGCGGAGAAGTTCGTAGTGAGCTTGTAAACAAAAGCAGTGTTGAATTAAAAAGATTGGTGGAAGATCATGCGAGGGTTCTTTCAAAAGAACGTAAAATTGTTGAGTTGAGGTTGCAACAGCTCTCTGCCGAACTGACCGCATGGATTGAAGAAGGGGACATGTTTGTTCTGCCAGAGATACTTGTAGATTCTACAGATCATGACACCGAGAGTGACTATGAGCGGCTTCAGCAAAAATATGGGCAGCATAATTTTGTTATGCACGGGAGACGGGAGATCGACTTCAATTATGTCGGTTATGGTTCCGGATATCTTGGAACAGCGGATAGAATTATTCAGCAGAGATCAACTGATGCGATATTTCCTCTTTTTAAAACAATTGAACAAAGAAATCCTAACCTGACTTTATGGATTAAAGCAGATTTTATTTCAGGAGAATCACTTACCTATCCGGCACGTTCAACAGGTATGTCTATGGGGCAGATGATGAATGAATCACAGCCTCAGACGGCTTCTATTCTTCAGGAAAATTTGCTCCCAACTTGGTCACTTCCTAAAAAAGATCCCCTGACAGGAAGAACAGTCCTTACTGCTTCTTTGGCAATAGTGGTACAGGGAAATATAGTGGGATCTGTCTCTATTGATGTTCCACTTGATACTCTTTTATCCGGCAATAATCATCTTGATATGTTTTCTCATAATATTGATTCATTGCTAATCAAGCCGCAGCTGAATGATAACGGTACAGGTGTGGTTGAAGTTGTTGCGAAAGAAGTTTCCGGAACTAACCTTAAAACCATGATGCATATGTGGGAGCCTTCAACTGCTGAGGTCATGCTTTCCTCTTCTGATTCTGTATTATTTTCTAAATTTAAAGAGCTTCTTAAAGAAGGAAAGTCCGGCGTTGTAAGCATGCCATATAAAGGGCGTGACAGTATCTGGGCTTTTTCAGCTCCTGATAAACGTGGTATTTCACTGGTTTTAATTCTGCTTTATGATGATGTCGTTAAGCCTGCTGAGAATGCTAAAAAATTCGTAACTTCCGTAATATCACAGCAATATCGTAGTACTTTTTTGGTGCTTGTTGCCGTAGTTCTGCTCGTTTCAATCCTCGCTTTTATGCTGTCTCATCGTTTTACAAAAAACATTTTGATTCTTGCCAAGGGCGTAAAGCGAATTGCATCCGGTGATTTTGCTGCCAAAGTTGAAATTTCAAATGCTGATGAGGTTGGTGAGCTTGCGGATAATTTTAATAAAATGGTTCCCAGTCTTCAGGAGCATATCGAGATTAAAAGCGCTCTTGATGTTGCGATGGAAGTGCAGACAAATCTGTTGCCGCAGAGTTCCCCTCATATTTCAGGATATGATATCTATGGTGAGAGTAAGTATTGCGATGAACTGGGCGGAGATTATTTTGACTACATCAAACCTTATGCAGATCAGGAGAATATCCGTTTTACTGTGGGAGATGTCAGTGGGCACGGGGTTCCAGCGGCAATGCTTATGGGGTCTATCCGGGGTTATGTGCGGGCACGGAGTTTAAGTAGTGGCACTCTCGGGGAGGTTTTAGCAGATGTGAACAAATTGGTGGCGGAGGATACCTGTAAGACAGCTCAATTTATGACCATGGTTATGGTTGAACTTGATCCCTTAAAAAATGAGTTGCGCTGGGTAAGGGCCGGGCATGATCCTGCATTGATATTTGATCATACCCAAGATGAATTTATTCAACTCGAAGGGGACGGAATTGCCCTTGGAGCTGTTGCAGAGGCAACATATTCCGAAAGCTGCTGTTTCGATTTGAATGCTGGTCAGATTTTAATTCTGGGAACTGATGGGATATGGGAAGCTTCCAACGGCGATGGAGAATTTTTCGGAAAAGAGCGACTGTGGAGAGTGGTAAATTCTGCAAAGGATTTGCCTGCCGAAACTCTTGTAGAAACCATTTTTGATGCTGTGCATAAGTTTACAGGCAGAAGCAAACAAGAAGACGATCTCACCGTTGTGGTCGTTAAAAGAAATAATTAAAATTAAACAAAACAGAGGGATTATCAAATGAAAAAGATTTTAAACATAACTATGCTGGTCGCATTTATTGTTGCAATGTCTACGGCTGCTTTTGCTATGGATATGAACATGGATCACAGCTCCATGCAAGGTAATGATAAAGTTACAGGGTCCATGCATGAAGGAATCATGATTATGGAGAAAGGACTTGAAGATATGAAGAATGGAGCGGACATGATGAAAGATTCTGCTACCATGAAAGAAGGAATGGCTCTGATGAGTAAAAAAATGATGTCTATGCATAACGGTATGAAAATGATTGAAAAATCTGCCGAAGGAACTCCTCATATGTCTATGATTGAAAATTCTATGAACAATGCCAACAAGGGCATGATAGAAATGATGAAGGGGATGGGTATGATGAAAAAAGGTTCCGCAGACGGCATGACTATGATTAATGGCGGCTTGCAGACAATGGAAAAATCTCTTGAAGAAGTAAAAGCCATGTCCGGTATGTAGTTGTTTAGCTCAAAAAAAATTAAGGTTTGGTAAAGAACTTTCTTTTTAAAGTACAAATAGCGGCTATTGAAAAGACTGGAATAAGTAAGCTGTGAGTTAAGGTCTTTATTACTCACCTATAGGCTGTTGCGGGCAAGTAATAAAGTTAGAAAAAAACTAAGGCCGTTCGTGATATGCTCTGTAAAAGAGTAATCAGGAGCGGTTTTTTTATGACTAGAAAAAATCAGGCTATTCAGAAATCAAGATTCAAAAATGGATTAAAGAAGGGCGTGGTTCCGGCAGGAACCATAATTATAAAGCTCTGGTTGAAAGTTAGTGATTTTTCTTCGCAAGGGCGTTCTCATCGGATTTATGGGCACAAGTCACAGCGCACTATCTCTTTTCTGATTTTGAACTTGCCGTGTTTTTAATTTTGGAATGGGATCAAAGCATTACAGAGATTAGATAGCAGTTTCCTTTTAAAAGCGAAGAAACTCTTGAACTTTCCAACTCCGCCGGTATTCCCCACCCATCATCTTCTGGCGCAATGCAATATATGTCATCAGACTTTCTCGTAAATACTTCCAATAACTCACGCTCAAAGTTCGCCCTTCAAGCAGAATATGTGAAAGCTCTATCTGATCATCGAACTGTTGAAAATCTTGAGCTTGAGAGGCGCTACTGGGATAAAAAGGGGGTTCCTGTTTTTTAATTGCCGAGCGGGAAATACCTGAAAATGTATTTAAAAATATTAATTAGTTGGTTCTGTCGTCGGCCAGTCATTTTGATGTGGCCAGTAGCCAAAATTTCAGCACTGGATGATTATGTCAGGATGCTCAGTTGTAACCAGATGGTTGATGACTTGGAAGTCTCCGTGGATGTCGCAGTGAGTTGGATAAAATACTTTGCGGCTTCATCTCCAGATCAGTTTACTACAAACAAAAAAGAACAAAGGCCTTCGTTTTTAACTGTATTTACTCAAAAAATTATGAGCACGGCTGAAGCCTCTAAACGCCTAGTCGCATTATGTTTTCCTGCAAGGGTTTATACTCATTTGCTCATGTTTTCGAGTATAAAATACCACCAATTGTTAACCATTTGGATTTGTACTCAAAGAAAGGGTTTAGGTATGAACCTCGCTCCAGTTCCGTGGTAGTTCCTGAAGAAATTGTTAGCAATGGATACGATAGCTTTGGTGTGGTTCTGGATGCAACCAACAAGCTTCCTAAACAGTTAGATTTAGAGTCAGTTTCTGACCCATATCTTGTGTTTTCAGATAGCTCTAACTTTTTGGCAGTCACTGATCGTGTTTTGGTTGAGTCAGTTCTGTTTCGTCTTCTAGGATTGTTTGATGGTGATATAAGATATTTCTCGCCTATTTTCTTTGATTATCGGATTCGGTGGAATTTGGAGTGTGCATTAAGAAAGGTTGAATTTATATTTATATCGTTCGTTTAAATTATAGTTTCAGTTTCTAACTTTATTACTCAGGATTTATTCTTTAAAAGTTAGGATTTTAATTTAGTTTCCAACTTTATTTTTAAAAAATAAAATTCGGTTTATGTAAAATCAAGTAGCTATAAAAAAATAGTTTCCAACTTTATTACTCACCCACAGGGTGTGTAGGTGAACAATAAAGATGTATACTGAACAATAAAGAAGTATACCAGACAATAAAGTTATATACTAAAGCCGTTTCTGTTAGACTAGTAATACGGTCTAAAATAGGAGCGGCTTTCTTATGTCAAAAAGAAATAGTGGCTTAACAGAGGCAAAGATCAAAAGGTGGATCAAAGAAGGGCGTGGAGCTGGGCGTGGTCCGGCTTATTCTCCTTGGTTACGAGTCCGTGATATTCCTTCTAAAGGTAGGTCCCACCGAGTTTTTGGGCACAAATCACGGCGAACACATCATCTATTCTCCGATCTTGAGTTAGCTGTCTTTTTAACTCTTGATTGGTCTCCCAAAACAACTGAAATTCGAGAACAGTTCCCGTTGCAACAGGGCGTCACCCTTGAGTTGGCAAAAGAGGCCAGCATCAGACATCCTCAAGTTTCAGGAACTCTCCAAGTCATGTCCTCAGACTTTCTGGTCAACTCCTCCGATTCCACTCGCCCGAAATTTGTACTGCAAGTAAAATACGCTAAAGACTTAAGCGATCCAAGGACTGTGGAGAAACTTGAGCTGGAACGACGCTACTGGGCTTATAAAGAAGTTCTTCATTAAGTATACCAGATGATGAGAGCAAAGAAGTAGTTTTACAAGATGTCAGCATGAATGAATCGGTGGCTGGACGTGGTAAAGCCCGTGCAGAATGGAATACAATTAATGACACAACAGATAACGACCATTTGTTTGAGAGAAAATTTACTTGTTTTTCAAATATGGTCGACAGATTGAAAGCTAATAGATGGTGCGAGTTTATTTCTTTAGATACCAAGAGCTTGCCCCGACGAGGCCGAAGTAAAAAACACCTTCTTTCAACTGACGGAAGTCCAAGGTGTGTGGCTATTGTTCAGTTTAAGATAAGAGATAAGCATATAGTCTTTTTAGAAGTAGATACCTCTGATGCGGTGAAACCTATTTCAACGTTGGCTATATTAGTACGAGATGCGGCGAAATTAAAATATCAAATAGGTAAGGTAATGTCCGAGTTTGTAACTGATTCTCTAACATGGCCTACAATATTGCTTTCAGATTATTATGGTAAATGTGGATATGTCAGAATACCGCATCCTGAATCTAAATCTGGAAATAAAGGAGTCCTACTCCCTAATTCGGTAAATGGATGGGCTAATAGGTGCTTAGTCGCTGTCAGGAAGTTGCGTTGATTTTAATCTGTTACAGTTTTTCATTGCAAAAAATTGTAATAGAGAAGTTGGAGCACATCCGCAGATTCCGAAAGTTCTGCATTTGCCACCAACTACCCAAATTTTATTTAAGAACTGGTAGTGGGTGAATAAAATTTCATTGCTGGAAATATTCTTGTTTTTTGTATTTCATCTATATATCTTTAACCCTGTTTAACCTAGTTTAGCCGGGATGTATCCACAGAGAGGATACATTGCCCACAAGAGTGGCCGTCTACAAGAATTCAAAAAAGACGAAGTCGATGAGTAGGGCTGCGAAGTAAAATATGACGAAGTTACCAAAGTAAACTAACAAAATCAGGATTTTATATATGACAAGTACGCAACAACGTGCAGCGCTGCAACGCCAGATCTGGCAAATCGCTAACGATGTACGAGGCGCAGTAGATGGCTGGGATTTTAAACAGTATGTGCTCGGCACTCTGTTTTATCGTTTTATCAGTGAAAATTTTGCCAGCTACATCGAAGCCGGTGATGAGAGCATTAATTACGCGGACTTGCCCGACAGCGTTATCACTCCTGAAATTAAAGACGATGCCATTAAAACCAAGGGCTACTTCATCTATCCTAGCCAGATGTTCGCTAATATAGTCAAAGGAGCCAATACCAACGAAAGTTTAAATACGGATCTCGCCAGTATTTTTGCCGACATCGAAAATTCCGCCAATGGCTACCCGTCGGAGCTTGACATCAAAGGATTGTTTGCTGATTTCGACACCACCAGCAACCGTCTCGGCAACACCGTTACCGACAAGAATACCCGTTTGTCCGCTGTGCTTAAGGGCGTGGCCGAGCTGAACTTCGGTGATTTTCACGACAGTCACATCGACCTGTTTGGTGATGCTTACGAATTTTTAATCTCAAACTATGCAGCCACTGCGGGCAAATCCGGCGGTGAGTTTTTTACTCCGCAGCATGTTTCTAAGCTGATTGCCCAACTTGCCATGCACAAGCAAACCAGCGTTAATAAAATTTATGACCCTGCTTGTGGGTCTGGTTCCCTTCTGTTGCAATCCAAGAAACATTTTGATGCGCACATCATCGAAGACGGTTTCTTTGGGCAAGAAATCAACCACACCACCTACAACCTGGCGCGTATGAACATGTTTTTGCATAGTATTAACTACGACAAGTTCAATATCCAGCTTGGCAACACCCTGAGTGACCCTCATTTCGGTGATGACAAACCATTTGACGCCATTGTCTCCAATCCGCCTTACTCGGTGAAATGGAAAGGCTCAGACGATCCAACTCTGATTAACGATGACCGCTTTGCCCCTGCGGGTGTATTAGCTCCCAAATCCAAGGCCGATTTTGCCTTTGTGCTGCATGCGCTCAGCTATCTTTCCAGCAAAGGACGTGCAGCCATTGTCTGCTTCCCCGGTATTTTTTACCGTGGCGGTGCCGAAAAGAAAATTCGCCAATATCTGGTGGATAACAACTATGTCGAAACCGTGATCTCGCTCGCGCCCAACCTGTTCTTCGGCACCACCATAGCCGTCAACATTCTGGTGCTCTCGAAGCACAAGACCGACACGACCACCCAGTTTATTGATGCCAGCGGTCTGTTCAAGAAAGAGACCAATAACAACATTCTCACCGATAAGCATATCGAGCAGATTATGCAGGTGTTCGACAGCAAAGAGAAGATCGACCACTTTGCGAAATCTGTCGATTCTGACCAGATAGCTTCCAACGACTACAACCTGTCGGTTAGCTCCTATGTAGAAGCAAAAGACACACGCGAGGTAATTGATATTACAAAGCTCAATGCCGAGCTGAAAACCACTGTCGTCAAGATCGATCAGCTTCGAAAGGATATTGATGTGATTGTTGCGGAGATTGAAGGGGATGACGAATGATTCTGGAAAATAAACTAGGCATCAGTGATCAGATTGAACTGGCCAAGGTCGAAGAGAAAATAAGTAAGCAAAAAGCCAAGCAGCTGTTTGAGTCGGGTGATATCAAAAAGGTAAACATCGGAACATTTGAAGGACTCGTATTCATTCATTCCTATTTGTTTGGTGAAATTTATGATTTTGCCGGCAAAATACGAGAAGTGAATATTGCCAAAGGAAATTTCCGTTTTGCGCCGCTCATGTATCTGGAAGCAGCCTTGAAGCACATAGATTCCATGCCGCAAAGCAACTTTGATGAAATAATTAAAAAATATGTAGAGATGAACATCGCCCATCCTTTTCGCGAAGGTAACGGCCGCGCAACTCGCATCTGGCTGGATCTCATTTTGAAAAAAGAGATTCGAAAGGTCATCGACTGGAATCAAGTCGATAAAGAGGAATACCTGTCCGCCATGGAGCGCAGTCCGGTGAAAGATGTTGAAATTAAGGTGCTGTTAAAAAGCGCGTTGACAGATCAGATCGATGACCGCGCTCTGTTTATGAAAGGCATAGACGTCAGCTATTTCTATGAAGGCTATAGTGAATTTAAGACTGAGGAGCTGTAGCATGAGCGAATTGAGTTTTATGGAAAAGTTGATGGATGGGGTTGAGGTGGAGTGGAAGGCGTTGGGGGAACTCGCTGAAAATCTAGATTCAATGCGTAAACCGATTAAGAGTGGATTAAGAGATTCAGGTAAAATACCATATTACGGGGCATCGGGCATTGTTGATTATGTTAAAGATTATATCTTTGATGGTGACTTTTTACTTGTCTCCGAAGATGGTGCAAATTTGATCGCAAGGAATACACCAATAGCATTTAGTATTAGCGGAAAAAGTTGGGTGAACAATCACGCTCATGTGCTTAGGTTTAAGACATACGCTGAACGACGCTATATTGAGTATTATCTAAACAGCATTGATCTGACACCATACATCTCCGGTGCAGCACAGCCAAAGCTTAACAAAAAGAACTTGGAGAGCATTTGTATTCCAAACCCTTCTCTTGAAGAGAAAGAACGTATCGTCCGCATGCTGGACGCATTCACCGAGCTTACCACCGAGCTTACCACCGAGCTTACCGCTCGCAAAAAACAATACAACTATTATCGTGACCAGTTGTTGAGTTTTGAAGAAGGGGAAATGGAGTGGAAGGCGTTGGGGGAAGTGCTTCACATGCGTGCTGGAAAGCATATATCAGCAAGTAAAATCTCGCCAAGTTATAATGATGAATATTTTTATCCATGTTTCGGAGGTAATGGAGTTCGTGGCTTTGTTAAAGAGCAAAGCCATGATGGAGAGCATTTGCTAATTGGTAGGCAAGGTGCACTTTGCGGGAATGTTCAGCGAATGAAAGGTCAGTTTTATGCAACTGAACATGCTGTAGTTGTTACGACTAGTAATGAAATAGATATTGACTGGGCTTTCCATGTGCTAACCGTTATGAATTTAAACCAATATGCCTCTCAGTCTGCTCAACCTGGCCTCGCAGTAGGGAAATTACAAGGGTTAAAGATTCTTTTACCTACTATAGATGAGCAGAAACGCGTTGCATACATTCTAGATAAATTTGACGCCCTGACCACCTCCCTCACCGATGGTCTACCCCGCGAAATTGAATTGCGCCAAAAGCAATACGAGTATTACCGCGACTTGATGTTGAGTTTTTCCAAGTCTAAGGTAGAGGCGTAAGATGAACAAAACACTAACAGAAATAGCTCAGGAGCTTAAGGATAACCCTAAAAAGGTACAGCTGATCTACGCCTTTAATGGAGTGGGTAAAACGCGGCTTTCACGTGAGTTTAAAGAACTCATTATGCCAAAAGGTGTAGAGAGTGACGAAACGGATGATCGTCGCACAACTGTTCTTTATTACAATGTCTTCACGGAAGACTTGTTCTATTGGGCTAATGACCTTGAGGGTGATGCCGAAAGAAAATTGAAAATTCAGCCCAATGCTTACACTCAGTGGGTGTTGCAGGACCAGGGGCAGGATCAGAATACGATCAGCAATTTTCAACACTATACTAGTGACAAATTAACTCCTTACTTTAATAATGATTTTTCTGAGGTTACATTCTCGTTTGGGCGTGGCAATGCTGTGCGAACCGAAAATATTAAAATTTCCAAAGGCGAAGAAAGTAACTTTATTTGGAGTATTTTTTACAGCCTTATTGAGCAAGTAGTTCATGAACTAAATATTACCGATTCTGACGATCGATCTACAGATCAATATAATAATCTGGAATATATTTTCATTGATGATCCTGTGAGCTCATTGGACGAAAATCATTTGATTGAGTTGGCAGTGCAGCTGGCTCAACAGATAAAATCTAGTAATTTTACTGGTGATAGAGGGCTAAAGTTTATAATCTCAACGCACAGCCCGCTTTTTTACAATGTTCTTTGCAATGAATTGGGTGTGAAATCTGGTTACATCTTAAGGCGAAATGAGGATGAGACATTTGAACTTGATCCCAAAAAAGGAGATTCAAATCAGAGTTTTTCCTATCACCTTTACTTAAAACAATGTATTGAGCAGGCCATTTCTGAAAATTCAGTTCAAAAATATCATTTCACTTTGCTACGCAATTTATATGAGAAAACAGCAACATTTTTAGGTTATCCTAGATGGTCAGAATTATTGCCCGACGATAAACAGACTTATTTTAATCGCGTTATTCAATTTACAAGTCATTCGACCTTGTCGAATAACGTTGTCGCTGAACCAACTCCACAAGAGAAGGAAATTGTTAGCTTTTTGCTTGGGCATTTGAAAACTAACTACGGCTATTGGCTACAGGAAGAAGAAAATGATTAGTGAAACCAAACCAATTGTAGAATCAAAAAATTTCATTGTTTTAGACAAATATACCAAGGAATGGGAGGTCTGCGAAACCTACCAAAGTGAGTACGATTTAGAGTCTGAACTTATCGCTGACTTGCAAAATCAGGGCTACGAATATTTATCTGGCTTAAACTCTTTCGAAAAAATGTTGTCCAATGTGCGTGAACAGCTGCAGGTCTTGAACACGATGCAGTTTTCGAACGATGAATGGATACGCTTTGTCAAAAACTATCTGGATAAACCCAGCGATTCCATTGTCGATAAAACTCGTAAAATCCATGATGACTATATTCATGACTTTGTCTTTGATGACGGACATATACAGAACATATATCTTGTGGATAAGAAAAATATTGCCCGCAATAAAGTTCAGGTAATCAAACAGTTTGAGCAAGCAGGAAGCCACGCCAACCGTTATGATGTGACTATACTCGTTAACGGTTTGCCCTTGGTGCAGATTGAGTTGAAAAAACGCGGAGTGGCGATTCGTGAAGCCTTTAATCAGGTGCACCGTTACAGCAAGGAGAGCTTTAACAGCGAACATTCCTTGTATAAATATTTACAGATTTTTGTGATTTCAAACGGAACGGATAGTCGCTATTTTCCCAACACCACGAAGCGAAGTAAAAACAGCTTTGACTTCACCATGAACTGGGCAAAGGCCGACAATAGTCTAATCAAAGATCTGAAAGATTTTACGGCTACTTTTCTTCAGAAAAAAACTTTGCTTAATGTGCTGCTGCATTATTCGGTGTTTGATGTCACTGATACTCTGCTGGTGATGCGTCCGTATCAGATTGCGGCAACGGAGCGTGTCTTGTGGAAGGTGAAAAGCTCCTATGAAGCAAAGAGCTGGAGTGATCCCGAAAGCGGCGGTTATATCTGGCATACTACCGGTTCCGGCAAAACCTTAACCAGTTTTAAGGCGGCGCGTTTGGCGACTGAGGTGGAGTTCATTGATAAGGTGTTTTTTGTCGTCGACCGAAAAGATCTGGATTACCAAACCATGAAAGAATATCAGCGCTTTTCGCCTGATAGTGTGAATGGTTCTGACAGCACATTAGGTTTAAAGCGCAATCTGGATAAAGACGACAACAAGATTATTGTAACCACTATTCAGAAGCTTAACAACCTGATGAAAGGTGAAAGTGACCTGCCTATTTATAACAAGCAGGTGGTGTTTATTTTTGATGAATGTCATCGCAGTCAGTTTGGTGAAGCACAGAAAAACCTGAAGAGAAAATTTAAAAAGTTTTATCAGTTCGGTTTTACCGGCACGCCTATCTTTCCACCAAATGCCCTTGGTGCGGAGACCACGCAAAGCGTATTTGGCTGTGAGCTGCACTCGTATGTAATCACTGACGCCATTCGCGATGAAAAGGTCTTGAAGTTTAAGGTGGACTATAACGATGTACGTCCACACTTCAAGGCGATTGAAAGCGAGCTGGATGAGAAAAAGCTTAATGCGGCGGAAACCCCACAGGCCTTGTTGCACCCTGACCGTGTCAAGGAAGTCACGCAATATATCCTGAATAATTTTAGGCAGAAAACACATCGTCTAAAATCCGGTACGAAAGGCTTCAATTCCATGTTTGCCGTGAGTAGTGTGGATGCGGCTAAGCTTTACTACGAGTCGTTCAAGCAATTGCAAAAAGACAGTGATAAGCCACTTAAAGTGGCCACTATCTTTTCGTTTGCGGCCAATGAAGAGCAGGATGCTATAGGTGATATTGCGGATGAGGGTTTTGAGCTTTCAGCCATGGACAGCAGTGCTAAAGAGTTCTTAAGTGCGGCTATTGCCGACTATAACACCCTGTTTAAAACTAATTTTGGCGTGGACAGCAGAGGTTTCCAAAACTATTACCGCGACCTTGCTAAGCGTGTGAAAAGTCAGGATGTTGATCTACTGATTGTGGTGGGGATGTTTCTTACCGGCTTTGATGCTCATACGCTGAATACTCTGTTTGTTGATAAGAATTTGCGCTATCACGGCCTGATACAAGCCTATTCGCGTACCAATCGCATCTATGATGCCACCAAGACCTTTGGCAATATCGTCACCTTCCGTGATCTGGAGCAGGCCACGATCGATGCTATTACTCTGTTCGGCGATAAAAACACCAAAAACGTGGTTTTGGAGAAAAGTTATAAAGAGTACATGGAAGGCTTTACCGATGTGGTAACTGGTGAAGCACGACGCGGCTATATGGAAGTGGTAACAGAATTGCGGCGGCGTTTTCCCAACCCGGATAAGATTGAAAAAGAGTCAGACAAAAAAGCCTTCGCGAAACTGTTTGGCGAATATTTGCGGGTGGAGAATGTACTGCAAAACTACGATGAATTTGCCAGTCTGAAAGCTTTGCAAAGTGTAGACATGACCGACTCGGAAGCGGTTGAGGCATTTAAGGCCCTGCATTATTTAAACGATGAAGAATTAAAAGCTATGCAGGATATCAAGATGCCTGCTGATCGCAAAATTCAGGATTATCGCTCTACTTACAACGATATTCGCGATTGGTTACGCCGTGAAAAAGCAGGTGCAGAAAAAGCCGAGTCCACAATCGATTGGGATGATGTTGTCTTTGAAGTGGACCTGCTCAAATCTCAAGAGATTAACCTCGACTATATTCTGGAGCTAATTTTTGAAAACAGTAAGAAGGTTAAAGACAAGGCCGCGCTGGTTGAAGACGTGCGTCGAGTGATTCGTGCCAGCCTTGGCAATCGCGCAAAAGAGAATTTGTTGGTTGATTTTATCAACCAAACCGACCTTGACCGAATCGGTGATAAGGCCAGTGTTATTGATGCTTTTTTTACTTTTGCCCAAGCGGAACAAAAACGAGAAGCAGAAGAATTAATTGGCTCTGAAGATTTGAATAAAGATGCTGCAAAACGTTATCTCGTTACCTCATTAAAGAGGGAGTTTGCCAGTGACAATGGAACAGAGCTCAATTCCGTTCTGCCTAAGATGAGCCCACTAAACCCACAGTATCTTCCCAAAAAACATAGTGTTTTCCAAAAAATAGCCGCTTTTGTTGAAAAATTTAAGGGCGTGGGTGGCGAGGTTTAATACATAATGAAGGAAGCTAGGAAGTCACTCTTTGCGCAGTCTTCCGGTTTTGATCAGTTAAGAATTGTAGGAAATATCCATGAATTTTAAACCCCGCCGTGTGAATACGGCGGGGTTTTTGTTGTTATAAACGTATTGCATTCAACTTCAAGCAGCGGTTATTGACAACACAATGTGTGTCTTTCATAAACTAAGAATGCCCGATGTCATGAAAAAATAGCCAGGAGTGAGTCGTGGATATCAGTGCTTGTTTATCAAATTGGGGCTCAGTTGCTTCAATTGTCGGAGTTGGGCTTTGGTCTATCAGTCAGGCTGCTCTTAAAGGACTCAGGGGTTATGTTGACCTCAGAAAGATCTCCGAGCAACAGTATCAAAGTCAGCTCAAGAAAGAGTTAGCTGATATTTTATTTTCACTAGCTAACGGGGGTGGTCCAAAAGCTAACCTATTGCGAAATGGACTTTCAAGAGATGTTGACGTTGATTTTTTGTACAAGCTTGCCGATCAGTCTATTTTGGATGATATCTTATCCCTCTGTATTGCGCAGCTTTCTTCTGATTGGAGAAAATACAAAAAGAAACAATCTGCGCAATTGGAGAATATAAGAAATTGTTGCGGGGCAGATCGCGACGACCTATCCTCGGAGGAGTTTGAAGAATATATGAAGGCGGTCATGCCATTACTTTCTGTTAGCTTGTTTCGAGAGCTAGGGGCTGGTGACCGTGCTGTTCTTAATGAGTTTAGCCAGTTTGGAGATAAGCTCGAGGGCGTCGTAGGAGTAATTAATTCCAAACTGGATTTTCTATGTGAGTGTAAGGAGAATAAGCAAGAATATGAATTTGATGCTGATTGTATAAGATGTTTCGCTTTTGTTAACTCCCTTTTATTTTTAAAGCGAGACCATATAAGAGAAATAATGTGTGAGGATACGGGTATAGTAGATGATTTTAGATATTTTTACGAACTCGATAAGTTTATTAATGACAACGACACGAATACTATTCTTGGATTAATTCTCAAGAGAGTGAGGGAGATCTCCGCAGATAGATATTCGTTTTTGTCTGATGAAATCTTGGCTGATGCCAGAACCCTGTGTTTTTTAATTTTAGTTTTGAAATCTGAGTTTAAAGAGTCTGAGATTTTAACCCACAAGGATACAAATATTTTTAAATGCGATTATCATGATGGTAAATTAAGGGATCTTGATGCAATGTTGTCTCCTTTGTTGAATAAACAATTTGAGCCTCAGGGTATTAAGCAATATTATTATGTGTTTGAAGATATGCCAGAGGCTGGATTTACCCGCATTGGAAATAAAGCCGATGCATGTAATGCCGTTTTTAATTCTCTATACAATGTTGATTTTGATACAGCTAAACTTGATGATGAGGAGAGAAGAAGATTTAATATTTTTGGTGAAGCTGCTGATGAAGTCAGAATGGATAAGTCTCCCCATTATTTTTTTATGGTCTTTCCCAATAGCAATAGCCTTGATATCTCCAACGCATTGTCTGAGGTTTTTCCCCAAGTTGTTTTTGTGAATAAGTATTCTGATGATGGTGCACTTAAAATTGTAGACGAAGACACTTTTTCGGCCCTAGCGGATAAAATGGCATTATTTTTAGGTGATGAATAATAAAATAAGGCTGGTGAACGAAATGGATTATTTTTGGGATGAAAAGCATAAATTTGCAATCAAGGCCGCGATTAAAGCAAAACGCCCTTTACTTGTTCGCGGGGAGCCTGGTGTGGGCAAAAGCACGCTTGCTAAAGCTGCGGCATTTAATTTGCTGAACAGGTATTATATTTCTGAGACTGTAACCGCAAGCACTGAGGCAAACGATCTGCTTTGGCAGTTCGATGCGGTTCAACGCCTTGGAGACGCACAGGTATCAAAATCAGATAGCACGATCACACTCGACAAAGAGAAGTATATTGCTCCAGGAATATTATGGTGGGCATACCAGCCAGAAGAAGCGTTAAAGCGGTATGGAGATTGTTCAGGAGGATGTTCTCCCTCAATTAAAATAATGGAAGAATTGAGAATTGGTAATGAAAATTCTAAAAGTGATTCTGGCACTAGGACCAATGGGTGGGTTGTTCTGATCGACGAAATAGACAAGGCGGATGCTAACGTACCGAATTCGTTGCTGGAAGCTTTTGCAGAGAATGGTTTTACAGTCCCATATTTAAAGAATGCGGTGGAGTTAGATACTGATTTGGGCCAGCCTCTTATAATAATTACTACGAATGAGGACCGGCAGCTTCCTCCTGCATTCTTGCGCCGTTGTTTTGTTCTTCATATGGAAATACCGGACGAGTCAGATGAGGCCGTTAAATGGTTGCTGGATCGTGCTGGGGCGTGCAGTGATATTGATGTTGATCCTAAGACGTTGCAGTATCTTGCTGTAAAGGTTGTTGATGATCGGGAGAGAAGTTCGGGGCCACATAGGCCAGGCTTGAGCGAATTTTTGGATCTTGCCCGTGTTTTTTCGTTGTCGCCCAAGATCTCCTCGGCAGAATTGGGAGAAAGCTTTTCCTTTGTCCTTCAAAAAAACGCGCGATAGCAATTCATGGGCAACCGTAATTATAAACATACTTCAGGGCCAGTAGGACTCGCCGATATTGAGTTGCTGTTAAGAGAGTTTCCTAGTGGTGACCGGAAAGTAATCGGTGGTTTAGTTGGGTATGACTATTTTCCCGAAAGGGTTTTTCAAGGTGGAGGTGTCTCTGGTGGACAGCAGAATGATTTAATCCAGCAGAAGGAAGCCAGTGGGGGTGAATCAAATGAATTTCCAGAATCGACTGAAAAGCCGTTAAAGCCCAATTTTTGGTTTGTTGAATCTAGGAAACGGTTGGATAAGGATCGTCCGCCTTCATCCGACGGTATTGATTTCGGTAATGGAGAATTGCCAAAATTGAAATCATCTCCCCCCCCTCCTTTCTCTCCGATATCTTCATGGGCAAAGTTGTGGCCGATCATCAAAAAAGCTCTTCATGGGCGGAAGAAGTCCCGCCAGCCTGATGTGGTAAAGGCTGTCCGTATGCTTGCACGTGGGGCTTTCCTTCAAGAAATTCCTTTGAAAGAGTCGAACGTTTGGGCTCCATTCTCGCAGATTCTTGTTGACGTTCATTTGCGATTGTTTCCGTTCTGGACTGATTTTCATATGGTTGTAAACGGTGTTTCCGATTTGGTTAGTAAATCAGGGCTTGAAAAGCATTTTATTCGATTTGGTCCGCTTGAGGATGCCATTAATCACGAGCGGATGGAATATTACCCATTGCAAATTGATCCATATGGAGCTCCTTTACTTATCTTATCTGACTTAGGAGTTTATGGATCGGACAGTGATAGGGAAGATTGGTGTGAGTTTGGTCGCATGCTTCATGAGCAGGGCATTAATCCTGTTGTTTTGACTCCCGTTCCTGAACGTCTTTGGGATGATCGTCATAAGCACCTCTACAAGATGATTTGCTGGGATGACTCCATGTCCTGTGCGACTGACGGACTGAGCAAGTCAGGCTTGCTGCCTACGGCTGAGAGTGTCCTCAAACTTTGTTCGTCAGCACTGCGTATAGAGCCGGGTTTGTTGCGAAAGGTAAGGCGTATTCTGCCCGGTGCGGATGTTGGAGTAGAAGGCCTTGTCTGGAACCATCCTGATGTCATTAGAACTAGCTTGTCGTGCTCAATCAGGCCTGAAAAGATTGTTGCTTATCAGGATAGTCTTTGCCGCATTCAGAAAGATGCGGGGCAGCTCGGTAACGATTCGCTTCTCCTGATGAAGGCTCTCTTTGATAAATCTTTTCAGGTAATACAAGACTACCATACAGAGCTTCCTGTAGAGGTCCGCTTGGAGGAACAGCTTGTCCAGCATTCTTTGAAGTTGTGTTTTTCCAATGCTGGTAATGGTATAGGAGAGGATTTATCTGTTCTTCCGGAAGAGTTGGTCCATTATCTGGGCTGGCTTAAAGAAGGTGCTATCAGTTTTGAAGATACGGACCACGAATCTGTACAGAATTGGATCAGACGTATGGGGATGCGACAAAATAGGTCTGTCCTTAATGTTTATGGAGCTGGTTATTTAAAGAGTGCCGTTGCCAATGCTTTTAAAGATCAACCTAAAGATCAACCGCTTCCTAAAATTATTGTAGAAGACGATGTAAAGAAAGCCCGTGGTGAAGATCCAGTTCCGCCTAGGTTCTGGGAAGCTTTGCAATATGGCGAGCAACTTGTTTTTAGGATGAAGACTTCTCATACCAGTGCAGTGAGAGGGGAGACCCCGTTATTTTCTTTTTCCGCTCAGGAGAAATTGACCCTTTTTACTGGAGAGAAAGAAGATAATTTTGAATTAAAAGAGGGTTTACTATATCCACTAGAGAAATTATCGAAAGTAGTGGTCTCTTCTTCTAAGGAAGAGTTTGTCCTCTCCTTAGAACCCAAACCCGACTGGGCCGAATCAATCTATCGCGATTTCACAGGCCTATACGCGACCCTACCTTTGAATGATTCCAAGATTCAATATGAACTTCCAACTGAAATAGATTTGATGAAGGGCTATTATAGTAGCATTGAGAAAGATGACCAGAATGATGAGCCTTTTAAGCTTAGTGCTTCCCAACTGAGTGGATCTGATTCTTTGAGTGGGGGCAGATCACAGAATGGTTCCAGTTTGCTAAGTAAAATTATTCGTAAGCACTCTGGTGATAATTATGAAGAAGGCTTCTGGCTAAACCGCTCACAACTTGAGCAAATATTAGAATCAGGAGTTCCATATGTTTCATGGGCGGAAACATATGGCTTTGATCAATACGGGCTCTACGCAGAGCTAAATATTTTAGGCATTACCCAACGTATGCGCTGGATACAGCCCGGAATCTTTTTGATGGGGTCTCCCGAAGATGAGCCTGACCGTGATAATGATGAAAAGTTACATGCAGTTACTTTGACTAAAGGTTATTGGCTTGCTGATACGGCTTGTACTCAGGAACTGTGGGAAAAGGTTATGGGTAATAATCTAAGCTATTTTAAAGGTGACGCGCGATTACCCGTTAAAAGTGTCTCATGGGGTGCTTGTCAGGAATTTTTACAAACCGCAAATAAGGAACTAAAAGGACTTAATCTCCAGTTCCCCACCGAAGCGCAATGGGAGTACGCCTGCCGTGCCGGAACAGAAACTCCTTTTTCATTTGGCGATAACATTAATACAGATCAAGTTAATTATAACGGAAACCATCCGTATAAAGATGCAGTGAAGGGTGAATATAGAAAGCACACTGTCGCTGTAAATGAACAGCCCTGCAACCAATGGGGGCTTTACCAGATGCACGGCAATGTATGGGAATGGTGCGCTGACTGGTATGGCAAGTATCAGCAAGAATCAATTAATGATCCTCAAGGTCCTGCAAATGGCGAGCTCCGTGTTATGCGTGGCGGCAGCTGGGTTAGCTACGGTAGGCACGTGCGTTCTGCCGCCCGTTACGGGTACAATCCCGACGTCCGTTACGACGATTTCGGGTTCCGTTTTTCCCTAGGCCAAAAGGGGTAGCCGGAGGCGCAAAAGGAAGAGGCGAGCCCCTGCCGGGCTGCGTGGCGGAGCAGCAGCCAAGGTCTGGGGCGGTAAGTTCTGTATAAACTGCAAGGATATTGTATGAAGTATGCTTTTTTTACTGTGCCGATTGGGTGCAAAGAGTCCGAGCAGGAGTTGAATTCTTTTTGCTCCAGCCACCGAATTCTGTCAGTGGAAAAGCATTTTGTGGTGGATGTCGAGGCTTGATGGCAAAAAGAAAATGGCCATCGGTATGTTAGTAGGACTTCCGAAAGCTTGCCGATGTGCCGCTCATTAAAATTAAGGTGATAAAAATATGACCTGTGGTTTCATAGATAATTGCGCGCTGCCAGCCCCTTTTCCTCCGCTATGGGCAACCGCTTGGGGGCAGGACCAGTACGGACTTTGGGCTGATTTGCAGATTGAAGGAGTCGATCAACGTATGCGCTGGATTCGCCCCGGAACTTTTATTATGGGGTCTCCCGAAGATGAATCGGGGAGAGGTGGCAGTGAAGTGCAGCATGAAGTTACTTTGACGAAAGGCTATTGGCTGGCAGACACAGCATGTACTCAGGAACTGTGGGGAAAGGTCATGGGCAATAATCTAAGTAAGTTTAAAGGTGACGCGCGATTACCCGTTAAAAGTGTCTCATGGGATGCTTGTCAGGAATTTTTACAAACCGCAAATAAGGAACTAAAAGGACTTAATCTCCAGTTCCCCACCGAAGCGCAATGGGAGTACGCCTGCCGTGCCGGAACAGAAACTCCTTTTTCATTTGGGGACAATATTACTACCAAGCAGGTAAATTATGACGGTAACTATCCATATAGCAACGGAGAAAAAGGTGAATACAGAGAGAAGACAGTTGCAGTAAAGGAACTTCCCTGCAACCAGTGGGGACTTTACCAAATGCACGGCAATGTGTGGGAATGGTGCGCTGATTGGTATGGCGACTATGAGAAAAAATCTGTTAAAGATCCTAAAGGTCCTGCAGGTGGCGAGCACCGTGTTGTGCGTGGCGGCAGCTGGATCAGCCACGGCGGGATCGTGCGTTCTGCCCGCCGCAACGGGGGCTATCCCGACGACCGTTACAGCGATGTCGGGTTCCGTTTTTCCCTAGGCCAAAAGGGGTAGCCGGAGGCGTAAAAGGAAGAAGTGAGCCCCTGTCGGGCTGCGTAGCGGAGCAGCAGCCAAGGTCAGGGAGCGGCGGGGTGGAACAGGTCGTGAACTGAAAAATGGATGTGATTTACTTGAAATTTTAGTATACAACTTTATTGTTCAAAAAAGCCCGATTTTTTAGGAGTGAGGCTAATCCAGTATACAACTTTATTATTAAGCTACGGAATTGAGTCCATGAGAAATAAGGCTTTAAAAGCCGTTCAGTATACAACTTTATTGTTCTCCCACAGGGTGTGTGGGTGAACAATAAAGATCTTACTGAGTAATAAAAAAGTATACTAAAGCCGCTTCTGTTAGATTAAAATACGATCTAAAACAGGAGCGGCTTTTTTATGTCAAAAAGAAATAATGGCTTAACAGAGGCAAAGATCAAGAAGTGGATCAAAGAAGGGCGTGGGAACGGCCATTGACCTATGTATAAGCCTTGGCTAACTGTTCGGGACATTGCTTCCAAAGGTAGGTCTCACCGAATTTTTGGCCACAAATCCCGCCGAATACATCATCTTTTTTCCGATCTAGAGCTGGCTGTTTTTTTAGTCTTGATTGGTGTCACAAGACAATTGATATCCGTGAGCAGTTTCCATTACAGCAAGAAGTCACATTTGAATTAGCAAGAGATGTCGGTATCAGACATCCCCAAGTCTCAGGGTCTTTCCAAGTCATGTCCTCAAATTTTCTGGTCAACTCTTTTGATCCAGCTCTTCCGAAATTTGTACTGCAAGCAAAATACGCTAAAGACCTAAGCGATCCAAGAACCGTGGAAAAGCTTGAGCTGGAACAACGCTATTGGGAACATAAAAATGTTCCATGGTTTCTGGTTACTGAGAAAGAGATTTCACGAACAGCTTCTCAGAATATTGAATAGTTATACCCTGACCAGCAAAGGGATTATAAATTTAGTGAGTTGGCTGAGCAATTGACCTTTTACCCTCACCATTTTGCGAAGAACTCTTCCTCAACCATAATTCAAATTTCAAAATTACTGGATGTTAAATATGACCATGAAGCCGGGGAATCGCTGGCTGAAATTAGAGAACTTTTAGCGAGTCGATTACTATCTTTTGACGTGAATATTCCATTCAGAAAGATAACCCCTGCGGATATTCGTTTCGTGGATGATATTTCTGTTTTGGAGGCTATTAATGTTTAGGGTAAATGAAGTCTTTGCATATGAAGGTAAGTTGTTCCGTGTTTTGCAAATCTTATCGGAACAATTGGTTTGGATTGACATGGCTGACCCAAAGGCCTTTCCAGTGGTTATGCTTACTAAAGAGTTACGTATAGCTTTAGAGGACGGTGTACTTCTTCGTGCTGAAGATCCTTTTGCACAATTAGCGTTTGAAACTCCTGAGCCTGGTTCCTCTGCTCAGAAAAAACGAGACAAAAATTATACGCTGATTTTAGATATTGTTGCTGATCCCCGTAGCTATCTTCCCAAAGTTAGGGCTGTGTATATAAATGAAATTGTGTCTGACGGTCGGGCTACGAAACGTAGTATATACATAGCCTTGCGCAGATACTGGCAGCGCGGGCAAACACCCAATGCTTTACTTCATGACTATAAGAATTCAGGGGGTAAGGGAAAAAAGAAGAAGGCTTCGGGTAAATTGGGAAGGCCCCGGAAATATACTTCAGGTGTGGGAGCTGTAATTGACGAGCAAGTCGAACAGCTTTTCAGAAGAACAATTGATAAATACCTTTTGAAAGATAAAAAGATTAGCATTGCTTATGCTCATAGAAGGTTTAAAACTTTATATAAAAATATTTTTCCGGAGATATTGGACTCTGAAGTTCCCACCAAAAGACAGATGCAGTATTTTTATCAGCGTGAATATAGTCAGATAGAAAGGTTAAAAAAAACGAACCAGCTCTATTGAATACAACAAAGACACACGCCAGCTAATAGGGACTGCAACCAGCAATGCTTTGGGGCCAGGTTCCCGTTTTGGGATCGATGCTACAATTGCAGATATCTATCTCGTTTCGGACAGTGATCGAGGAAATATTGTCGGCCGTCCGGTCATCTACATGGTTATCGATGTCTTCAGCAGAATGGTTGTGGGATTTTATGCAGGCTCTTGCTACGGCAATGACTGATAAGGTTGAGTGGTGCAAGCAATTTGATTTTGATGATGTTACCTACGAAGATTGGCCCGTTGTTGGCCTGCCTAGCGTAATCCTTGCGGACAGGGGAGAGTTGCTCGGGCACCAGATTGAATCACTTGTAAGTAATTTGGGTGTGCGTATTGAGAATGCCCCACCCTATCGGGGTGAAGCGAAAATGTCTGTTTTTGAATTTAAGCAGATAATTATGTCTACTGTTCTGCTTCATAATAAATATCACGTGCTTGAGAAATACGACAGAGAAGTCGATATGCCTGCTGATCTGGCAATGACTCCTTTGTCTTTGTGGAATTGGGGAATTCAAAATAGAACGGGCCGATTAAGGACAGCTTCAGAAGATGCTCTTAGGATTAGCTTGTTGCCCAGAGTCAAGGCCACTGCTTCTGAATTGGGAGTTTCTGTTTTTGGGGTATATTATACCTCCTCAAAACTCATGAAAAGTGGTTGGATGCACAGATCAAAAGATGTTCATAGACCGGTGGGGATGTTTGCGGCCTACGACCCTGCTTCAGCTGATAATGTTTATCTTTTTCCTTTTAAGGGAAAGTCTGATTATTGGGCCTGCTCGTTAACCGATCGCTCTAGAGAGTTTCAAGGGAGTTCTTTCTGGGATGTGTGGCAGGTCAAGGATGCGCAAAAGCGGGCTATAGCTAAAAGTAAACAGGAGGAAGCTGAATAAAAGCGACTTCATGAAGAATTTGTTAGCGGTCTTATCAAATCTGCTAAAAAGAAGAGTCCTGACACAAGGCATATGAGCAACGCTGAGCGGATACGTGGAATCAGGGGCAACAAAGTTCAAGAAAAAGAAGCTGAGAGGAATGTCCCGTTCTATAAGCCGGAAAAAAATGTAATGATGAACCTGCGAAGGTTTTTTCTTTGAATGGGGATATCCAGGAAGAAGATTATAGTTATCCAGATTTTATAGATGAACTTTTTGACGAAGAGGATAGTTAAATGACGCTCCCGAAGAATATGGTAAGAGCAGTTTACCCCCCCCCTCTGCTGTTCCGAGATATAAAGGAAATCCATGTATTGAGGCTTTGCCAGTTGAAATGTCTCATGCGCAGGTGAAGAAGAGTTTGCGTGGTGATGTTAAGTTTAACATTGAGGATATCTTCGCAGATAAACGCGTGCGGGCACATATGATCCCATCTTTATTGGACGATTTTTTTCAGCCTTTAGCTGCTCATATTAAGCTTGAGGAACGGCTATCTATAATGATTAGGCGGGGGAGTGTTGGGCGAAATTATGAAGATGGTTCTTGGGCAGCCCATATGCAGAACGGCTATGAGCGGCTTAAAAGTGGAAAACTTGATACTTGTACGTTTAAGAAGGCTCATTCCACAGCTTCAAGTTTGCTGCTTCTTGGGGGCTCCGGTAGTGGCAAGACAACAGCATTAAATCGTATTCTTGTTACATATCCTCAGTCTATTTTTCATCAAAAATATAATTTTATTCAGGTAGTTTATTTGAAGATAGATTGCCCTCATGATGGGGGATTAAGAATCTCTGTGTCAATTTTTTTCGTGCTTTGGATCGAGTTTTGGATACTAACTATGAGAAAAGATATGTCCAAAAGAGATCTACTGCGGAAACATTGCTAAATTTGATGCCTCATGTTGCAAATCTGCATGGACTGGGGCTGTTGGTTATTGATGAGATTCAGCATTTGAGCAGAAAAGGTCGGGCGGTGTTGATAAGATGCTCAATTTTTTTGTCACAATGGTCAACACAATTGGACTTCCTGTGGTTTTAGTTGGGACACCTTAGGCCAGATCAATCTTTGAAAGGGATTTACGATCAGCCCGCAGAGGGGCTGATACTGTTGCGGGATGGGCTGGTAGGTTTTATGGGCGGGTTAAGGAACTGGTAGGTTATTAGAATAAAAGATTTTATTTCATTTTAATATTCTCATTCCAAGAAAGTTGTAACAACAAAGTTGGAATCGTTAGTTTTGTGCCTTAATAGACTAGATTTATTTTTTTCCTCTGAACGGCTAAAGCTGAGCATGATTCTCTTATATTAGTTTACAAGCCAAATACCTCCAAATTGATGATCAAAATAAATTGATGAAAAATATTTTGTATCGCTATTAAATAATCCTAAGAGACGGAAAAATACTGATTTTATCAGCAAATGATCAGTTACAGCCAAGAAATTGGAATTATTTGAGTATACAAGGTATGGATCAGAAATTGTCGTGAAATCTATTTGCCCTGGGGTTTTATTAGTAACGTCGAGAACTCCGCCAAAACTATCATATCCCTTAGCGATCATTTCTTCCGGTACTTCTACGATTTGCGTGTTGGGATTATAGCTAAAACCATTTTTTGGGTACAAGTCTAAATGGTTAGTCACGAGTGGCCGTTGGGAATCAAAGATATGAGCAAATGAGTATAAATAGCCACAGGTTGTATAAACCCTAGCTGGTAGGCATAAAGCTACTGGGCGGCCATCTGTTTTAGCTGTATCAATAAGATTATTAAAGGTTTATCCGGCTCAAGCGTACTTTTGACAAAATAAAGAGACATGTCGGCCAATCGGTGAAAGAACCACCCATCATTGAAAGGATTAATCGCCATGTCCACGAATTTCATTTATTACGCCTTAGCGCTGTCCGGCTATGACGATGTCTGGCAGGATTTTGTTGCCGGTAATGTGCTGATTTATGTCAAACCAAAAGCAAAGCTTGTAGAATGCTCCCGCTGCAAGGACCGCCATGTAATCCGTAAAGGAAGAAGTGAACGTTGGTTACGCACCGTTCCCATCGGTATCAAGCCGATTTGGATCATCGTCGATGTCCCACGGGTCCAATGGAAGGCACAAACAACAAAATCAAAACCATGAAAAGGCAAGCCTACGGATACCGTGATCAGGATTTTTTCAAACTCAGGATCATGAGTATTCATGAAGCAAAGTACGCTTTAACCGGATGAACCTGAAAAAAGTAGTTAGGAGCGGTTTTTTTGCAAAGAAGTACGTAGTAAAAATAGAGTTGATTTTTACAATGGCGGATTTGTATAAAGAGTTAATTCGGACAGTTATCTTTCGCTGCCCGGACTTGATTATTTTTCAACTTCTGCAAAAAGAGCTGCATGATAGGACGAGCGTACAAGTGGCGCACAATACATATGGGGTATACCTTTTTTACGACCGTATTGCGCATATCTATCGAATATATCAGGGTGAACATAGCGCTCGACACCGGGATGTTTTAAAGAAGGTCGCATATATTGTCCGATGGTTACTATGTCACATTGAATCGCAGCAAGATAATCGATTACTCCATGGACTTCTTCGTCATTTTCGCCAAGTCCAACCATTAGACCTGATTTGGAGACACAACCTGCTTTTTTTACTCGTTCAAGTAGTTCGAGACTTTGTTTGAAATCTGCTTGTGGGCGGATGCTCGTGTAGTGCCTGGGGGGCGTTTCAACATTATGGTTTATAATATCAGGGTGGGCTGAGATTACTTTGTTTAATGCTTCTTCGTTACCTTGGAAATCAGGGATAAGTACTTCAATAGTGGTTTTTGGGAATTCTTTGCGTATGGCGTTAACTGTTGCCGCGAAGTGGCTGGCTCCGCCATCGTTAAGGTCGTCACGAGTAACGGAAGTCACTACTACGTGTTTAAGATCTAATCTTTTGGAAGCTTCTGCCACTCGTTCAGGTTCCGAAGGGTCGAGAGGAGAAATTCTTCCATTTTCAATATTGCAAAAGGCACAATTACGGGTACAGGTATCGCCCATAATTAAAAAAGTAGCAGTGTGTTCTGAAAAGCATTCAAACATATTAGGACACTTTGCACTTTGGCAGACCGTGTGAAGATTTAGATCCTTCACCAACGTGCGCGTTGCAGAGTATGTTTTGTTGCAAGGAATTTTTACCCTAAGCCATTCAGGAATACGTAAATATTTTTCAGATTTATTTTCAGAACACATGATTGAACTCTTGAACGTTTCGTTCTTTAAAAAAGAGCGGCTCCTTATAAACGAAGCCGCTCTAGTCTCTATTTATATAACTATGGAGGAATATTTGTCGGAAAGGCTACTTAAGTTTTGCCGAGTAATCAGCAGCATTCAACAGCTGTGTTTTTTCGGCATTTTCATCAACAGTAATACGAAGCATCCAACCATCCCCATAAGGAGAGGTATTTACATCGGAAGAATCATCTTCGAGGGCTTCATTTGTTTCGGTAATAGTACCCGAAATAGGCATGTATAGACTGCTGACAGCCTTGATTGATTCCACCGTTCCAAATTCTTCTCCTACTGAGAAACTCTCTCCAGTGGAGGGAAGGTCCACAAAAGCAACTTCTCCAAGCTGCTCCTGAGCAAAATCAGTAATGCCGACTACTGCGGTATTATCATCACCGATACGTACCCAAGTGTGTTCTGGATGGTAGAGAATCTCTTCCGGGAAAGTAAGGTCACTCATTTTATCTCCTTTTTAATTGATTCTGGTCGAATCGAATAAATACAATCTTATTTAACAATCATTCGTATCATTTTGATTGTTAAGATTATTATTTTTACCTAGCAGCCTCTCAGCCAGCCTTCGCATACTTCGAAAAGGCCTTCTGCCAAAGTGGGATGTGCATGGATGGTATGTGCAACATCTGCAGCAGTCAGTCCTTTTTCAATTGCTAGTGCTGCTTCAGCAATTAAATCTGTGGCATGTGCTCCGGCAATATGTGCACCAAGTATCTTGCCGCTTTCTTTTTCACAGATAATTTTGAACATGCCTGGAAGTTTTCCCATGGCCTGCGCCTTACCTAATTCTCGGAATTGAAAAGTTTGTGAGCGGATCTCGATATTTTTGCTGACAGCTTCTGCTTCGGACATACCGACAGTTCCAATTTCCGGAGAAGTGAAGATGCCTGCAGGGATGACGGTATAATCAAGTTCCTTTTCTGCACCAAAGCAGTTATCGACTGCACACAAAGCTTCTGCTGAAGCTACATGGGCGAGCATGATCCGAGATGGGCCAAGCACATCACCGATAGCGTAAATTCCTTCTGCTGAAGTTCGCATTCCCTGATCTGCTTTAATCCAACCCCGTTGGTCTGTTTCCACCCCTGCTTTAGCGAGATTAAGCCCGTTAGTATTGGGGGTACGACCGATAGCCACAAGCACTACATCTGCTTCTATTGTAGAATCTTTGCCTTTAGCTCCCTCAACAAAAGGGGATGGACCAATTTCACACGAGACCTTTCCGTCTATAATCTCGACGCTTTTAACGGTTTTAGCCAGTTCAACTTTGATCCTGTGTTTTTTGGCTTCACGTTGGAGTAGACGACTCATATCAGCATCAACAGAAGGAACAGGAAGAAGGCGGTCCAGCCCTTCAACTATAGTTACTGAAGATCCGAATGCACGATAAATAAAGGCTAGTTCACACCCAATAACTCCACCGCCGACAACAACCATCTTTTCAGGAACGTAAGCAAGGTTCAGAGCATCATTACTATCAATGATATGTTTATGGTCAATTGGCAGCGAGGGGAGGTTTAAGATACTTGAACCTGTAGCAATGATAATTTTATCACTTTTGATTTCTTCTGTGCCATCCTCAGAGTGGACAAGAACAGTACGGTCAGCAGCAAGTTCGGCAGCACCACGAAGAACCCTTATTTTTAGCGAAGCGCAGGCCTTTTCAAGCCCACCGCAAAGAACTTGGCGTACACGTTCCTTTCTGGCTATTATTGAAGGCATATAAGCCTTAAAACCTACAGCTTCCTCAGAGTCTGCTTTGATTCCAAACTCTTCAAGACGGGAAGCCATTTCAAGAGCTTCTGCTGAAGATTTGAGGGTTTTGGTCGGAATACAACCCCAATTTAGGCAGGTTCCTCCCAGATTTGCTTTTTCAACCAGAGTTACGGAAGCTCCCCGACGGGCGGCTTCAAATGCTGCGATATAACCGCCCGGACCAGCGCCTATGATAGTAATGGATGGCATTTTCTCTCCTAATTATTGATCGATCGTGAAGTTGCGAATGGAATTAATCTTCTTCAAGATGCAGGTTGTAGGTCATAGGAAAAGCTTCGTGCAAAGATGCGGTGACCAAACAGCCTTTTTTCATAATTTTTTCCACGCGATCGAAAATGAATCCGAAATCTTCGTCCATATGGACAGTGACATCAAGGGTGATGCCAACAACGCGAGCACGTTTTTTCTCGTCAATACCTGTTTCGAGAGTCGCTGTGCCAGTTATGCGGTCGTATTCTGCTCCGCGAGTTTCCAGAGCCTTACCCAGCGCACCACAGAAGCAATAAAGAGCAGAAGAAGCCAGCAATTGTTTAGCCGTTCCGCCTCGTTCATCTTCAGGAATTCCTTCATGATTGATAACAATTTCACCAAGAACTTTTGATCTTGTATCTATTGTCTGCTTTTCGCCTTCTCGATTATATGAAACAGTAAGTTGGGCCATTTTAATCCTCCCTTGTGATTTTTTAAACAATCTTGTTCGGCAAATCACTATCATTTTCCGTGCCAATTTTTTTAATTCTTTTAATTAAGGCATCTTTTTAAAGAAAATGTAGACTCACTAAAGTTTGAAAGATTTATATTCTTGAAATATACGACGCTTGTGTCGCGAGTTTTCTGAAGATTTAGGTGATTTTGTACACGAGGTAGGGCTTTACCCCTTGTCGACGAGTATGTCGTGTGCATTCGTAGAATATTTTAGTGTAAGCTAAAAAATCTGAAATATTGTTGTATAAGCGGACATAAACATAGGGCGACATACCTGTCGTTTTTTTTTGAAGGTCGTGACACCTTAATAATTAGTGTTCATATATAATAAGGATGGGCATTCTTTCATGGAAGTGTTTTGTTGTGTTTTTCGATATACTAATGAAGTTTCGCAGTGTTTTTCGCATAAAACTGATTATCATATCATAAAGATCCTTTAAAATGAATAATCATTTGTCAGATTCGACCAGGCACTGTTCCTTTTATAGCAGATATAAGTGTGGGCGCTATACTACGTCTCATGTGATTATTTTCATATTGTTCTGATTCCTTTCTTTAGGTAGAAGACAAAGTATTTTTGTTTTGTGAAAAAAGTGACGTTTGTATCGCGCAGGCGACAAAGATGTCGTTGCATTGGTTGCCCCTTTGATATTGCAGCAAATTGCTTGTTTTGAAGATATTCACGACATTGTCGTCGCATTGTTTTCTTAGCATGAGCTATGTACTTGCGCCTACTTTCACAATCTATATACATCTTTTTGTGAGGCTTTACTGTTTTGGCCCAGTAATTGCTTACTGTGGTAAATGCGGCTGCAGGCGCATAATTAATCGGACAGAAAAAACTTCCGGTAACACAATCAATAAGTCTCTTCTCGAAATTATTACACATTGAGAGTTGCAAGCGTACTTACTTAGGGAGGTAGTATGGCTACAGATGGAAACGGTGAAGGAGCGGATCTCCGCCCTGATTTAAAAATTCTTATTCCGGCAACAGTAGTGTTAATTGCTATCATTGCCTGTTCAATCCTTTTCACAGAAGCTAGCGAGAAAGTTTTAAAAACAGCATATTCTGTTTTTACTAAGAACACAGGAACCCTTTATTTGTGGGTCACTGTATTAATGATGTTTTTGGCTTGTTTCTTTATGTTCAGCAGCTATGGAAATATTAAATTCGGCGAGGAACATGAGAAGCCTGAATTTAACAACTTTTCATGGATATCAATGATGTTCTGCTCTGGTGTTGCCGGGGCAGTAATGTTTTGGTCTATTGTTGAACCTTTATTTAACCTTGCTTATCCTCCAAAATATGCAGCATCATTAAGCCGTGAGTCTTTTGAATGGGCAATGTCTTACGTTTTATTACATTGGGGTCCGGTTACCTGGCCTTGGTATGTCGTAACAGCACTCCCAATTTGCTACATGTTTTACAAACGGAAAAAGCCCGTTCTTAGAATTAGTTCAGCTACAGAGCCAATTCTTGGAGATAAAGTTAACGGTAGCATCGGCAAGGGGATCGAAGTCTTTTTCATTATCGGCCTCATGTTTTCCAATGCTGCGGTTATGGGCGTTTCAGTTCCAATTGTGAATCATGCTTTAGCTAAGACCCTGGGAATAGAGCCTAGCTTTACCATGGAAATGATAATCCTTGGAATTAGTGCGGTCATCTTCACAGCCAGTGTTTCAATGGGACTGAAGAAAGGAATTAAGATTCTGTCAGATGCAAATGTCGTTATTGCTCTGTCCATGGTTTTCTTTTGCCTTGTTGCTGGGCCTACAGTGTTCATCATTGATAACTTTACCAATTCATTTGGTAATATGGTGAACAATTTCTTTGGCATGATATTCTGGACTGACCCATACACTAAGGGAACATTCCCGCAAGACTGGACTATTTTTTATGCCCTCTGGATGGCATCATACGGTCCTTTTATGGGGTTGTTCATTGCTCGTATCTCCCGTGGCCGCACGGTACGACAGGTCATCGGTTTGGGATTGACCGGTGGTATTGCAGGTTCTTACATGATCCACGCTGTTTTTGGCGGATATACAATGTACGCTCAGCTTAATGGAATCGTAGATGCTGTAGGAATTCTTAAATCCAGTGGTGGTCCTGCTGCACTCGTAGCAGTTCTCCACACTTTGCCTGCAGGAACATTTGTATTGATAGGATACTGCGTGTTTTCCACTATTTTCTTGGCCACGAGTGTGGATTCCTGCGCATACGTAATTTCTTGCGCAGCTACAACTAAACTTATGCCGGGTTATGAACCAACACGGGGACACCGGTTTTACTGGGCTGCAATTCAGGCTGGTCTTGCTCTTGCTGCTATCACAATGGGAGGATTAGGTCCTGTTAAGGTTTTCGCTAACTTTTCAGGAGCATTAATGCTTATCCCGATTGCATTTGTCGTATTGGCCTGGTTTAAGATGATCAAAGAGGATAATGCACTAATGAAGTGCTGCACCCCCAAAAAATAAACAACCTCGCATAATAAAAAGGGGGGAGTATTCCCCTCTTTTGAGTCCTGAAAAACAATTTTTCAGGGAGTTCTTTTTGCGTGCGAGGCATTTTGTAAGTATCTGAAATTAAAGGAGAAATAAAATGGCGGATCAAGCTAAAAGAGTAGCTTTACTCGGATTTGACTGCGCTATTCCTAAAAGGCTCGAAGCCCTTATGGAAGAAGGTGTACTACCCAACTTTAAGAAATTTGCCTCTGAAGGATCTTATATGACTGAAGGCTACAATATGCCTACAGTTACACCTCCCTCTTGGGCTACTATCTGCACAGGAGCTTATCCTCGCACTCATGGAGTTGAAGACTATTATTACTACAACGAAGGTGAGTCTTTACATTTCTCAAAGTGCGTTCAGGCTTTTGGTTCAGAAATGCTCACCGCTGAAACTATTTGGGATGCATGGGATAAAGCAGGAAAAAAATCACTGGTTGTGAACTATCCTACTTCTTGGCCATCTAAGCTTAAAAACGGAATTATGGTCCAGGGAGAAGGTCTTTCTTCTGCTGAACATCGTTGGCAGATTGAAGGCTATGAGCATAAAGAATGGCTTTGTGCCGAATCCTGCGTAGCTACAGATTTCTATCCTATTGGTGTACAGGCCCGTTTCGAGGACGCAGAGGGTTGGAAGAATATCCCGGAAGAAATCGAAGATCAGGAACCACTGGAAATGGTCATTCCCATGGAGTTTGGACATGCAATGGATCCTCTGGTCCAGCAGACTTGGTACGGTTTGACTTGGGAATCTGATGACGATGGTTATGATGTTTTTGCTCTTTGTCCGGAAAAAGATTTTTCTAAAGCCTTTTTTACCATCAAGCTTCGTGAATGGAGTGATGTCATAGAACATCAGTTCCAGATTAAATCAGACGATCGTATCGAAGCTGGCTATTTCCGCTGCAAGCTTATGGAACTTTCCGATGACGCAGAAGATTTCAAACTCTATATTTCTGGAATTAACGGAACTACAGGGTACTGCGCTCCAGCTGATGCTTTGAAGAATGTAGATTTCACCAAAAACATTGTAGCCAACGATATGGGATTCGTTGGTCATGCCAACGGTATCATTGATGATGAAACCATTATTGAGATGGCTCAGTTTCATTCAGAATGGCTCACTGAAGTGATTACAACCCTGATGAAAGACAATTCGGATTGGGATTTGCTGTACATGCATACCCATCTCATTGACTGGTTCTACCATGGTTTTCTGGATAAGATGGATAGTGATGATGAAAAAGTTCGGGAATATGCTTTCAATCTAGAACGCGCTATCTACAAAATCGAAGATAAGTTCCTCGGTATTATGATGGAACACATGCCAGATGATGCCTTGACCTGCCTCATTTCTGACCACGGAGCAACTCCTATCGGGCCTATTCTCAATACTGCAGAAGCATTGAAACAGGCCGGACTTACCGCATATGAGCTCCGTGGAGCTGAAGATGCCGGATCAGTCTGGGAAGAGTCAGAAGGTTTTAACTATGACCTTATTCCTGAAAAATCAAAGGCAGTTCCGCAGCGCTATATGTTCGTTTACGTTAACCTGAAGTCCAAATATCCCGGTGGTATTGTTGAGGATGAAGATTACGAAAAGGTTCGTAACGAAATCATAGACGCACTCTACGACTATAAACATCCAGAAACCGGTGAACGCCCTGTTATGTGCGCAGTTCCGAAAGAAGATGCCAAGGTTTTCGGTATGGGCGGCGAGCAGTCTGGTGATGTTGTCTATGTGCTTAAACCAGAATACATGGCCGAACACGGCTATGGCTTTCCTACTGGAGAATCTGGATGCGGTTCTCTAAAAAATGTCATGATCTGGCGTGGTCCTGGCATTAAGCAAGGTTTCAAGTACGAACGTCCCCGCTGGTTAGCTGATGTTGTTCCAACTTTCTGCCACGCAACCGGCAACCCTGTTCCTGCAGATACTGAAGGCGCAGTTTGCTACCAGATATTCGAAGATCATAAATCATAATTTCTTATACCTTATAGGTTCACACCCCTATTAGCTGACAGGTGCGGTCTTTTCTATGGACCGCACCGTCAGCAAAGATGTGAGTAAAATTTTCAAGTGGTACTAGTCGCAGCGTGTTCAGGTGCGGCTGAAGATCCTGAAACAATGATTCAAATTAGGAGAAATAAAAATGGCAGATAAGAAAGTAATACTTGTTTCTTGTGGTTCCGCAGCTGTAGACGCAGACGGCGAAGCTATTAAAAAATTTATGAAAAAGACTGCTTCTGTCGCAGAATTTAACACTGCCGATATTGCAGTAACCGCAAAAAGAATCGAAGGAGCAACAGTTGTCGATCCTGAAGGTCTTACAAAATATTTTGAAGAAGATGGATCTTTCGCAATTGTAGAACTCGGTGATGTTGACGGAGGTGCTCTGGACGCTGCTCTTGCTCTCATTTCAGAAGCTGCAGACCGTCGTACTCTGGTCATTCTTGCATCAACTAAAGGACTGTACTTTGCAGGGCTGGGTATCAACAAAAAGGCAGGCAAGGTAGAACGCTCAGCTGTTGCTGAAGATGTTGTAGCTACACTCTGCTACATTGCAGATCAGCCAGTTCCAAGTGATTGTACTGGTGCAGTTCTTTATCAGCTCCTCAAAAATGTTGATATGAAAGTAAAAGAAATTAACAAGCTTAAAGAAGCTCTCGCACGAATGGAAGTTGCCTTGCAGCGTGATAATCGTGAACCATGGGATAAGCACGATTGTGCTTAATTGTTGTTCCCCTGAGAGATTAACAAATTGCTCAAAGAAGTGTAGAGGCCGGATAATTTCCAGCCTCTACACTGAAAATAGTGAGAAAATCATAATCCGGAGCTCGTTTGTGCTTTGCAACGTGTGACCGGATTTCTAATATTATTAGAATGGTGTCACCAGACTCTGTGAGGATATTTAAGTTATGAATATGGTAGCTCAAAAGCAGTTAGATCTTTTTATTACTGAACTATTTGGCAATGGAGAGATTCTCGATGTTAAAGGAATCTATGAGCTTGTTATAACTGGATATCAAAACGCTAAAGACTGCTCAATGTCATGTATTAATGAGAGGTTAGAAGAGTTGAAGGATACCGGGATTCTTTTGGATGAAGGCTCTTACTTTGATGACAGCGGAGAACAGGTCTCTTTGTACAGAATTTCAGAATGCGGATTGGATAAGCTGTATAATTTTTTAAATAGAATACAGGCATAACTACGAAATATTTCAGTGTTTAATGTAATAATGTGAAAAGTACATATAATTTCACTTGCACTAAACTAAATAGAGACATAAACGTCGCAAAAGAGCGACAGAGTTGTCGTGCCTCTTTGCATTTCTGATGGAGGGTAAGGTATGAGCAGGCCTACATATGATGAATTGTGCGAGCAGTTGGAAAAACTGGAGAATCAAGTTAATTCCTTTAAGGAAACAGAGGAATTGTTACGAGAAAGTAAACTCCAATTAACACGCCTTTTTAATAACTTACCTGGTATGGTTTACCGTTGTTCTCTGGATGAAGAACAGCACCCAACTCTTGTTTTCGTGAGTAAAGGTAGTCGAGACCTTTTTGATGTAGCTCCTGAATTTTTTACTGATCAACATACTAATGTGATGGAAACACTTGCTCATCCTGAAGATCTTGCTTCAATGCACAAAGAGCAAGCCTCGGCAATTCTGAATAAGCGACCCTACAAACTTCTCTATAGGGTTTGCCTTGATTCTGAAAGACAGAAATGGATTTGGGATCAGGGTGAATGCCTCTATGATGAGAATGGGAATCCAACTTTTCTTGAAGGCATAATGATCGACATCAGTGGTCAGAAACTTAGAGAGTATGAGTTACTGCAAGAAAATCAACGACTACGCGTTACTTTTGATGAACGTTTTAAGTTTGGCAGTATTATCGGACAAAGTAATGGAATGCGTGAGGTTTTCAAGTTGATTGTGAAAGCTGCAAAGCGTTCCTCAAATGTAATTATTTTTGGTGAAACTGGTACAGGAAAAGATCTCGTTGCCCAGACGATTCATGAGCAAAGTGGTTCTACAGGAGCTTATGTTCCTGTAAACTGTGGCGCTATCCCTTCTAACCTTATGGAAAGTGAATTCTTTGGGCACGTAAAAGGGGCTTTTTCAGGTGCAACTTCAAATAGGCAAGGGTATCTTGCTGCAGCTGATGGCGGGACACTTTTTCTGGATGAAGTAGGAGAGATTGATCTTGCCCTTCAAGTAAAATTATTACGCGCGTTAGAAAGTAGACTTTATACTCCTGTTGGTGGGACAGAGCTCCGTTCTTCAAATTTTAGACTTATTGCTGCTACAAACCGTAATTTGAGTGAAATGGTTCGCCAAGGGCTTATGCGTTCTGATTTCTTTTTTCGCCTACACGTTCTACCAATACATGTACCTCCATTGCGTGATAGAATTGAAGATCTTCCGCTCCTTATAAACGAATTTATTTCTAGATACATTGGTCGGACTGATTTGTTACCAAGTATTCCGGGTAAAATACGCGCTGCAATGGACAGTCATCACTGGCCTGGAAATGTTCGTGAATTGCAGAATGTTCTTGAGCGTTATCTGACATTTGGTGAAATGGTATTCAGTGATTTGGGATTCAAGGCCGTCGAATCTGGTGTAAATGTTGGGGAAGCTCTTAACATGGTGCAAACATGTGGAACATTGTCAGAGTCTATTGAAGCCTTTGAAAGGCATTTGCTGCTTAAAGCGCTTGAACGCAATCATTGGAAAAAGGGAATTACCGCAAAAGAATTAGGTCTTAATATGCGCACTATGCAGCGCAAACTTAAGAAATATAGTCTATAGTTTTTAATGCGACATTTTTTTCGCGTGCGACATTTTTGTCGTGTGCTTAATAGTTGTTAAATTAAGGGCTATTTGTTTATTTATAACTTTTTTGGGCGACATAAATGTCGTCCTTTTTTTTATTGCTTTAAATTCTATTTTGTAAAATACTCTTTTATTACAAAGTGTTATAGACATGGCACGCTGTATGCTTTAAAGAATATCGATTGTGCTACTGATTTTATCGAAACAATAAGTATCCCTAAGTTTCGAGTTCTGGCTCTTGGAAAGCATTGTAGATAGGCAAACTGTCAGTGAAATCCATGACAGAGGGCTTCTGAATTTTGTGGAATATATCTGCTACCTTCATTTCCGACTTTCAGCCCATATAAAGTCGGCTCTCAGAAGCTTTGTCCTATCCTTTCCCTCTTTCTAAGAGCCTGTCCGGTTATAAAAGAATGAATTTACCTTCTGTGTGAAGGAACCATTCATTCTTATCCATTTAAAAAGACAACCTGCCTTCTCTAGGCAGGTTGTTGAATATTTAAGGAGCTGGACAATGAATTGGAATGAATTCAAAAAGACACAAAACGCAGGCTATCTTTTTATTGTGTTGGGAATAATAAACTGGAGTGGTAATTTTGTGGCAGCTAGAGGGCTTGCCGGAATCATTGATCCCGCTACTCTAAACCTATTACGCTGGTTGATGGCAACGTTAATCTTCCTGCCATTTGGAATCAGGAGCTTTTGGAAAGAACGTGTGCAGGTAGCTAAGCTTTGGAAAGAACTTTCAGCAATTGCTATTTGTGGTATTTCTCTTTACGACACTTTGATTTTTATTGCTGGACGAACTTCAGAGGCATTGAATATGTCTCTAATTTCTACGTTGTCCCCACTTTTGACTGCTCTTGTAGCTCAATTCTTTATGCGTGAAAAATTGAAACCGAGTATGTTCATGGGCATAGCAGTGAGCACCTTCGGAGTTGCATTGCTGGTTACCGATGGAAGTATTAACAGGTTGTTGAATATGCATTTTGCTCTTGGCGATATGCTGATTCTTTGTACTGCTATGATGTCTGCAATATACAATACTGTTGTAAAGACAGTCTCTGGAAAGATTAGTCAAACGACCTTGCTAATGTCATGTTGTCTGTTCGGAACACTATACATACTTCCTTTGTATTTATGGGAGACCGGAGGCACGATTGTGATTCCTCCAATGACTCACAATCTTGTTCTATCGCTCATTTACCTTTCGGTTTTTGCCTCTCTTCTTTGCTATCTTTTCTGGAACATGGCTGTGGAAGTTTTGGGAGCTTCCAAAACGGCTCTATTCTATTATACATTACCTCCTGCAAGTGCCGCTGTAGCTTGGTTTGTTATTCATGAACCAGTTAATTGGAATCAAATTTTGAGTGGCACTGTTATCCTTGTTGGTATTCTCTTCGCTTTATATGGATTTCCATCCAAATTTATGAAGCAAAAGGCTCACAGTTATGGATAGTAATAAATTGAGGCAAATTTCAGACTCCCTTGCTTGGAATATTTTCCTTCTCGTCATGGGATCATTTATATTTGTAGTCGGGTATAACGGCATAGCAGCCCATCACGATTTTGTGCCTGGTGCACTTTATGGTCTAGCTGTTGTTTTAAAGACTATCACGCAGGAACTTTCACTTTCCCGCTGGTATTTACTTTTAAATATCCCCCTTTTTATTATGGCCTGGAAAGGGGTTAGCAGAAGGTTTTTCTTTTTGAATTTGTTGACCATGTGCATGATTACTTTCATGACTTCTTATGTGCATCTTGATCTTGGTATACACAATGAGATGTACGCAGCAATTGCTTCAGGAGCCTTTATGGGGGCTGGCTGCGGGGTTATTTTAAGGTCTTATGGTGGAGGCGGAGGATTAGATGTTGTTGCCGTTATTCTCAATCAGCGATTTGGCTTAAGGTTTGGTGTATTTTATTTTGTAATAAATGCTGTCGTCATGGGGTTTGCTTTGAGCCGTTTTACTCCAGATATAATTGTCGCTTCATTAGTAATGCTGTTTATCAGTTCTGTTTTAACAGAGTATGTCCTGTCAATATTTAACCAGCGTAAGGCAGTGCGTATAATTTCTCGCGAATCAAACAAAATTCTATATGAAATAACAATGGTTAAAAAAATGCACGCTACGCTTATTCCTGGTAAAGGTGGCTACTCGGGAGAAAATATAAATATGATTTATTCTATTACTGATAATCTTCGTCTACGCTCTCTTGAGCAGCTAGTGTTTGATATCGACCCACAAGCTATTTTTGTTGTGGAAAATACATTTAGTGTAATTGGTCAAAACATTAATAGAAGAAAAGCTTACTAGAATTTTAAAATTCAATCTCAAGCTGAGATTCGCAACTTTTGAATCTGGTTACAATGTATTTCAGTATACAGCTTTATTGTTCAAAAAATATCCTCCTCTCCGAGCCGAGTGTAATCTAGTATACAACTTAATTTTTTACAGATGGAGTTAGGTCGACGTGAAATGAGGATTTGTGAACTGTTCAGTATACAATTTTATTGTTCCCTCACAGGGTGTGTTGAAGGGAAATAAGGTTTGATAAAAAGACAATTAATTTGATAAAAATGGCCTTTCTTTGGTATGATGAAAATTATTTCCAAAGGAAGGCTTTTTTATGGCTAGGAAAAAATATTCATTTGATGAGAAGAAGATCCAGAAGTTTAACTATTTCGTTTGCGATATTTAATTTTTAGCTTGTCCATTCTACTGCGCAGGGTATGCGAGTTGATTGCCAGAATTTCGGCAGCTCCGCCGGGACCGTGTATTTTCCCATCCACACAATTAAGTACATGGCTGATGTAGAGGCGGTTGGTTTCATCCAAAGTCATGAGTTCGTCCATTTTTAAAATATCCGGCAGATTGTCCGTTTTGGATAAAATGCCGTACTTGAGTTCCGGGAAGTCCAAGGGTCCTTCCGGGTTGTTGATGATGGCCCGCTCAATGATGTTGGCCAACTCGCGTACATTTCCCGGCCACTCGTATTTCAGCAGGTCATTTATGGCTCCGGGAGCCAGTTTCGGCGGTGCAATATTCATGTTCGTAGAACATTTTTTGATAATGCTGTCGGTCAGGAGATGAATGTCGGTTGGGCGTTCCCTTAAAGGAGGGATTATGATGGGGAAGACGCTTAGGCGATAGTAGAGGTCGGCACGGAAACGCCCTTCCGCAACCATGGCTTCCAGATCACAATGTGTTGCAGCAATTACGCGCACATCCACATGGCTGGTCATGGTGGACCCAATACGTTCAATTTCTCCATTTTGCAGCACCCGCAGCAGCTTGACCTGAGCACTTTGTGAAAGTTCCCCAACCTCATCAAGGAAAAGGGTTCCGCCGTCAGCCCGTTCAATGCGTCCTATGTGCTGGGCGTGGGCTCCGGTGAAGGCACCTTTCTCGTGGCCGAACAGTTCGCTGTCCAGTAGGCTTTCCGGAATGGCTCCGCAATTGAGTCTTACGAAAGCCTTGTCTCTGCGATCGGATTGTTCCTGAAGTGCATTGGCAATAACGTCCTTGCCTGTCCCAGTTTCGCCGAGGAGAAGGACGGGGGCGGTGGTATTCCCGACTTGAGCCACACGTTTGACCACACGTTGCAACCCAGCATTTGATCCTACGATTTGAGTCGCTCTGCGGCTGTCCAGTCGTTCTTTGAGAATCCTGTTATCCTCCATAAGACGATCTTTGATCTGAATGATTTCTTTGTGGTGGAGTGTATTGGATACGGCTACACCAAAAATTGAGTGCAGTAATTCAAAGAGCGTTGCATGCTCATCCGTAAATTTATCTGAGCCCTCTGCGAGGGCTACAACATCGCAGATACGTTCTTCCTCAATTTTTACCCGCATGACCATGTGCGAATATTCGCAAGGTCCATATGCAGGAACTAAAGCTTCTTGAACAAGAATGCTAATAGGATCTTCCCTGTAATCATTATATATTTTTATATTTTCATCCTGCTCCCATTCGGGGATGCCGCGAAGTTCATATGGAATCGGGATGAGAATGTCTGAAGACTGACTGATTTTTCCATTTGTGGTGGCAGCGATCCGTAACGAGTTCAGACTTCCATCCCAAAGATGGATGGACATGATCTTTATAGGCATCAGCGTTTGCAGGAAATTTAGGCATTGGGCTAATGCCTCTTCAAGGATCAGTGTACTGGTGATTGCTTCTACTGATTTTCTAAAAAAAGTATTTTCTTCCATGCTGCCCTCGTTGTTTGTGAAATTTCCCACTTGTTGCATAGATTAGGATATTTCGCAACGATTCTATGTGATGTTTAGGATATTTCCTATTTTGTTTTGTTGGCCATAAAAAATGCTTTGTTTTTTAGGGGTATAGAGAGTGGCACATTCTTTGCTTTAAAGATGCTTAAAATAGTTTCTGCTGATATTATATCAGCGGAATAAAAAATTAAGCACATCAAGCGTATCGAGGGAAGTGATGGATTCAGTAAACCATTGGGGAATTTTGTTGGCGGTCATGTTCTACGAAATTGTCGTGATCGTTGGAATCGGGGCTTTTCTAAAGACTCGGGAACGTAAAAGCTCTTCCTGTGAAATAGGCGGGTTTACTTTAGCCGGGCGAAGTCTTCCATGGCCAGTCGTCGGAGTTACATTGGCCCTGACGGTACTTGGCTCTCCCCATATTTTCGGTGTGCTTGAGATGACATGGCATATTGGAGCTGTCAGTGTCTGGTTTGGTCTCGCTCATGTTGTTCTTCTAGTTGTAGCCTGTACGTCCACCGGATTGTGGGCGCGAAGGCTGAATATTACGACCATGCCGGAAATGTTATCGCTTATTTTCGGGGGAACCCCACGCTTGATGGTAAGTTGTGTCATGGCTGGAATGGTCTGGGGTATTCTAACTCTGGAAGCTCAAGGATTGGGAATTATCATTTCCACAATTTCAGGTTTGCCAATTGCCAAGGGAGCTATCATCGGAGGTATGCTTGGAACACTGTATGTTGTCTTGGCGGGAATGAAAGAAATTGGATGGGTCAATCTGGTTAACTGCTTCATAATGTATGTTGGCCTGATTTTGGCTTTTATATATATTGCTCAGGGAATTCCTTTCGGTGGTTGGGATGGCGTGGCCGCAGTATATTTGGAACGAGGGCAGGGTTTTATGCTGTCTATGACAGGAACTCCTCAATTGTTGCTTACATTTGGGGTGGGAACTGTTTTAGCTACAGTAACATGCCATTCCGTTGCACAGCAGTTGATTCAGCCAGCACTGGCAGCCAAGGATGAAAAAACGATTAAAAAAGCTCTCTGGCTGGCAGCTCCGCTAAACGGATTTTTTTGTGTCTTTGTAGTCTGTATAGGGCTGGCAGCTAAAATCGATCCAGCCGTGAACTCATTGGGTCCCAAACTTGCCGGACCTGCTATGTTTATGCACTACCTTCCACCGTGGCTTATTGCTCTTCTTTTCGCTACTTTTCTTGCTGCAGTTCTTTCTAGCTTCGCCGCATCAGTATTGGCTCCTGCAACAATATTCACCATTGATATCTATAAAAATTTTTTTCGCCCTAATCTATGCGAAAAAGAAGAAGCACTTGTTACAAGAATTGGCATTGTAGTGCTTGCTGCGCTTGCTATTTTTGCCGCAGGAAACATGCCCCCCATTGTCAGTGCTATCAACTGGCTGTTCGCTTGGATTACGCCAGTCTTCTTCCTTATTCTTTTTGGTCTTTTCTGGCGTCGCTCTTCGATTGCAGCAACAACAACGTTACTGGTAGCTTGGTCGGTCAATATGCTTTGGAGTTTTACCTCTCTTGCTGAGGTGCTGGGTGTTGCTGACGTTCCTAACGTCTATCCTGCACTTATTTCCAGCCTTGTTGTATCAATTGTAATGCTGCTTACTACACGAACAGAGCCCGGACTTTTCCGTAAACAGATATTCATTACAGCTTAGCGAGGTTCCTTTATGTTATTTTGGCATATGTTCGGCAGCGTTGCTGTCTGCATCATCATACTTGTATCGGTAGGCCTCACCCTTTCACATATTCTGGGTGAAAAAGATAAACAGGAAAATAAATAAAGGGGTTACTATGCTTACTCAGCATTGGATGATGATGGTTATGGGAATAATGGCTCTCTTTGGCGGTATAGGCGTTCTCGGAATGATATTCAAAAAGAAAAAATCAGGAGACCGGCAAGCTGAAGCCTGTTCATGCATAAAATTTACGCGGTAAACTTAAGTAGTTATTTGCGGGGAGAAAATACGTAGCTGGAAATTGAATCTGCTGCCATCCTTACCTTGGCAATGATTTCGGATTTCGGATTGTTGAGATCAAGGCTCATGTCCATTGCAACGACAGCTCCTGCAGGAAGGCCATCGTAACCGAAAAAGGGGACGGCAACGGCGTTTACGCCGATCTGGGTTTCTTCAAGGTCCGTTGCGTAACCCTTTTTGCGTACGTTTTTCAGATTCGCAAGAAATGTTTCTGTATCGGTAATAGTACTGGGAGTAAGCGGAAACATTCGTTCATTTAATATTGGGGATAAATCCTCCTGTGCAACGTGGGCTAATGTCGCTTTGGAACCGGCAGCAGCAAACCACGGCATAACATCTCCCAGCGCACCGGCAAAAGATTTTACCCGGTGTCCCTTTAGAGCGAAAAGAAGGATATTTTTCATACCTGAAAAAAGCTCTAAGGTTACGCCGCATCCTGTTTCTTCGCAGAGTTTTTCTAAATGAGGGCGGGTGTGTTCAAGAAGAGTTCCTGAACGTAAGGAGTGAGTAAGGGACGCCCCCAAGGCTAATACTGTCCCTCCAAGGGATACCCGGCTGCTGTCCAGTTCATACCGCAACATGCCGTGTTCAACCAGAGTCCGAACCGTGCGGTGGACAGTGGGGCGTTTGAGACCCAGTTCTAGGCTTATTTCATTTATTGAGGCGGGACGATTTTCCTTCTCAAAGAAGCGTAAAATTCTGACGGCCTTACTAATAGCATTGTTTTTTAAGTTTTCCATATTCACCGTAACCTATAGATAAAATTTGTTTTTTAGTTAAAAAGGAAACTGTTTTAAAGTTGTAAGCAGTCGCCTTCTTTAGGTTGTATCCACTATATGGACATAGTGTCCATTATATGGGTGAGAGGAAATATAAACACCAGTTACTTTCTGGTCAACAGGTTCCCTCGTTTAAAGCGAAGGTGACCGGTCAACATGAAACAAAGGGAGTTCATATGAGGTATTCTTCAGCCATGGCTGAAAAAGTTGCCAAGGCGAAAATGAAAACCTTGTTCTTCGGCCTTACTGCTGCGATTAAAGTGGCCGGGGCCCGAAGTGAAACAATTAAAAAGCTCATAAGCAGCAAGAATTGCGTGGTTCAGATCGAACTACGTGATAAAACCTGGGGGCGTTGGTTTTCATTTAAGGACGGTAAGGTTTCTTCTGGAAGAGGAATTCACGAAAATCCCGATGGGATATTGCTTTTCGATTCTGCTCGTGAAGCTGTGCGGTTAATGAATCCTTTCCCGGATTTCAATACTCGTTTGCAGTTTATTCACATGGCAAAGAACTTTAAGACTGATTCGCGTGGCGATGATGAAGTTTTACTGTTCTTCTCCCAACTAACAGCTGAAATCATTGATCTTCAGTTTTCTAAAATCGGCACACCCATGAAGGACGGCACTACCCGATTTGTAAACAACACAAATGCAGGGCCGGTGTTTGTATACGTTAAGGATGACAAGATCATCCGTATCACCCACATCGAATTCGATGATAAAGATGCTGATCCGTGGACCATTAAGGCACGGGGTAAAAGTTTTACTCCCCCCCGCAAAACAAGCGTTAACTCCTACACGTCGGGCATTAAATCGACTATCTATTCAGATAAACGACTATTGTATCCCATGAAACGGGTGGACTTTGACCCGAAGGGCGAACGGAATCCACAAAATCGCGGTATTTCTGAGTACGAACGAATTTCGTGGGAAGAGGCAGCCACCATCGTAGCGGATGAGATTCAGCGGGTTAAGAAGGAACACGGTCCCGGTTCCATAATGAACGGGTCCGGATCCCATCATACATGGGGCAACCTCGGATATTGGCTTTCCGCCCGTCGTCGTTTCTTCAACATTATCGGTTGCACCTACGTAGACCACAACCCCGACAGCTGGGAAGGCTGGTTCTGGGGTGCTTCCCATCATTGGGGCAACACAATCCGCAACGGAGCTCCGGATACGTATTCTACAGTTGAAGACCTGCTTCAGAATGCTGAAATGGTGGTTTTCTGGTCAAGTGACCCTGAAGCAACTTCGGGTGTTTATGGTGCGCAGGAAGGTACAGTGCGCCGCATGTGGGCCAAGGAATTGGGCATCCCCTGCGTGCACATTGATCCGTTCTATAACCATACCGCTGCGCTCATGGGCGGCAAATGGCTGGCCCCGCGTCCTGCAACAGGTAACGCGCTGGCACTTGCTATCGCCTACGTCTGGATCACAGAGAACCTGTATGACAAATGGTTTGTAGAAAACCGTACTACAGGATTCGAAGAGTGGCGTGATTATGTGCTTGGTAAAGAGGATGGCATTCCTAAGACTCCGGAATGGCAGGAAGGAGAATCTGCGATTCCTGCCAGAGAAGTTAGAGCTCTAGCACGCCAATGGGGTTCGAAAAAAACGTATCTCTCCTGTGGAGGTATTCAGGGATTCGGTTCAGCCTGCCGTTGCGCAACAGGTGTAGAATGGGCTCGAAGCATGGTTTATCTTATGGCTATGCAGGGTATCGGTAAGCCCGGTGTAAACATGGGATGTCTCCAGCAAGGCACGCCGGTAGACACTCGCTTTTTCTTTCCCGGGTATTCTGAAGGTGGCCTCTCCGGTGATCTCGCGGGTACGGGGTTGATGATCAACATGTATCAGCGCATGCCCCAGCTCATGACTCTTAACACCGTCAAACAGAGCGTGCCGCGACTTCAGATTCCTGAGGCCATACTGAACGGTGAAACCACTGGATATCCAACTGATCCTTCAACTATTCGCGGGCAGTTTTTCCCTATCAAATACCCTTCACCTGGGCATTCCAAGGTTAAGCTTTACTGGAAGTACGGCGGGTCTCACTTCGGGACCATGTGCCATACCAACCGCTATGCCGACATGTATCGCAGCTCAGAGCTGGAATGTGTCATCAACCAGTCCATTTGGATGGAGGGCGAAGCGCAGTTTGCTGATATCATTTTGCCTGTATGTACCAACTTCGAACGGTGGGACATCGGCGAGACCGCCAATAGCGGTGGCTATATTCACCACAGCTATACGCAATGGAACCATCGCACGATGACCATTCAGCATAAGTGTATAGAACCATTGGGAGAATCAAAGTCCGACTACGAAATTTTCGCAACCATTGCCGCAAAACTTGGATTGGGAAGTTATTTCACTGAAAACAGTACGGAACTTGATTGGTGTAAACGTCTATTTGACGCAACAGACCTTCCTACAGTCACATCATGGCGTGATTTTCTAAAGAAGGGCTACTATGTCGTTCCCGCTCCGTGTGAAGAACGTCGTGATCCTGTTTCTTGGAATTGGTTTTACGAAGGCCGTACCAAGGATGTGCCGGAAGTGAGCCCGCTGCCAGCTGATTACTCTGGGAAGTTCCGCGAAGGGTTGCAGACCCAGAGCGGTAAGATCGAATTCGTTTCGACTAGTTTAACCCAGTATGATCCCGACGATCCGGAACGTCCGCCTATGTCAAAATATATCCCGGCATGGGAAGGCCATCATTCCGCGGATTACAAGCGTTTTCCCCTGCAGCTGATCTCTCCGCATAATCGGTACAGCTTCCATACCATGCAGGATGGTAAGGACTCATGGCTCAATGACATTAAGGATCACCGCGTTGAAGTTGATGGCTGGCACTATTGGATTATTCGTCTCAATCCTGCCGATGCTCAGGCTCGTGGCATAGCGCACGGTGATCTGGTTGAAGCATATAATGATCGTGGATCGGTCATTCTTTATGCTTTCCTTACCGAACGTATTCCGGCTGGAACAGTTCATTCATATGAATCTTCAGCCATATACGCCCCCATAGGCGAGCCCGGTAAGTCTCCGGATCGCGGAGGGTGCGTCAATATACTTACGCCGAGTCGGTCCATGGTAAAGAAATCACATTCCACGGCCAGTAACTCGTGTCTTATCGAAATTCGTAAATGGGAAGAAGATTAATATGCAGCAGAACAAAGAATCAAAAACGGCAAAGTGGCATATCATTGTTGACGTTGAAAAATGTGAAAACTGCAACAACTGCTATATGACTCTGCTGGACGAATATGTTGATAATGAATTCTCCGGTTACAGTGCTTCCTGCCCCAGGCACGGACATCACTGGATACAGCTGGATACTCATGAACGCGGTTCAGGCTCTCTTCTGGATGTGGCCTACCTTTTTACCACCTGCAACCAGTGCGCAAATCCGGCCTGTGTAAAGGCAGCCAAAGATGGAGCTGTTTACATGCGTAAAGACGGGATCGTAATGATTGACCCCCAAAAGGCTAAGGGCCGGAAAGAATTGGTCAAGGCATGTCCATACGGCCACATCTGGTGGAATGAGGAAAAGGAATTACCGCAGAAATGGAACTGGGATGCGCATCTGCTTGACGCGGATTGGAAAGAACCTCGCCCTATTTCAGTTTGCGCAACAGGCAGTCTTAAGTCTGTGAAGGTTACTGATGTTGAAATGAAAACTCTTGCCGAAAAAGAAGGGCTTCAGGTTCTTCATCCCGAATACGGCACATTTCCACGAGTTTGGTACAGAAACCTCTACCGCTATACCCACGAGCATATCGCTGGCAGCGTAGCCATGGTAGATAACGGTGTTGAGGACGTGGTCGAGGGGGCCACTGTGAAATTAAAGAAAAATGATAAAGAAATAGCAACTGTCATTGCTGACATGTTCGGTGATTTCAAATTCGACGCCATTGAGCCCGATTCCGGTGAGTATACCATTATCGTCTCCCATAAAGATAAAGAAACACAACATTCGGTTATTATGGGAACCAGTAAAAACGTAGGCGTTATCCTATTGTAGTAATTGTTCGTACTACCCGAACGGCCACACCCTATACCTCCCTATGTCCGCCCTCTTTGGAGGGCGGGCTGCGAGGGGACAGAATGACGGCCCAATTTTATACATACTAAATATAATTGAGAGGACATAAAATGAATAAAGCAATCAGAACACCTGATTCCCCTTATGCATGGTGGATGTTGGCGGTGGTGTTTTTTGTAGGTATTGCCGCACCAATCAACCAATTTAAAGTTCCTCCTATGATGCAGCAACTCTGCACCAGTCTGGACGTTTCACTGGCTACCGCCGGCTGGCTGATGTCGGTTTTTTCGCTTGTCGCGATTATCCTGGCCCTGCCTGCCGGGTTTATCATTCGTAAAATCGGCATCAAGACTGCAGGTACAATTGCAATGCTTGCCTTTATCGCAGGTTCTTTTATGGGCGTTTATTCCACCTCTCCCGTCATGCTGCTGGGAAGCCGTGTAATTGAAGGGCTGGGTATGTGCCTTATTGCTATCGTTGGCCCGGCTGCTATCTCCTACTGGTTTACACCCGCAAAGCTCGGTACAGCTATGGGGCTTTGGGGGGCATGGGTTCCGCTCGGATTGGTTATAATGTTCAACGTAGCTCCGCATATTGGAGCCAGCGACTGGCATCCTGTCTGGTGGGCAAGTACCGGCTACGCTGTTTTTGCTCTTTTCCTTTTTGTTTTCTTTTTCCGTATGCCGACAGAAGGAGTTAAGAAGAATGAAGAAGATGCTCCTACCATGGGATCTATCTTCAGCAAATTGCGTATTCGCGATATTTGGCTGCTGGCTTTCGCATTTCTGGCTCAGAACGTCTGCCAGATAACCATCAATTCATTTATGCCCACTTTCATGCAGACCAACTTGGCAATGAGTCCGGCAAAAGCCGGTTTTACGGCTAGTCTGCTCATGATGATAAGCATGGTGTCAGGAGTATTGGCCGGAGTCTGGTCCGACAGGATTAACTCCCGTAAAAAACCTATCATTATTGCGCTGATAGCTCTGGCTGTTCTTATGATTTGTCCGTTTTCTCTGCCGGCTGAATACATGACAGCATATATGCTTACCCTCGGTATTTTTGTCGGTATTATTCCTACATGCGTGTTCGCGGCCGGTCCTGAAATCATGGGTAGTCCAGAAGATGCCGGAATCGGTTTGAGTGTTGTTGCACTCGGACAGAATCTTGGGATGTTTTTCGGACCTGGAATATACGGTATGTGTATTGAACAATTAGGATGGGTTACGGCTGGTTACTGCATCATCCCCGTTCTTGTTCTTGGAATTATCGCAACTTTGATGATGCGTATTAAGTAGTTGAGAAAAAAATGAATATTGAAAGCTATACTTTTCAGGAGTTTAAGAACTTGGCTCAGAATTTCCACGGATATGCAGCTCCGGGGCTGCTCATTGGTGGGTATATGGTAGCTATGGCTAAAAGACATATTCCTGAAGGAACCCTTTTTGAAGCGGTTGTTGAAACAACCAAGTGCCTACCGGATGCTGTTCAGCTTCTAACCCTTTGCAGTACCGGTAATAACTGGATGAAGGTCACCAATCTTGGAAGGTATGCACTTTCCATCGGAGACAAATACACTGGCGAAGGCGTTCGTGTAAGCATTGATCCTTTGAAACTGGAAGTTTTTCCTGAAATACGGGATTGGTTTTTCAAGCGTAAACCGAAACATGAGCAGGATGTTGTCAGGCTTGAGCAAGAAATTGAGCAGGCCGGAGACACCATCTGCAAAGTGGAAAAGGTTATAATAAAACCGACCTTTCTCGGTCATAAACCCATGGAAGACAGTGGAGTCTGCTCGGTATGCGGTGAAGCATATCCTTTATGTGACGGCCCGATCTGCCGTGGTTGCCAGGGGCAGGCTCCTTATGTGATGGCAGACCCTATTGTGGTGGACAACACTGCAAAGCACGCGCGCGTTGTTCCTGTTGCCGAAGCTGTAGGACAGCAGGTTGCGCATGATATGACCCGTATTGAGCCTGGACAGTTCAAAGGTCCCGAGTTCAAGGCCGGTCAGAGGATTTCTGTTGGTGATGTCTGCCGTCTGCAGAAGATGGGGCGTTTTCATGTTGCTGTTTGTGATCATGCTGCTACCGCCAATGTAAGAAAGCAGGGATTCATTCATGAGGACGAGGTTGCGGAGCGTTTTGCACGGCATATGGCTGGGCCCGGAGTTACCTATAGTCTGCCTCCCCGCGAAGGTAAAATTGATTTTACAGCTGATTGTGATGGTCTGCTTTGCGTTGATTCTAAGTGCTTGGAGCAATTTAATCTCGTACCTGAAGTGATGGCCGCATCTCGTCATGATGGTACTATTCTAAAAAAAGGCTCTAATTTTGCCGGAACCCGTGCCGTACCTCTGATGCTCTCAGAAGAACATCTGCAGAGTGCTATGTTAGTTCTTGGTACCAACCCCCTGTTTAAAGTCCTGCCTTTAAGGAAGGCAAAAGTAGGCATTCTGGTTACCGGAACTGAGGTTTTCAAGGGACTGATTGATGATAAATTCATTCCGGTGATAACTGCAAAGGTTACCGCTCATTCATGTTCTGTTGTTAAAAGTACCATTGTCCCGGATGACAGGGAGATGATGCGCGAAGCCATTGAGGACATACGCTCCGCCGGAGCAGATTTATTGATCACTACCGGAGGACTCTCTGTGGACCCCGATGATATAACCCGGCAGGCCCTGATGGAAAACGGGTTATCCAATGTTCTGCACGGGGTTCCCATGCTGCCCGGAACAATGAGTCTTATGGGTACACTTCCGGCACAGGAGGACCGCTGTAAAATGCAGGTACTCGGTGTCCCGGCTTGTGCCTTGTTCTACAAGACCACCTTCTTTGATATTATACTGCCAAGGCTTCTCGCTGGGCGGGATATTACTCGTGGCGAACTGGCAAGGATGGGGGAAGGTGGTTATTGCATCTCCTGCAATACTTGCACCTGGCCCAAATGCTGGTTCGGTAAGTAGTGAAGATAGATTGACCTCCAATGTCGTTGTTCGTTGGGCCTGTTTTTTCAGCAGGCTCAACGGACATCATTTTTAATTCGATTATTATTCCGCCAAAGTATATTGAACGCGTCTTTATTTTGAGCAGTTCAATTTCGATTTCAGGGCGTTTATATAAATGATATCAGGGTGACTTTTATGAATAAATTACTGGTTGATAGCTATGGCCGTAAGTCCAGTTATATGCGAATCAGTGTAACGGACCGTTGTAATTTGAATTGTACCTATTGTGCTGGGGAAGGGTTTGAGTTCATCCCGCACGCAAGGGTTCTACGTTATGAAGAAATATTTAAGCTTATGGAGCTGGCTACGGATCTTGGCGTAAGAAAAATTAGGTTTACAGGTGGAGAGCCTTTTGTACGCAAAGGTTTTGTCGAGTTTTTGATAGAAGCTGCAGCCCGTTTTTCAGATTTGGAATTGTGTGTAACTACAAATGGAACTTTGATAGGCAACTGTGTGGAAAAAATTGCTTTTGCAGGTATAAAGCGGATAAATATTTCTTTGGACACCCTGAATCCTGCACGCTTTAAATCAATTACGGGACATGACAAATTTGACTTGGTCCTTGAAAATATTGATCGTTGCCTGAAGGCTGGAATGACAGTCAAGGTTAATTCCGTGGCAATGAAAAATGTTAATGATGATGAGCTGGCGGATTTTATCGGACTGGCTGGATCTCTGCCGCTTGATATGCGTTTTATAGAATTTATGCCGGTAGGGTTGGATACCGGATGGACTGCGGAAAGCATCTGGTCGGCGGAGGATATTATCGCCCAAGCCCGCGAATTTGCCGAATTATCACCTTGTGAAGAAGAAGGCGCGAACAGCGGCCCGGCACGTATGTTCTCCATTGTTGGGGGCAAAGGACGTCTCGGAGTAATCTCGCCTCACTCCAACCATTTCTGCTCCACCTGTAATCGGCTGCGTATCAGTTCTGACGGCAATCTTCGCAGCTGTCTGTTTTCAGACAAGGTGTATCGGTTGCGGGCGATGTTTCGTAACCCCAAGGTCAGTGGCAGGGCAGTGGAAAAGGTATTCAAGGAAGCTCTCCGCCATAAACCTGTAGGGCATGATCTGCTTGAATTGATGCCCGCAGTTAAGGGGGTATGCAGGACAAGGATGGCTTCTATAGGAGGGTAGCTTTGTTTTTTCTCATTATGTAAAGAACTGCATCCGCAACCTTTGTCAGCTGTAGCGTCGCTCAGTATTGTAGTACAATTAGTTTGATAAAAAAGATCTCACCGTAAACTGAAATTCTACCCAAAATTTATCAAACTAATTGTTATTCCATTAAATTTGCCGACCAAAACATGCGGTTAAACCGCCACTTTTTTATCAAACTTTATTTTCAGTCCACAGAAGGGTGTGGTAAAGGTCGCGGGCCAGTCTATTCTCCGTGGCTGCGAGTTCGAGATATTCCTTCCAAAGGCAGGTCTCATCGAGTTTTCAGTCACAAATCACGGCGATCACATCATCTTCCTTTCTTAAATACAATTGTACATTCTTTTTACTGAGTGATTTTAAAAAGATGGTGGGGTATTCACCCATAAAACGCGAGTGATGATCTTGCCGGGGTTAGAATATCCATGTGTCAATTCAGACCTGAACACAAAAGAATCTCCTTCATTTAAAGTATATGTTGAGTCATCAACAATTAATTCAAGAGTTCCCTCTAAAACATAGCCTAAATCTTCTCCTTCATGATTATACGTACCGTTTGTAGTTGCTCCCGGCTGAACTACGTGAATGTTTGCCTGAAGTAATCTGTTTACTGAATGAGGGGCCAGAGCTTCCATAACGATGCCTTCTTTTGAACGAGTAGATGAAATAGTAAGTTTTGGTCGCTCTGAAGCTCGGATGATCATGGTTTCATCTTCACCATCGGCAATAAGTGCGGCTGCATTTGTATTCAGAGCTATTGCTATGCGCTGTAATGCTTTTAATGAAGGGCTAGCCTTACCGTTTTCAATTTTTGAAATCATGCTTTCTGAACATGCAGATCGCTTTGCAAGCTCTGCCATTTTTAAACCCAATAGCATGCGTCTGTGCCTGATGCGTACGCCGAAGCTACCATCTTCCTTATTAGTTGAGTTTCCGTACTCGTTTGTTTTGGGCATATATATTCCTATATGTAATCGTTATTCATGTTACTTGAATATAACTTAACAAGCAGGCAATGCAAGTAACATTTTATGACAAAACTGAGTGTTCATTTTTGTTATTATTCAATTCTATTTTGTCATTTATGTAAAATTATGTACCATATTTCTACTAAAATTTTTCGCCTAAGTTACAATTATGGTTGTTATGTGTGCATAATCTTAATCTGGCATGCGGCTTGCAAATAATTCAAGAGACTTGAATTTGAATACAACTACTGGAGGAGAAATGAGTAAAAAGAGTCCTTTTGATGAGACCATGGTTGAGCTGACGCGAGATTGTTCAGGCAGCCCTCTCTATAATGAAGATCTTGCCCCGACCTGTATTAAGAATAGAACATGGACTATATACAGTTATATAGCGCTCTGGATGGGAATGAGTTTCTGTGTCCCTACATATCTTATGGCAGCAGGTTTTATTGCTGCAGGTATGAGCTGGTCTCAAGCAACATTTACCGTTCTACTTGGAAACGCTATCATTTTAATTCCAATGCTCCTTAACGGGCGTATCGGGGTTCGCTACGGCCTATCATTCCCTGTTTTCTGTAGAGCTCCATTTGGAACAAAAGGAGCAAATATCCCAGCTCTTGCCAGAGCTCTTGTGGCTTGTGGCTGGTTCGGGATTCAGACATGGATCGGCGGGGCAGCATTAAATGCTCTCTTCGCACTTGTCATTCCAGGTTGGGACTCCATTACATTTAATGTATGGATCAGCTTCTTTTTCTTCTGGTTTCTTAATATCTTTATCGTCTACAGAGGAATGGATGCCGTTAAGAAATTTGAGCACTTAACTGCTCCTTTGCTTCTTGTCTTCGCTGTAGGACTTTTTGTCTGGGCTGTAACCCATGCTGGCGGATTCGGACCAATTATGGCTCAGCCTTCCAAGTTTCACAGCCTTGGTGAATTTCTGCCTGTTTTCATTCCGTCTTTAACAGGTTGCATTGGGTTCTGGGCTACTCTTTCTCTCAACATTCCAGACTTTACCAGATTTGCAAAATCTCAGAAAGATCAAATAATTGGACAGTCCATCGGACTGCCTTTCTCTATGACTTGTTTTGCACTGATTGCTATCCTCACCGCATCTGCGACAGTCATAATCTTTGGTAAAGCAATTTGGGATCCAGTTGAAATCGTCAAACAGTTCGATAGTCCTCTGCTGGTTATCATCGGAACACTTTGCGTAACTCTTGCAACTCTTACTACCAATATAGCTGCAAACGTTGTTTCTCCAGCCTATGACTTTGCGCATATTGCTCCTAAAATTATAGACTTTAAACGTGGAGCCTTGATTACTGGTATTATCGGTATTGCCATGATGCCTTGGAAGCTACTTTCTGACTTTGGATCGTATATTTTCGGATGGCTCGTTGGTTACTCAGCTTTATTAGGTCCTATCTGTGCAATCATGCTCGCCGATTACTTCATCGTGCGTAAGCGTGAAATTGATTTAGACCAGATGTTTGTTGAAGACGGTATCTACAGCTATGGCAACGGATACAACAGCAAAGCCTTTATAGCTATGGGAGCCGGAATAATAATGGGTCTTATCGGTTTGGTGGTTCCTTCTTTGTCGTTCCTTTACAACTATGCATGGTTTGTAGGGTTCTTTACTTCAGGAGTCTCTTACATAGCTCTTATGAAGCAGGAAAGACGTGTAGCTGAAGTTTATTAACCGCTGCAAGATAAACTGACCTGCGTCTTTAGTGTCGCAGGTTAGTAAAAAGGATTTTGAAATGACTTACGATATTATTCTCACAGGCGGATTGGTTGTAACAGCCTCCGACACATTCAAAGCTGATGTGGCTATTAAAGACGGATGCATTGCAGCTTTAGGCGAGAAATTTAATACAGATGCTGTAAAAACTATCGACTGTTCAGGTAAGTATATTCTTCCTGGCGGGATAGACGTGCATACTCATATGGAAATGCCTTTCGGGGGAACTACTTCCAAAGATACTTTTGAAACAGGTTCTATTGCCGCGGCACATGGCGGAACAACGTCGATTGTAGACTTTTGCATTCAGGGTAAAGGACAATCCCTGCGAGAATCTCTGGATGGGTGGCATGCAAAAGCCGATGGCAAGTCCTGCATCGACTACGCCTTTCACGTAGCGGTAACAGATATGACTGATGAAGTTCTATGTGAGATGCCTGAGATCATTAAGCAGGGATACCCTAGTTTCAAACTTTTTATGGTCTATGACGGACTGCGTGTTTCAGATGGAACATTTTTAAAAGCTCTTAAGGTCGCCCGTGATAATGGTGGACTGGTCTGCGTGCATGCTGAAAATAATGATATTGTTGTGAATAATATTGGTGAACTTCTTGCCGAAGGTAAAACCGCTCCGAAATATCATGCTGCTTCCCGCCCTCCACTTGCTGAAGGAGAGGCCACAGGACGTGCCTGTAAGCTAGCTAGGATAACAGACGGACCTTTGTATGTAGTTCATCTAACTTGCAGCGACTCTTTAGAAGAAGTGGTTCGCGCACGCAAAGCCGGAGCTTCGGTTATGGCTGAAACATGTCCGCAATATCTCTATCTTTCCACAGAAAATTATGAAGAACCGAATTTCAATGGCGCCAAATATGTGATGAGTCCGCCTTTACGTCCGGCGGAGAATCAGGCTCCTCTCTGGAACGCTCTAAAAAATGGCGACCTTCAGACCGTTGCCACTGATCACTGTCCTTTTGACTTCAAAGGACAAAAGGAAATGGGCAAAGATGACTTTACAAAAATCCCTAACGGAGCTCCGGGAGTGGAGCCGCGTATGTCTTTACTTTATAAGGGGGTTGTTGAAGGCCGTTACTCTTTAAACAAAATGGTTGAAGTTGCTTCAACTAATCCAGCAAAAATTATGGGGATGTATCCGCAAAAAGGAACCATTGCCCCTGGAGCTGACGCAGACATCTGCATCTTTGATCCTGAAAAAAGTGGACCGATTAACCACGCCGAACTGCATGAAAATGTCGACTACACTACTTATGAAGGTATTGATGTTCCAGGGCGGCCTGTATCCACAATTTCAGGAGGAAGGCTTGTTGTAGAAAACCAAAAGTGGATTGGAGAAAAAGGTAAAGGACACTTTATCAAACGCGGAACACCAATAATTTTATAATAAAAATATTTTATATATCAACACAATAAACTAATATTCTAGGAGAATTATCATGTTAAGTAAATTTAATGAACTGTCAGAAGCCATGCGTGATGATGTTATCGCTTTCACTCAGAAACTTATTCAGACTCCTTCCATCAGTGGCGAGGAAGAAACTTTAGCAAAATTGACCGTAGAGAAGATGAAAGAGCTCGGCTACGATGAAGTTTTTATTGATGACATCGGTAACGTCGTTGGAATCATAAAAGGTGAAGGCAGCGGCCCAAGTGTTATGTACAATTCTCACATGGATCACGTTGACCCGGGCGATCTGTCCAACTGGAAATATGATCCTTACGGCGGTGAAATTGTAGATGGTTATGTTCACGGACGCGCCGCATCTGATGTAAAATCAGGTATGGCTGCCCAGATCTATGCAGGAGCACTCCTGAAAAAAGCTGGAGTTCCGCTTAAAGGTGACTTTATTTATACTGGAGTAGTTCAAGAAGAGCCTGCCGAAATGTATGGTATGGCTTACCTTTGTAATAATACTTTTAAAGAACGTGGTATCACTTTCGATGCTATGATTTCCTCTGAAGCAACTTCTATGAACCTTTACCTTGGGCATCGCGGCCGCATTGAAATGGAAGTTACTACCAAAGGACGTACCAGTCACGGTTCAGCTCCTTGGCGCGGAGTGAACGCTGTATACAAAATGATGCCCGTCATTGAAGAAGTACAGAAGCTTTACGAAAAACTTCCTGAAGATAAATTCCTCGGACAAGCATCCCTTGCATTGACCATTATTGATTGTAAACCTGGATTCTTATCCATTATACCTGACGTCTGCACTGTTGCTCTTGATAGACGCTTGATTCGCGGAGAAACTAAGGAAGATGCTATAGGTCAGATTCAGGAAATTTTAGACCGTCTTGCCGCTGCTGATCCTGATTTTAAAGCAGAAGTCAACGTTAGAACTGTTCATGAAACTTCCTACAAAGGAATTTCCGCTGATTGCGAAAAATATATGAATCCATGGGCCATTGAAGAAGATGATGCCATGGTTGTTAAATGTGTTGAAGCTCTTAACGCTATCGGGCAGAAACCTGGATTCGGCAAATGGGATTTCGGAACTGATGCCTCACACATAACAGGCGTAATGGGTATTCCTTCCATAGGTTACTCCCCCATGGAAGAAGAGTACGCCCATACTCCGTATGATTGCTGCAAAGTGGACAATATAGTTAAAGCCGTCGCGGGTAATGCTGCAATTGCCGTAAAAATAGCTGGATAATTTCTGGAGATCTAAAATGACTGATGAAGAAAGATATAAAGAAGCTAAGGAAAATGACCGTAAATATATGATGCATTCCTGGTCAGTTCAGGAAAAACTTTCTCCGGTTCTTGTCACCGGCTGTGAAGGCATCTATTACTGGGATGAAACTGGTAAAAAATATATGGATTTCGGTTCCCAGTTGGTCAACCTGAATATTGGGCATAATCATCCTAAAGTACAGCAGGCCATCAAAGATCAAGTTGATGAGATTTGTTTTATTGGACCTCAATTTGCCAATGAAACTAGAGGTAGATTGGCTAAAAAAATTATCGGGCTTCTTCCTGATAATTTTGGAAAATGTTTTTTCACTATTGGCGGAGCTGATGCCAATGAGAATGCCATCAAAATGGCTCGTGCCTTTACTGGTAAAACTAAGATTTTTTCACGCTACCGTTCATACCACGGAGCTACCTACGGTGCTATTTCAGTAAGTGGTGATCCTCGCAGGCCTCCTGTGGAGCCGGGTATCCCCGGAGTTGTCCGTTTCTTTGACCCCTACTGTTACCGTTGTCCGTTCGGACATAAGTACCCTGACTGTAAAATGGAATGCGCTACCCACCTTGAGGAAATAATCGGGTACGAAAATAAGGATACCTGCGCAGCAGTCCTTGTTGAATCCATCACAGGTACCAACGGTGTTTTTGTACCACCTGCCGGTTATATGGAAAAATTGCGCGAAATCTGTGACCGCAACAACATGCTTCTTATCTGTGATGAGGTCATGACAGGATTCGGACGCACTGGTAAAATGTTCGGCTTTGAAAATTTCGACATTAAGCCGGATATAGTTACCATGGCTAAAGGCGTTAACTCCGGCTACGTTCCACTGGGTGTAACATGCGTATCGCAAGAAATTGCCGACTGGTATGAAAGCAATATGCTTTGGTGTGGACTAACTTATTCCGGACATCCTGTTTCCTGCGCTGCTGCTTTGGCCACCATAGACGCCTACGAAGAAGAAAAGATTATTGAGAACTCTGCAACCTTAGGGGAAGTTCTTGAAAAAGAACTTCTTGCCATGAAGGAAAAACATCCAAGTATCGGTGATGTACGCGTAAAAGGGCTCTTTGCATGTGTTGAAACTGTTAAAGACCGCGAGACACGCGAACCACTTGTCCCTTGGAATGGAGCTCCCGGCGTGATGGGCGAAGTTGCAGCTAAAATGAAAGAACTTGGCGTGACTATGTTTGTGCGCTGGAATTTCATTTTTATAACTCCGCCATTAGTTATTACCAAGGAGGAACTTCTCAAGGGTCTTTCCTGCATATCTGAAGCTCTTAAAATAGCTGATGCAGCTTTGGAGAAATAAATATGAGTATGCAGATTTTCCAAGCTCCTGGAAGAATAATCTTCGGTTGCGGCAGTGTTAGCTCCGTGGGGGAAGAATGCGCCAAGTACGGAACCTCGGCTTTGGTGGTAACGGGTAAATCCTCTGCAGCTAAGACCGGAATGCTTGATAAGGTCTCAGTTTCATTGAAAGAGGCAGGAGTTCTTCCTGTAATTTTTGCCGAAGTAGAGCAGGACCCTAGTGTAAACACTGTAAACAAAGGTGTGGCGTTTGCTCGTGAAAAGGGATGCGATGTTATCGTGGCCCTTGGCGGTGGAAGCCCACTTGATGCAGCAAAGGCGATTTCCCTGCTATTAACAAATGAAGGTGAAATTCAGGACTATGAAGGATTTAAACCTCATAAACAGGGAATGCCGCTTGTAGCTATTCCAACCACGGCCGGAACAGCAAGCGAAGTAACCCGTTTTACTGTGATCACTGATACTGAGCGCAAGTTAAAAATGCTTGTCGGCGGCGACGGAATTATCCCTAAAGTGGCTTTGCTTGATCCCGAATTAACTCTGACCATGCCTGCTGGAGTTACAGCTGCAACTGGAATGGACGCCCTTACTCACGCGATTGAAGCATACATTTCCCGTAGGGCTATGCCCTTAACAGACATTCATGCCATCAAGGCTATTGAGCTTATCGGCGGCAATTTGATTAAAGCTGTGACAGACCCTGAAAACATTGTTGCCCGTGAAGCGATGCTTTTAGGACAGCTGCATGCCGGATTTGCTTTTTCAAACAGTTCGGTGGCACTCGTTCATTCCATGTCTCGTCCACTCGGAGCCAACTTCTCAATCCCGCATGGCAAAGCAAATGCTATGCTGTTGCCAGCCGTTATGGATTATAACCGTTTAGCCTGTCCTGAAAAGCTTAAAGATGTCGCGACAGCTTTAGGCGAAGACACAGAAGGACTCAGTTCTCGTGAAGGGGCTCTTGTCGGAGTAGAATCTTTATTTGAAATATTCTCCGAAACGGGACTACCTGCAACGTTGGCTGAATACGGAGTTGCAGAAAAAGATCTCACTGCACTGGCAGAAGACGCAATTGCCTCCGGTTCTACCGCAAATAATCCAAGAAAACCAATATTAAACGACGTAATATCAATATATTCTTCTATTCTTGGCTCGTAGCCGTTTAGAAATAATTATGGCCCGGGGTTTACCACCCGGGTCAAGGTCTCAGAGGTTTAAGTATGAGTAAAATTATCGACCTTTCCGTTACCCAGAACGGCATAACTTTTCCCAATCCCTTTTTGCTTGCTTCGGCTCCACCTACAGCATATGGGGAAAACATAATGCGGGCATTCGATCACGGATGGGGCGGTGCAGTGCTTAAGACACTTAAGCCTGACTTTATGGACATCAAGGATGTTACTCCGCGTTTTGCTACACTCAAGGATAAGAATAAAGTTCTCGGGTTTCAAAATTTTGAACTGGTTACAAAGCGTTCTCTAGCCGATTGGCTTCCAGAGATTGAAGAGATAAAAAAGAAATACCCTAAGCAAGGCCTTATCGGTTCCATCATGGCTGACATAAAAAAAGAGTCATGGCAGGAAATGGCTAAAAAGGTTCAAGGAGCCGGATGTGATGGGCTTGAACTTAATTTTTCATGCCCTCACGGAATGCCGGAAAGAGGTATCGGAGCTGCTATAGGACAAGATCCAGAGTTGGTTGAGCAGATAACTTCATGGGTCAAAGAGGTGTCCGAAGTTCCGGTTTGGGTTAAAATAACTCCTAATATTGCGACCCCGATTCCTCAGGCAGAAGCAGCTTTACGAGCTGGCGCAGACGGCTTGGCTGCAATTAATACCGTCCAATGCTTGATGGGGGTTGATGTTGAAAATTTCAACCCACTTCCTGCTGTGGAAGGCCAGACCACTTACGGCGGGTATTCCGGACGTGCTGTTAAGCCAATCGGGTTGCGTATAGTTTCTCAGCTTGGCAAGATGGGGGTAAAATCAATTTCCGGTATCGGCGGAGTTTCTGATTGGAAGGATGCTGTAGAATATATGTTGCTCGGCTCTACCACTGTTCAGGTGTGTACTGAAGTTATGCTACGTGGGTATGCTATAGTAGATACCATGATCGATCAGTTAACGGATTATCTTGGGCGTAAAGAAATGTCTGCGATGGATTTAGTTGGCAAGGCCTTACCATCCATTACCAGTCATGAATCTCTTTCCCGAATACATCAAATTGTAAGACATGAGCCTGAGCAATGCGTATCTTGTGGCAGGTGTGTAATTGCCTGTTCCGACTCTGGCTACAGTGCTCTCAGAATGCTTAACCGTGAAATATTACTGGAAACTGAAAAGTGTGATGGGTGTTCCTTGTGCACTCATGTTTGCCCAACAGGCAGTATGTCTATGCAGGGTGCTTGCGCAAGGCTTTAAGAATAAAAAGATAAATGTCCTATGCTTATAGCATAGGACATTTGTTTAAATCTATTTAATACCGCTTTTAAATACTTTAAAAACGAGTATTCAGGAGTGGTTTTAAACAAAGATCGTTTTGACTCCTCAAATTTCAGAAATTCACTGGTCGGTTTTGCGGTCTAAGTGAATAGTTCGATTTGTTCGATCCAAAAGCTCAGAATGATCGTGCGTTACTTGTATTACGGCCGTTTGGTTAGTATCTAAAGAAGATTCCAAAAGAGAGCGCATAGTATTTTTAAGTTTTTTGTCTAAGCCTGTGAAAGGTTCGTCCAACAGTAAAATCTTTGGACTGATCGCAAGAGCTCTGGCAATTGAAACACGTTGGCACATGCCGCCTGAAAGTTGGTGAGGAAGCATTTTTTCGAATTTAGAAAGCTCCATGCATTTAAGAAAATGGCGTGAGCGTTCTAACGCTTCGTCTTTTTTTATTCCTAAAGCCTGTAGTGGCAGGGCAACGTTATTTAGCATTGTATCCCAAGGCAGCAGACGCGCTTCTTGGAATACGTATCCTATGTGAGAAGTCCCTATATCTATGCTTCCCGAATCTGGTTTTTCCAGCCCGGCTATTATGCGTAGTATGGTAGATTTTCCGATACCGCTGGGACCGAGTAATGCCAAAACTTCTCCATGCTTAACGTCTAGGTCGAAACCGGAAAGAATCGTGCAGTCTCCGAACTTTTTATGGATATTTTTCAATTTAATAATGGAGCTCATGTCTGCCTCCTTTCTATCGCTTTGCGAGCAGGACGCAAAAGAATTACCTCCACACCACCTATGATCAGCATTGCCAACATCGTTAGTGCATAAAGATTCTCTGTCTGAAGGTTCGTCCGGGATATAGCCAAAGCGTGGCCAATGCCTTGGTTGGTTCCGAGCATTTCAGCCAGTACTACCAGCCGAATGCAGTTACCCGTTGCTATAACCACTGATGATAAAAGCGGCCTTGCTAAGGCCATGGCGTAAATTCTAGTCAAACGCATATGTAAAGGCATGCGGTAGACTTTAGCCATTTCCATAAGGCTGCTGTCTACGCTCCTCATGCTGTCGGCAACATTTACGTATACTATTGGGGCTATCATGGTAGAAGTTATACTCACCACCATAGTTGTTCCCATGCCGAACCAAAGCATGAAAACTACTACAACGATTATAGCGGGTATGCTCGTAAGAATCCAACGGATTGGAGCGAGCATCAGTCGTAAAGGTTCCATCAAACCCGCCAGAACGCCCAGAACAGCTCCGCTGCCAATTCCAATAACCAGAGCTAAAGTGATACGTTTTAGAGTCGGAACCAGATGCATAATCAGGAATGTTTTATTTCCTACTAGCTTAAATAATGCGGCTAAAGTTTCTACAGGTGCTGCCACTACCAGTCCCGAATAGTTACGGGCAAGTATTTCCCATCCTAAAAGGAGTATAATAAGCCCGAGAAGATTGAAAACATAGGGGGGCAGCTTGTCGGTACGGGAACCAATCATTGACCAACCTCAAACAGATCACTTTTCGGCATGGTTCCTCCGATAGCAGCAGGTGATATGTTATTGATTCTGGATAGAAAGAATAAAGCATTGTCTTGCGCTTTTTTGCCACTTAAAGTGTGAATGTTGATTTCTTTAACTGCTCCCGAGTTTAGTTGCGCTGCAAGGGCAGGGAATTTCTGTTTCGTAAGCGCCAGAGCCTTGGCTGGATTTTCACGTACCCACTTACATGCCTGTTTATGAGTTTTGCGAAAGTTTTGTACTAGTTTAGAACTGTCAGATTTTTCTCCGAAGAAAGTCATGCTGGTTGCCGCCAAAGTATGGCCCGGGAAAGCTCGTGACCAAGCCTTACACATGCTTACCCGCCTAACCAATAACGGGGCACCTTTGGAATGTTTAGCTATAGACCGTGATATCGCTACGGATACAGTCGGTTCACTAAGCATTGCATGGTCACCTTTACCGGCGAGTAAAAGATTAACAGCTTCCAAGGCTCCACTCGTGTGCTTAATTGATAGATTGTTAGCTTTGTTCCCTGTGGTGGCTTTGAAGAAAAGTTCTGGCATTTCTCCCGGGCCGAATGGAAACAGCAGCGTTCCTTTAAGAGACTCCAGTGTGTCAGGACCAGGCTTTACTGATACAATCCAAACAGGAGATTCATAGAGGAGAGCAATTCGCCCATGAATCCCCTTGTTGAGCAAGGTGCTGGCAGCAGCAGTAGTAATTATGGCTGCGTCTATTTGTCTGCCCACTATCATGGCCCGAAGCATGTCAGGAGAATGCCAAGGGATGAATTTTACTTCAAAATTCTGTTCCCATGCTCTCATATTTTGAGACATGGCAATAAGGGGAACACTTTCAGCAATAGGTGGTCCTGAAAATATCAGAGAAGGGAATTCCTTACACTGAGCTGATCCTGTAAAGGAGATGATAAGTGCTATCAAAAGTAATATTTTCATATGTTTATCTACTTTTACGAGCAATGACCAGTTCAGCCGGGCCCAAAGGCATGTTCATAGTTTTGGTTTCTACTGTAGCGAATCCGGCTCTAGGTAAGTGTGAAGCTATCTCTCCTTGTTCAAAAGAAACATCTTGTCCCTCTAGGGCAAGAGAAAGGCGGGACAAGACCATATCCGGTGGTTGGGTCCGTTCGCTGGTGAGCCCTTCGTGGAGGCTGATGAAGACTCCACCTGGATTGAGGGCGTTATGTATACGTGAGAACATGGCTCCAAGATCTTTGGCATAATAAAGGGTTTGGCTAGCCCATATCAGGTCGTAACCTTTGCCGAAGTCAACTTCATTATAATCTCCAGCAATTGTAGTTATTCGTGATTCGAGCCCTGCTGCAGCTATTTCTTCACGCGCAACCTCCATAATTGGAGGCATATCGCATAGGGTTCCTTCCATAAAAGGATGGTTTGAGACTACTGCCATGCACATGATCCCGGGGCCGCAGCCGAGGTCCAGCATGCGTCGCATGCTGGGATATTCAGGCAAAGAAGAAATTAAGGAGCTTGTTCTTTTTGCCATGTCTGCTTTTTGATAGCAGGCTAAATGGCGAACGGAATTTTTCCATTTTTCTTCACTGTCTAATTTATTTTTATTTTTAACTTCCGGAGGACCTTGAATTATTAAATCTTGAATACGAAAAAGGTTATGATGTTGCATGCGGGAAATATTTTTGACCATACCTCCAAGGTAGGTAGGGCTTTCTTTCCGCAAGTAAGATTTAGAAAAAGGCGTATTTGTGTATGTCCCAGCTGTTTTTTCAGCAAATCCCAAGGCGGTCATGGCATCTAGAAAGTAAATCAGGTTGGTTTCATCTGTCTCTACTTCCAACGCTTTGGCAATAACTTTGGGGTCGTGAGTTTTTTCCAGTATATCGGGCAGTCCCATCTCAATGACAGTTTCCAGTACTGCCATACGGGCAGGGCCGACCATCAGTTCAAAAAGCAAGTCCGATTTCAGAGGTTGTGTCAGGGCGTTGAGCTGTTGTGTCATACTCTTAAAAACTCCAGTTTAGGGTTACACCGTATGTTGTGGGAGCACCGTCTTCGACCATAGTATCTCCTGTCCCACTGGCTACTTTTTTAACAGCATAGGCCGTGTCAAAAATATTTTCGGACCATATGGAAACCTCTAAATCACCAGTCTTATATCCTAAGCGTAAGTTAACTGTTTGGTAAGCATCTCCTTTAAGATCGTTGGCTGCGTCAAAATACTGTTCGCCTGTACCCAAGAGATCGGCAACAGCAAAAAAGCCGCTTGCGTGATTGTATTGAACGTCAAAATTATATGTATATTCTGGAGCCCACGGCAGCTTTTTGCCACTATAGTCAACACTTTTTCCGCCTACTATTGTACTCCAATCATCAATTTCGGAGTCTGCGTATCCAAAGCCGGCTATAAATTGTAGCTCTGGAATTGGTTTATAACGGCTTTCCACTTCAATTCCTTGAGTATGAGCTTCGGCAGCATTACTGAATTTCCATGCTCCAACTCCTCCGTCGGCTACAGATTCTCGAACCTGCTTGTCGGTAATATCAGTATAGAAACCAGTAAGGTTGAAGGTTAATATATTATTAAACCAGTTAGTTTTGATACCAGCTTCGTAGTTAAGTGTATGTTCTGCGTCGTAAGCAAAACTGTCAGCGTCTGTGGCTGAGTAAAAGTTGAAACCTCCAGCTAAAAATCCTGTAGATACTGTGGTGTAAGCTGTGACATGGGAGTTAAAATCATAGGCTACAGATCCCATGGGTAGAAACTCTGTATCATCAACGGATTCTTTATAAGAAGTAGCACCTGTATTTGGGGTGTAAGTCTGTTCTCCTGTGTTATAGGTCGTATCCAGCCGCGTACCACCAGTGAGGCGTAGGCCATTTATTATTTCGTAAGTTGCCTGTCCAAAAAGTGCGTATTCTGTTCCTTCGCTATTACCGAGCCGCGTGGAACTTAAAGCTGGCTTTACGTTGGTGAAGTTAATTCCGGCATCAATATTTTCGTAGCTTCCGTAAACCCCAACTAACCAACTCAGGTCGCTTTTGCCCTTAGAGGCAAGACGTATTTCTTGGTTCCAACTATCCGTGTCCATATTTAGATCCGAATATGAAATCTCCTTGGCTGTCCTATCACTGTCTAAATGGTGTTCTCGGTCGAACGTGCGATGACTGGTGATGGAGGTTAATTCCATGTTTGACCATGAACGTTTGATTTTCGCAGACTGTCCGATTTCTTCTTCCGTTGCTTTATCACTTTCGTTACTGGTTACCTTGTACCGGTCAGTTGCACTCGGTCCTTCCATATATCGCAGAGCACTTATACCAAGGTCGCGCATTGCTCCATCAAGATTAAATGAAATGTCCCAGTCATCAGTCGGGGTCCAGCGTATGGTACCGCGTCCGTTAAAGGTTTTTTTCCCATTTACATCGTCGTCATTTGTTAAAATGTTTGTGTTGTAACCTCTGGTTGTTAAACCTTGCATAGAGATGCCGTAGTAAAGTTCATCTTCAGAAATTGGGCCGCTGGCACTGATCCCTAGACGAGCTGTGTAATAGTTACCTAACTCCAACATAACTTTCTTATGTTTCTCATTATCAGGTTGCTTAAGAACTACATTGATAACTCCTGATTCACTGTTTCTTCCATACAATGTGGCCTGCGGACCACGTAGGATCTCAATTCGGTCAACGTCAAATAGATCTTGATCGCTCATGTATCCTATAGGGTATGGCACATCATCTACATAAAGCCCCATAGGACTGAATAGAGACGTATCAATAGTGGAGATTCCCCGGCATACAATTGATCCTCCAGAGCTGGTGTTTTTTATATAAACGTTTGGAGCAAACCGTGTTAGATCATCAAGCGTATCTATTCCCCGTGTTTCTATGAACATATCGTCCATTACTGAAATGTTACCTGGAAAATCTTTTATTGTACCCTCACGTTTGGAGGCAGAAACAGTAAAAGTTTCCATTGTTAATGTTTTTTGCTTGTCATCAGGAGAAGGCTCGTCAGCCGCTAATGCGGGATACGAAATAAGGAAGCTGAATGTGACTGCAAGGATAAAAAATTTAATTTGTTTCATTGTGTTCGACCCCTTGAATATCAGTTATTTATTTGAAATTGATAGTCATGGTCAATACACTCGTAGAATGGATAGGACTAATCTTGTCTGGGCTAAAATTGACGGTAAAAGGACTTTTTGCTTAGGGAGCTAGCAAAAGACGCTGTCTGGTTAAGAACTCTTTGGGCAAAATGCCAAAACGTTTTTTGAATGCTTGACTGAAATGACTTAAGCTTAGGTATCCCACTGTGTAAGCAACTTCAGTCACGTTATTATTTCCCTGTTGTAAAAGATCATGCGCTTTTTGCATTCTGTATTCTCTGAAGTAACCGAAAACAGAAGTGTCGTAGACTTGGCGAAAACCGTTCTTTAATTTCTTTTCATTAATACCAATATGATTTGCAAGTTCATGTATGCTTGGCGGGTTTTCCAAATCGCTAACTAAGATTTTGCCGGCAGTGCGAATGCGTTCAACCTCTTCCGTGCTTAAAGGATGCATTCTAGGGCATTTGCTGGTTTCTGATCTTATATAATCCTGAAGTTGTATAGCTAGAAGGTCCATAACTCTTCCTTCTACAAACAATTTCCGTACTCCGCCCGTATGCTGGCATTCTAAAATTTGAGTCAGCAGATGGAGCTTGGTTGGATTACAAGTTCCAAACCAATGCATAGGATTATTTTTGCAACCTTCAAGAGTCTTTTGAAAGGTTTTAGGTAGTATGTCCATGTTGTCCATAAAATAGTCACGAAGAAATTTAGGTGAAACAATTATACCTAAGACACAAGAGGACTCATCGTTAGAACGTTCTATAATTCCGCATGTTTTTGGAAGATAGAAGATCCCGTTTGATCCTGTTTGCATCTCGTCGCTTTGATTACGCAACGTTCCGCCGGAGAAGGAGCATCTGTTTTTACCTGAATAGGTGAACCCGAACTGTATAGGGGCATCATCTCTGTCAAAGGGGACTTTTAGAACCGATTGGGTTGTTGTTCTGGAGATGGTCAGCGTAAGACCTGGTCGCAGTGAAATGTTTTTGAAATATTTAGATCCCAAAATTCCACTTTTTGCTGAGAATTGAAGTGGAGTGCATTGTTGGGATGACTCGTTCTGGGTGATATCTGATTTCACAGGAACATCTCCAAAGATTATAGTATTAGTCTTCTTACGCATATAATTTTATAGATAATGGTTGTCAATCTCATTGTAGTAATAGAGCAATCAATTTATATTAAAGTTATATAAGCTGAAATTATGCGGTTAAAGAGATCCCAAGCTATAATTTTGAGATCTCTTTATTCGGATGTGTTGAGTTAGGAGAGTTATTTATTAATTTCAATTCTGGCAGAATGGGATGTTAATCCGAGTCGAGTAATAAATTAGCTAAAATGTTTTTTGTTTTTGGCTGCTATGCACGAGCTTTTCCAGTATATCTGCTTCATAGATGTTCTTTTTTGCCGGAATGATTTTTGTCATGGTCAGAGCATTTCCAGGGCAAGTTGCCACGCAAGGAGGTTGCGATGTTACCATTGGTTGATCAACGCACAAGTCGCATTTTTGCATGATTTTATCCTCACCAAACTGGGGAACACCAAAGGGGCACGCTTTCGCACACGCTTTGCACCCGATACAAAGCGTTGCATCTACGAGCACTCTACCATTTTCAACATTCTTGGAGATGGCTTCCACAGGACATGCCTCGACACATTCTGGGTTGGTGCAATGCAGGCAGGAAAGGGATAAGCTTTTGCTTTTTACCAAGGGGTAGCTGCCGTACCAAAGATTGAGGACCCTTCGGAATTGAATGCCGTAAGGGAGGTCTCGCCACGCTTTGCAGGCAGTTTCACATCCGTGACACTGAATGCACAGTTCTGGATTGAACTGAATTATATATTCTTTCAAGGAGTCCTCCTTAATCTTCTACGTATTTTTGTACTTCTACCAAAGTCTGGCTTGCCATAGCTGTGACTAAGGGGTCATAGGCCTTTTCTGGAGCCACACTGTACATGGTGTTCACATTGGCGCCACCGTCTGCGAGAGGATAATCTTTTAGCCCTAACTCCTGACACCCTTGCCACCAGCCGTGAAGGAGCATTACCGTATCGGGACGGATACCCGGATACAGTTCTGCTTTGACCTTGATCCATCCATGGGGCGAGGTTATCGTTACCCAGTCTCCATCGTTAATATTTCGCTTTGCAGCCGTATTTGGGTGAATATGTATCGCCGGGTCGGGCTGGATTTCACGGAGGTGAGGAACATTGCGTTGCCACGCAGCACTGAAGTTCTTCGATGTATGGTAGTCGGAAAGAATGAGAGGGTAGGCTGCGTTTAGTTCAGGCGTCCCTGTGATACTTTCCGGTGGTTCTCGCCATTCAGGCAATGGGGAATACCCTGCTTCTTCAAATAATGTGTTATAAAGGGCCACCTTACCTTGGGGTAAAAAAGGACCTTTACCAATGCGGGGGCTTTGTCGTTTAAAAACTTTGTCATACTTTTCATATTTGGGTTGAGCAGTAGGAAAAACTATTCCGGTCTGGTGGCTCCGAAGAGTATCCATGTTGATTTCTAGAGGTGCCAACTGATCGTCCATGCACGTTTGTATATCACCCTGCCAGAAGTCTTCCCCATAACCCATGGTTTTTCCCAAATCTAAAAAGAACTCGAAGATAGATTTCTTGGACCCAACAGGCTCGATAACTTTATTGTTAGCCATGAGCCAATTGGGTCCCATCTGGAAGGGATGATTGATTTCATATCCAGTCGCTACGGGTATAACAATGTCGGCCCAAGGTATTTCTGGTGTGCGAGCTACGTCTACTACCACTAAAAAGTCGAGTTTTTCTAAAGCCGCCAGAACATTTTTAGTGCCTCGGGTGCTTGCCAGTGGCTGGGTGCCCGGAGCAATGATTCCTCGGATTGGGTAGGGCTTTTTGGTTAGCACACTTTCCCAAATGCGATAATAAGCCGACGTTGGGCCTTCAATAAAGGGCTGAAAAGGTTTTGGAAATTCCGGGCCGACCAGTTTGTTGATAAGGTCTTGTGTATGTCGCTCCCGCAAAGTAATATTTTTTGGACCTTTTTGAGGAGGTAGTTTGAGCATATTGCCGCCCGGTCTATCCAGATGCCCAGTTATGGCTATAAGCATGGCGATTGATCGGATAGCATCGCTAGCTGAAGGAGCATGTTCCAAACCATTGCCCACGTCGATGGCGGCTTTAGGGCAAGTCGCATATGTTTTAGCTACATGTTCGATCTGTGATGCAGGAATTCCTGTGATATTTTCTGCCCAGCTTGGAGAATATTGTTGAATATGGGTCTTCAGGGCTTCGAACCCATAGCACCATTTATCCACGAAATCATGGTCAACGAGGTCTTCTTTGATCACAACATGTAGCATGGCTAGGGCTAAAGCTGCATCTGTTCCGGGGCGGATCGGAACCCATATGTCGGACATGCCTACATCTGGTTCTACAGAAGGCTTGATGGCAATGATCTGTGCGTTACGCTGCTTGGCAGCCAGTAGTGCTCTAGCTACGGGGCCTACCGGTCCTGAGTAAATGGGCTGCCGTCCCCAAAAAATTATTAAATCACTCTGGTTATAGTCCGGCGCTGGCCAGTCTGCGACAGTATACATGAATGAAAAAGCGCGCTGTAAGGCGCAAATACCGCTATGACCATAGTTCGGGCTTCCGTGAACAGTGGTAAAACGCTGAAGGTATTCACTATATGATCGTTTTGCTGGGGATAGTACAGCCAGAGATTCTGGGCCGTATTGTTCTTTTTGCTGAAGCAGTTTGTCGGCAACATGGGTAATGGCCTCATCCCAACTGATCTTTTCGAATTTGCCTTCTCCTTTTTTTCCGATACGTCGGAGAGGAGTGGTGAGGCGATCTTTGGAATATACCCATTGAGGAGCAGCATGAGCTTTGGCACAAAGAGCTCCCCGGTTATTAGGGGATTCATCCATGCCGGCGACACGGACAAAGCGTCCATTTTTTGTAAAGGCATATATACCGCATCCACCGCCCGGTCCACCTGGCCCACACATGCCGCAAACCGTTGGAGTTACTTCTTCTCCTTTGACTCTGGCGATATCAAGCGCTTGCTGTAAGTTCATATGCTCTCACTTTTATGTACCATGAATCACCCAGAGAGTGGGCGTCACAGTTTAAGGTTAAATTACTTATTGCTTTAATATTTAATGTGCCGAGGGTTGATCCTTGGCATATTTTGAAGATAAATTTTAATCGATGGATGGAATATCTTTTGTAGTCTTACAAGTCTGGTTGTGATCAATATGGCGATAGATATCTTTGAGAAAATTTAAAATTGTAGCTTGTTCGTCTTCGCTGTAATTTTTTAAAATGGATAATTTCTCTTGCCTAGCATGTTCATGGCAGGCCTTATGTTCATCATACATTTCTTGCCCTGTTTCAGTTAGTTGAAAATAAATTTCTTTATTATTTGTAGGCTTTTGATATGTTTCTATAAAATTTTTGTTTAGTAACTTTTTGCTGATTTTACTGATTGCCCCTCGAGTCATATCCATTTTATTAGATATTTTTGTAGCGTTTGGACGGTCAATTGAACCTATCCAGTGGATACAATGGATTTCAGTAAGATTGATCGCAGCAAAGAGTTCTTCACGTCCGTGTTTAAAAGCATCGGCTTGTTGAAGAATTTTTACTAAAACATCAATAATATGTGGAGCGGTTGTCATATTTCCCCTCTTTTTGTTTCCTTGGAAATAATAATTGCGCAATAATGTTTCCAAGTCAACAAAATGTACATTTAGGATTACTAATAATATGGTGAACTTTTTTGTGAATAATAGAGTAGATAATGCGCCAAAAAAATGAAGCCTCACAGTGCGTATCGCATTGTGGGGCTTTTTTTCTTAAAAGGTGATGATAGGTCTTAAATGCTAGGTGGGCTGAGTGCAGTTTTGCGCATTTAAGGTCTTAATCTCGTTGGGAAAACTTTATTTTATAATTATTCTTTGTTTTCGACGAGTAATCCTGCGGCTTGGTCACGGCGCAGATGCAACCTCAAACCTTCTTTGCTGCGGATGATTATCCGCTGCCCGTTCTCCATGCATATTTCTTTTGCAGGTTGAACAGATTCAAGAGTGATGATTGAACCGGGTTTGATTCCTGTTCCGCTTATGGTTTGAACTGCTCTTGGTCCTCCAAGAATCTCTTTTACTTTAAATGGACGTCCTTTGCCGCAAGTGGCGAGCTGACATAATTCTTCGTCGCATTCTCCCCATATTTTTGCGGCCATACCTTCAGTCAGGCTGCATTGCTTCCCGTCTATAACTGCTTTATATTCCATAGGAGGCAGGCAGCGGATAAGTTCAATGTCATCACCTTCGCTTAGTCCCAATATTTTTAAACTTTTTTCAAGGTGTGAACCGGAAGTTAATCCTTCAATATGCCCTTTTTCTCCGGGATTCATTTCAAATACAGGTGTTATATGCCCGTCATCATGATGGGTTATAACTTTTGAAGCCATGCCTGCGGCCAAGAGTACTTCGCCACTCGGGCCTTTGACTCTGACCGGGTGAAGAGCTGAATCTTCCGATAGAATCTCCAGTTCACTTCCTATATGCAACCCCATGTGTTGTAGGCTGTTTTTGAGATTTTCATTAACAATTGCTCGGAGTATAAGAGGGGTTTCAATTAAGGCTTTGTCTAGTGGGGTGGTCATTACACATTCTCCTTTGCAATTTTCGGTAAAATCGATTTGCAGGACGTCGGGGATGTTTTGAATGCAGCGTATCCTAAGATGCCGACTGTGCTTAAGTTGTGGGTCATGGCGGCTGCAAGGGTAGAGATCTTGCCCATTCCTGCAAGTACAAGGGTTGCGGTATTAATTGCTACTGCCGACCATAGGCAGGAGGTTAATGTTTCCCGGTTGTTGCAAGCAATGTGACGGGCTTCCACAAGAGTTCGTAAATCTTCATTTAGCATAATAACTTGTGCAGATTCTCGGGCCAAATCTGCTCCAGAAGGCATGCAGATACCCACATCAGCACATATCAGTGCCGGGGTGTCATTCACACCGTCTCCAGCAAATCCGACTTTTGCACCATCTTTTTTAAGATTTTCAATAATGGCGGCCTTATCTTCTGGTTTTAGTTCCCAGTGCACGGCGTCTACGGGGGAAAGTTGGCTTACGAGGGCTAGAGCTGCTTCGCGGTGGTCTCCAGTAAGTATTTCAATGCGTTTTATACCAGCGCTTTTAAAGGCTTCTAAAGCTTCAAGGGCTTCGGGGCGTAGCTCGTCTCGCATTGCGATCAACCCTATAAGCTTTCCTTCCATAGCTACAAATACCAAATTATCTCCGGCATTACGTAGCTGGCGGGCTTTTTTCTCCATAAATGAACAATCAATTTTTTCATCTTCTTCAATGAAATGCTGACTTCCGACCAAGACGCGTTTTCCGTCAACAAAAGCGGAAACTCCGTGAGCCACGATAAAGTCAACTCCGCTTACTTTCGGCATATTAACTTTTTGACTTTTTGCTTCGGTCACCACAGCCTTGGCAACTGGATGAGCGTAATGTTCCTCTGCCCCAGCTGCAATCGAAAGGAGTTCTTCCTCTGTATAAAGAGGCATGGGAACTATTTCAGTAACCTTAAGCTCCCCTTTGGTCAGAGTTCCTGTTTTATCAAATACAAGGGTGTCGATAGCAGCAAGGTTATCTAGAGCCTGTCCGCCTTTAAAAAGTATTCCAGTTTGACTGGCTGTGAACATGGAGGTTCTTGTTGCAACCGGTGTGGAAAGTTTTATGGCACATGAGTAATCTACTGTTAAGACCGAAGCGGCTCTAGTGATGTCTCTGGTAAGAGCATAAACTCCAAGTCCTGCACCAAAAGTGAGTGGAACGAGTTTGTCGGCAAGTTCAGCTGATTTAATTTGATTCTTAGATTGTGAACGCAGAGATGTTTCCAGAAAACGGTTAATGCGTGCCATTCCAGTTTCCGCACCGATTTTATCTGCTCTTATTTTAAGAGTTCCTTCTTCTATAACAGCTCCGGATAAGGTCTGGTCTCCGGGTTGTAAATGAACAGGTACAGATTCTCCCGTGATAGAGCTTTGATTGACTGAAGCATCTCCTTCAATAATTACGCCTTCAACGGGAATGAGTTCTCCGGCACCGCAAATTACAATATTTCCGGCCGTTAGGTCATTAAAATCTATTTCTATTTCACGCCCGTCACGTTCAATCCATATTTTTTCGACTTGTGGTTTTAACAGGGTTTTAAGCAAGTCTGTAGATTTTTGTTCAGATTGATCTTCTAGATATTCTCCTAGACTGAGCAAGGCTCCTACTGAGTTTGAAGTGAAATAGTCACCTCGCAGCAATGAAAGAGCTTTAACTGTTCCATCCAGGACCTCTATTTTGACCCCTCGGCTTAAAAGTGTTTCCAGCCCATTGGCTATGCCTGGGATTGCTAACATCCAGCTTGCTGCTGCCTGTACAGGTAAGGGGAGAAAAGGAGTGGCTGCCGCTGCTGCTGCTTTGGCACTAACCTCAATCAGGTCAACTCCATGCTCTTTTGTGTTGTTTGTAAAAAAAGCATCATCAGGTATAGAATTAAGGTTTTCAATTATTGCAGTGCGAGTGGAGGGGGTTCCGTCATATTCAACTGTGATTGAAAAAGCTGGCCCATTAACCCGTGCAGACTCTACTCCATGAAGGGACTCAATTATTGCTTGCAGATAATTGAGGTCTAGAGCTGGAGTTAGAATTACCAGAGATTTTAACCTGATCCTATATGGCAGTTCATGGACAATTTCAAAACGCTTTTTTCTATGTGGAATTCCAATCATCTAGTTGTCCTTCTTGGTTTTTTGGATACAGCATAGTGCAACGCTGTAAAGCCGATAAAGGCAATAGAAGCCCAAAGGTGTAATGGTTTAGCTCCCTTGAATTTCAGTATTCCTGATGCTGCGGATGCACCAAGGGTTGCAACCATTCCTATTTTGGCAACTGTCTTAGTCTTGCTTGGATTCAGAGGGCAATCCTTACATTGACGGAATATCTTTTTTTCAGTTTTCGCGGGCTGTTCTAAGAGGGTGTTCATAATATAAATCAATCCGGTTCAGTTCTGTCCTGAGCCGGATTGCCGTAATATGTTTAACTTATTAAGACTGATCCACTTCAGCTTTGATATCTTGAAGTTTTTCTTTTGCTTCTTCAATTCCGCCCTGAAGCGCTGCCCATAGTTTGACGGAACCGGAGACAACTGCTTTTTGAACCGTAGGGTTTGAGGCTACGATTGCGACTGCTGCTCCTACGGCAAAGCCTTTCAAGTAGCGTGAATCTGTGACATTTACCCAGCTTTTAATAGGGGCCTGCACTGGCTGCACCTGTGTTGCAACATCCACTTGCTGTTGGTCGTTAATAAGTCTGGGATCTTGATTGTAATATGTGTAGTCATAATTATTGTCAGTCATGTTCATTACTCCTTATCTGCTTGTGCGTCTTTTGCCGCTTGGGCTATTTTGTACTCTTCTTCTGCTTTAAGATCTTCCATTCTTTCAGCTTCTTCTGCCGAAACCTCTTCAGAGTTTCCTGATGAAAAAATTGATCGAACGGTTTTGCTGGTGCAAGCAAAAGTAATACCTGCTCCAACGAGTAGTCCTTTCCAAAAGCTATCATCGATGCCATTGAAAAAACTTAGAAAACTTGCAGGGTCGGCTTTCCCTTCTGTGGTGTCCTTTACTAAATCAACAAATTGTTTGATCTGATCTTCTTGTACATTTGTTGCCGCAGCCTGTGGTTGTTGCACCGGTTGCTGAATTGGTTGTTGAACAGGTTGTCCATATACTGGCTGACCATAAACCGGTTGTCCGTAGACTGGTTGTCCATACACTGGTTGACCGTATACAGGCTGACCATAGATTGGTTGTCCATATACTGGTTGCTGAGTCGGCTGTTGGACCATTTGCGGTGTAGGCTGCTGTATTGGCTGACTTGGCTGTACTGGACGTCCATAAATATCGGTTTGAATATATCCGGAGACTGGAGCTCCTTGATAAGGATCACCAGGAGTTGTGTATGAAAAATGAGGTTGTCCCATATCCGGACCCATGACCGGTTGCGAGGGGTTAGGCTGTTGCGGGACATCAGTTTTTTCGTGCTCGGTTGACATCTTTTTGCTCCTTTATTTTGTTTTTATGCAGGATGGTTCATCAGTTTGCCGTATAGCTCACTGATGATTTGAACTTTTTTGTTTTTATCTACGCCGTTAATAAGTTCCTCGATTACCTCAGGAAATATTTCTTCTGGATTATATTCGATAACCACTGAGCGAGCAGCCATGTTTACCCTTGCACTTGTGATTGCCGCAGGTAAATCTGAGTGCTCACGCATGGCTGAAAGGGCAGCAGGTTTAGTGAGGATAAGTGGACTGAATTTAACCCTGATGCGTCCGGGTACATGATGGGCGACATCTAGATATTTTTCCAAATCAACAAGTTTATGAAAGTTCATTTATTTTACCTGATTTTAGTTCGAGAGGTTGCGGGGAATGGCTCAAAAGTCTTGAAGAATTGGCAATGACGCCCAGAGTGTGGAGTATATGCAGCATGCCAGCCATAACCGGTGTAAGAACTCCTGTGGCTCCCATTACTACACCCACAATATTAGATCCGGTTGCCAGCCAGAAGTTTTGATGGGCAATTTTTATAGTGTCCTGGCTGAGCTTTTGCACATAAACCAGACCGCTCAAATCATCATTGACAAGTGCAATGTCGGCCGCTTCAACAGCCACTTCCGCTCCTCCTGTTCCCATGGCAATACCTACATCAGCCTGTGCAAGGGCTAGCGCATCGTTGATGCCGTCTCCAACCATCATAACTTTTGTATTGATAGTTTGTAAGGATTTTACCAATTCAGCCTTTTCTTCAGGCATAGCCGAGGAGTGGATTTCCTTTATATCCAAAATCTGAGCAAGATGTGTTGCTGTTGCAGGTTCATCTCCGGTGACCAGTACTGTTCTGTCTATTCCCCCGTGTTCAAGGGATTTGAGTACTGCGGAAGATTCCTTGCGCACGGTATTGGCAAAAGCCAGTAGTCCTATAGGAGCTTTATCTTTGATTACATATAAAACTGTGAGGCCTTTATTTTTAAGAGTGGAGACATTACGGCTGAGCAGACCTATACGAACATCAAATTGTTCAGTTAATTTTTTGTTGCCTACAAGAATTTCTGCTGGATTTCCTGTTTTGTCGCAAAGCTCAGCTCGCATCCCTTTGCCAAGAAAATATTCACAAACGGTATGGGGAAGGGGAGATATTTCGTGCTTATCGGCTTCAGTCTTAATAGCTTGTGCCAGTGGATGGTGATTATGTGTTTCAACTGAGAACGCATAAGTTAGTATTTCAGATTCTTCGATTCCTTTTACTGCGTAAATGACTTCCAAGCTTGGTTCACTTTCAGTGAGAGTTCCGGTCTTGTCAAAACAAGCAATATCGCACTGTCCTATTTCTTCAAGATAGCGTCCACCCTTAATAAGGATATTATGTCGCGCTGCAGTATTTATTGCGGCGCTGATAGGAGTAGAGGCTGAAAGAAC